>JAYUBK010000031.1:0-2602 GCA_043740835.1 Chloroflexota bacterium
GGGTGGAAGCTGGGCTGGATCACCGACAGCGAGTATCACGACGGCCTCGCCGAACAGCACCGTGCGGAGGTGATGGTCATCCACACCGTGCTCCTCGAACGCCGCGCCGGCCTGCCCCACCTCTGTTTAGACGACGCCGAGGCGATCATCCGGGCGGCACAGCCGCGATTGGCGATCCTCACCCACTTCGGGATGACGATGTGGCGCGCTCACCCCTGGGAGCTGGCTGCCCGCCTCAGCGAATCAACCGGCGTGGAGGTCAAGGCGGCCCGCGACGGAATGGCCGTCGAGCTCTGAAGCGCCCGCTCTCTCTACCGCTCCCCTACCCCGTCCTCCTCGCCATCGTCGGCATGGCTGTCGGGCTGGTCCCGGGGCTGCCCAAGACGGCTGTCGGCGGAGCGTTGATCCTCGCCGTCTTCGTGCCCCCGCTCGTCTTCGAAGCGGCCCTCGGACTAGACCTTACGGAGCTCCGGAGAGCGGTCCTACCCATCTCCCTCCTGGCCACCTTCGGCGTGGCTTTGACCGTGCTGCTGATCGCCGCCGTCACGCACTTCGCCCTCGGCCTCGGGTGGCCGAGCGCCTTCCTGCTGGGAGCGATCCTTTCGCCGACCGATCCGATCGCCGTCGTGACACTGGTCCGGATGCTGGGCGCCCCGGCACCACTGGTGGCGATGATGAACGGTGAGAGCCTCTTCAACGATGGAACGGGAATCGCCGTGTTCGCCGCGGTGCTGGCGACCATCGACGGAGGCCACCCGGCCGCGGCAGACTTCCTCATCCGCCTCCTTCTCCTTCTCAGCGGAGGCGCGGCGGTCGGAGTAGTCGGCGGGCTCGCGGCGGCACTTCTTGTGCGAAGAGCAAGGCGGGCGTCGTTCGAGGTGCTGACCACCCTCCTCGTGTCCTACGGAAGCTATCTCGTGGCGGACCGGTTGGGCTTCTCGGGAGTCGTCGCCGTGGTGGTCGCCGGCCTTGTCGTCGCACGCTTGGCGGCTGCTGAGGGCAGGTTCCACACCCCGGCGTTGCTCCGTTTCTGGGCGTTCTTCGGGTTCGTGCTCAACGCCATCCTCTTCTTCCTCGTTGGAGAGGAACTGCCCGACCGAGACGTCGTGGCCGCGGCAGGATTCGTCCTCGCGACCTTCGCCGTCATGTTCGTGGCTCGCGCGGTGCCGGTATACCTGCTGCTCGGGATCGCCGACCCGATGGTGCGCCGGCTGCCGTGGCGGTGGCGCCACCTGGCTTTCTGGGGCGGGCTCCGGGGCGCCCTGTCGATAGCTCTAGCGCTTGCCGTCGCCGGAACGCCGGGGGTAGATCCGCGGCTACCGACGATCGCATACGGCGCGGTTGTCCTATCACTGCTCGTGCAGGGCGGCCTCCTCGAACTGGTATTCCGCGCACTCCGGCTGCCGGAGAGCGCGCAGGCAGCCCAGCCATAGGAGCACGATCCCGAGAAGCTGCAGATCATTCCAGATCCGCAGCACGAGCTCGTTGTCGTAACGCGCGCCGATGGCCGCGAGCAGAGCGGCGTGGACGGGGCCTGGAAGCATCCAACCGGCGGCGGCGGCACCCAGTAGGAGCCAATCACGACGGCGGGTCCCGACGCTGACGAGAACGAGAATCGGGAGTATCTCCAGCGACTGGTGATAGTTGATCGAGATCAGGAGAGGCACCGCCGCGACGGTGGCGGCTACCTCGACCGCCCGACCGTCGGCGTCGCTCCGAGGCTGCCGGCCCAACGCACGCCAAGTCACCAGGATCACCAGGGCAGCCACGACGAGGCCGAGGACGCCGACGAGCGATCCGCCCGGAGAACCGCCGTAGAAGCTCTGCGGGTACAGGATCCGCTCGATGAAGCCGCTGGGCGAGGAGTTCTCCCTGAACCCGGTCGCATGCGAGATCTTCGGCAGGACCTGGAAGAAGTACTCGGCGAGGAACTGCGGCGCTGCCACGAGCGTCAGTAAGGCGCCGGTCGCGAGCGCGGCGGCGAGCATCCGCCATCGCCGCCCCCACACCAGGAGCAGCCCGAGCGGCGCCTGCAGGAGCTTGGCGGCGACGGCTGCGCCCAGGGTCGCCCCTCCCCACCAGCGATCACCCCGCACCCAGGCCAGCAAGAGTAGGGCGCTGGCCAGAAGCAGCAGGAGTGTGAGCTGGTCATTGAGCAGGTCGCGGCGGACGGGCAGGTAGGCCATGACAATGACGGCGGCAAGCAGAACCTCCGGCAGCGTCCAGCGGCCCATGGCCCGGAAGAAGACGAGCCCAAAGGCCACCAGGCCGGCCTGGAGCAGGGCCTGCATAAGCCACGAGGCGGGGCCGTCGCCGACCAGGGCGACGGGTTGCAGCAACCAGGCGACGAGCGGCGGGTAGATGTAGGTCTGATTGAAGTTGTAATCCGGTACAGTGCTGGCGAAGAAGGCCGCGTAGGGGTCACCACCCGCGGCGAGAGTCCTCGCGCCCTGCAGGTACACGGAGAAGTCGGTGAACGACGCGCCCGTCAGGGCCGGGACAAGGAGCGTGGTCCAGACATGACCGAGCGCTATCGGGATGAGAGCCAACCAGAGCGCGATGCCGCGGAATCGCGCGTTTCCAAGGGCCCGAAGACCGGGCG
>JAYUBK010000032.1:0-8609 GCA_043740835.1 Chloroflexota bacterium
TTCCGGGCGGGCCTCTTCAACATCGGCGCCGAAGGCCAGTACTACATCGGCGGTATGGCGGGCGTCTTTGTCGGCTACAGCGTCATCGGGCTGCCGTCGATCATCGACATCCCCCTGGTGCTGCTGGCGGGCATGGCTGGGGGTTTCCTCTGGGCAGGCATAGCGGGCGCGCTCAAGGCTCGCTTCGGTGCGCATGAGGTCATCGTCACCATCATGCTCAACTACACCGCCTTCCTTCTGGCGTCGTTGCTGATCAACAAGGGTGTGATGTCAGCTCCGCACGTATCGACGCCCCGTACCCTCGACGTCAACGTCGCCGCCCAACTGCCGATAATTCTCGCCCACAGCCGCCTCCACGCCGGACTTTTCCTGGCGATCCTGGCGGTGCCCCTGGTGTGGTTTCTAATCGAACGGACCACGATCGGCTTCCAGATCCGGACGGTAGGCTTCAACCCGGGAGCGGCGCGCGCAGCAGGCATCTCCGTGGGCTGGACGATCTTCCTGAGCATGGGCCTGTCGGGTGCCCTGGCCGGCCTCGGCGGCATCGTGGACGTCCTCGGCCTCGGCCACCACATGACCGATACCGTCGGCGCCGGCTTCGGGTTCGACGCCATCGCCGTAGCCCTGGTCGCGCGCAGTAACCCGTGGGGCATCCCCTTCGCGGCCCTGCTTTTCGGTGCGCTCCGCAATGGCGCTGGTTTCATGCAGCTGGCAACCGATCCGCAGGTGTCCGCGGACCTGATCTCGGTCGTCCAGGCCATGGTCATCATGTTCATCGCCGCGCCGGCGATGGTGAGCTGGCTCTTCCGCGTGCGGCGCCACCACCTCGCCACCATCGCGATCACCGAGAGGGGAGCGGACGGGGTCTGATGCCGCACTCCCAGCTGACACGAGCATCACGGGGGAGGCAGGCCTCCGCCGTGGACCCCCATCTGCCACGTAGAGGATGGGTCTGATGCAGGCGTTCTTCAGCAACTTCGACTGGGTCACTTTCCTCTCCGCGACTCTTGTCACCGCCACACCGCTCGTTCTGGCCGCCCTCGGCGGGACGATGAGTGAGCGCTCAGGCGTCGTGAACATCGCCCTTGAGGGGATCATGCTGACGGGTGCCTTCGTCGGCTACGCGGTCGCCCTCGGAACTCACAACCTCTATCTCGGCGTTCTCGCGGCAATCGTGGGCGGCTGCATCATCGCCGGACTGCACGCCATCCTCGCCATTGAGTTCCTCGTAGACCAGATCGTGAGTGGCACCGTCATCAACATCCTCGCGGTCGGGATCACGGGCGTCTTTTACAGGAACTATGTTCAGAACGCCACCGGCCGCGGTCCCGGACTCCTGCCGCACTTGACCGTCCCGCTCTTAAACCAGATTCCGATCCTCGGCCCGGTGCTCTTCCGCAACCAACTGGTGACGTACGCCATGTTGATCCTCGTCGTCGTGGTCCACTTCGTGCTCTTCAATACCGTTTGGGGCCTGCGTACGCGGGCGTGTGGGGAGCACCCGAAGGCCGCCGAGACGGCGGGCATCTCGGTCTACCTCGTCCGGTATGTCAACGTCATCGCCTCAGGGGGGCTTGCGGGCCTGGCCGGCGCCTACCTGAGCATCCAGGCGATCGGCAACTTCATCCCGAACATGAGCGGCGGCCGCGGGTTTATCGCCCTCGCCGCGATGATCTTTGGGAAGTGGACGCCATTCGGGGCCTTCGGCGCCGCCCTCCTCTTTGCGGGCTCCTCGGCGTTTGGGGATCGCCTGCAGATCGAGGGGGTTAACCTCCCGTACCAAATCTTGGGTATGCTCCCCTACGTACTCACGATCGTGGTCGTGGCGGGGGCAATGGGCCGGGCCGTGGCGCCGGCTGCAGTGGGGAGGCCGTACCGAAAAAGCTGATGGCTACTGACACAGGCATGTCAAAGCTTCACCTCAAGGCGGATTTGGAATCCGAAGGCGCCGAGGTCCTCGCAGAGGACACGATTCTGGCCACTATCAGTCCGGCGGTGACCGTACTCGCAGAGGCCGACTCGCTTCAGGGCCGGATGGTCATCACGGGCGACGGCCAGGTGCTCGGCCAGTTCAGCGGCGAAATCGAATGCGCCGGGGACCTCTTGATCGGCCGTGTGGCGGAGGTCACCGCGACCATCCGCGGCAGTAACGTCACGATCGCGGGCACGGTCCGCGGCAACATCATCGCCCAGGGCCGGCTCAGGATTGCCCGAAGCGGCCGACTCGAGGGCGACGCCCGCGTCGGCTCCCTCGTCGTCACTGAGGGCGGGGTCCACCACGGGGTCATTCGCGTCCACCCGGAGGGCGTCCCGGACGAGCCTGAGGCCGACCGGCAGCCGCAGGCCCAGGCTGAGGCGGTCGCGCCGCAGACTCCCGTCGACCGAGTCCGCAAATTCTGGGGAGAGTTCTTCTAAGGACGCCGAACTCGGCCGAAACTCGCAGTTCCTGCTATAAGGATTTGTGTATGCTGGACTTCACCAAGCAGGGTGAGGTGGTCGCGTGAAAGTCGCTCTCAGCAGGCTCCGAGTCGACGGTGGACGAGTGCATCGTCGAGGGCTTCCCGGCGGAGCTCGAAGGCATCCGGGTCTGGGTCACCGCGCTTCTCGAGAGAACTTGCGTCTACGAGACCCCGGAGAACGAGCGCAAGCTCATCAGCAAAGAAAAGCTCCTTGTTGACAGGGAGGCCGTGCCCATTCGCCGGCGGCGCCTCGGGGGCCCGCCGGGGCAGGAGCTGAAGGCGAAGCGCGCCGCCGCAGGCCGAGCGCGGGCTGCTGCCGAGAAGGCTGACGCGCGGCTGAAGTGAGCAAGCCCTCGGCGCCGAGGTCGACCGAGGTAATGGCCGCCGCAGACTCGCCCGCCGCCGACATGGACCCTGACGACGACAGGGCCTGGCGCCAACCTTTTACCGCTCTCGCCTTAAACTCCCGCATAGCCATGCCGAGCGAGCTCATAGACCGCAACCTCGCGCTCGAGTTGCTCCGCGTCACGGAGGCCGCCGCGCTCGCCGCTGCCCCCCTCCAGGGCCGGGGCAACAAGGAAGCGGCCGACCAGCGTGCCGTTGACGCCATGCGCGAGCGCCTCTCCACCGTCGACATGCGCGGCACGATAGTCATCGGCGAGGGCGAGAAGGACGAAGCCCCGATGCTCTTCTTCGGGGAGCAGATCGGCAACGGCATGGAGCCCGAGGTTGATGTTGCCGTCGACCCCATAGACGGAACCCGTCTCACCGCCAATGGACTGCCCGGCGCACTCTCCGTGGTCGCTCTCTCCGAGCGGGGAACGATGTTCATGACCCATGTCCCTTACATGGAGAAACTGGTCGTCGGCCGCCGCGCCCGCAGCGTCATCGACATCGACATGCCGGTCGAATGGAACCTGCGCCGGATCGCGAAGGCCGAGGGCCTGCACCCCCAGGATCTTGTCGCCATCGTGCTCGACCGCGAGCGCAACCAAAGTCTCATCGAGGAGATTCGCGAGGTCGGCGCCCGGATCCGCCTGATCTCAGACGGCGACGTCGCAGGCGCCGTCATGGCAGCCCTCGTGACCAAGAGTGGAATGCACGTGATGATGGGTTCCGGCGGCTCCCCGGAGGGCGTCCTCGCGGCCTGCGCGGTGAAGGCGCTGGGCGGCGGCATGCAGGCGCGGCTCTTCTATCGCGATGACGGAGATAGGGAGATCGCCACCGCCGAAGGCCACAAAGAGGGCAAGGTCTTATCCATCGACGACCTCTGCTCGGGCACCAACATCTTCTTCGCCGCGACCGGCATCACCAGCGGCGAATTGCTCCAGGGCGTCCGTTACGAGGAGTACTACGCCTACACGCACTCGATGGTCCTGCGCTCGGTGTCAGGAACTCTCCGCTACGTGGACGCCTTCCACGACCTCCGGGTGCTCCGCGAGAAAAGACTCCTGCCCGACCAGTTGATGTAGCTCCCGGTAACGCGAGCTTTGGCAATGCAGGCGGACGAACAGATGACGTGGGCGCAGGCATGAGCACGCCGTATAGCTTCGACAACGCGTGGATCCAGACCCGTCAGCGGCTGAACGCGCTTGAGATGCGTTTCGACCCGGGGACCATTCGCCATCTGCAGGCGCGGGGTGTCTCCGAGGGATGGAGATGCCTCGAGGTCGGGGCGGGTGCCGGATCGATCGCAACCTGGCTTTCCCGTCAGGTCGGGCCCGGCGGCCACGTCCTGGCCACGGACATGGATACTCGCTTGATCGAGGACCTGCGGGGGCCGAACCTTGAGGTCCGCCGCCATGACGCCGTGATCGATGAGTTGCCGGTCGGAGAGTTCGACCTCGTGCACGCGCGCGCTCTCCTCGCCCATCTTCCGGACCGGGACCGCGTCCTCAGCAAGATGGTCGCGGCGCTGCGTCCCGGAGGCTGGCTTGTGTGCGAGGAACTCGACGGCATGACGATCACGCTGGTGGCGCCCGAGGATCCTGGCGCCGTCGAGCTGTATGGAAAAGTGGAGGCGGCAATCGCCGCTGTCATGACCGCTCAGGGTCACGCGTACGACTACGGCCGTCGACTCCCGGCGCGGCTTGCTTCTGCTGGTCTCGTGGAAATCGATGCCGAGGGGCGGCTCCTGCTGCGCCGAGCCGGAGCCGGCGCTGTTGTGGCTCGGCTCACAGCCGAGCAGCTGAAGGACGAGCTCCTGGAGGCGGGCGCACTCTCAGAGGTGGAATGTGCCGCCTATTTCGAGCTGCTTGAAAATCCGGCCTTTCTCGCCCAACCGGCGACGATGCTCGCCGCCTGGGGGCGCCGGCCCCCGTTGGAGTAGAGCGGCAGCTGAAGAGGCAGTCAGGCGGTGTGGACGGCGGCGGCCCCTTCCAGGCCGAGATCCTTCACCGCCGACTCCCGCATCTCGACCTTGCGCACCTTGCCGGTAACCGTCATCGGGAACGAGTCGACGAACTTCCAGTAGTGGGGGATCTTGTAACTCGCGATCTTGCCTTTGCAATAGGAGGCGAGGTCCTCGCCGGTTGCTGTCGCATTCTCGCGGAGCTTGACCCAGGCCATGACCTCCTCGCCGTACTTCTCGCTGGGCACGCCGATGACCTGGACGTCGGAAATCTCCGGGTGCGCGTAGAGGAACTCCTCGATCTCTCGCGGATAGATGTTCTCGCCGCCGCGGATGATCATGTCCTTGATGCGGCCCGTGATGTTCGAATAGCCGTCCTCGTCCATGACGGCGATGTCGCCCGTATGCATCCAGCCCGCGGCGTCGATGGCGATGCGGGTGGCCTCGGGGTTGCCCCAGTAACCGAGCATCACCGAGTAGCCCCGAGTGCAGAACTCGCCCGGGCTGCCGCGGGGGACGATCCGTCCAGTCTCCGGGTCGATGATCTTTATCTCGACGTGCGGGTGAACGCGTCCGACCGTTGCGACCTGCTTCTCAAGGGGATCGCCGATGGCCGTCTGGCAGGACACCGGCGAGGTCTCCGTCATGCCGTAGCAGATGGTCACGTCCGGCATGTGCATGAGCGTCTGAACCTTCTTCATGACCTCGACGGGACAGGGCGCGCCGGCCATGATGCCTGTCCGGAGCGTAGAGAAGTCGAATTCCGGGAGTCGGGGGTGATCGAGCTCGCCGATGAACATCGTCGGCACTCCGTAAAGCGACGTGCACCTCTCCTTTTGCACCGCTTCCATGCAGGCCAGCGGATCGAAGGCCTCCGCCGGGATGACCATGCAACTGCCGTGTGTCGTGCAGGCGAGGTTCCCGAGCACCATGCCGAAGCAGTGGTAGAAGGGCACCGGTATGCAGACCCTGTCCCTCTCCGTGTATTTGAGCCCCTCGCCGATGAAGAAGCCGTTGTTGAGAATGTTGTTGTGGCTCAGGGTGGCGCCCTTCGGAAAGCCCGTCGTCCCCGAGGTGTACTGAATGTTGATGGGATCGTCGAACTGGAGGCTGTCCTCGCGCTCCACGAGGGCCTCGGAGCCGACCTTCTGCGACTCGGCCAGCAATGACTCCCATTCGGTGTCGAGGACGAGGGTCTGCTCGAGTTGACTGCAGCGGGCCCGAACCTCGCGGACCATCGCCGTGTAATCGGCGGCCCGGAAGGCGGCCGAATGGATCAACAGGCGGATACCGGCCTGATTCAGCACGTACTCGAGCTCATGGCTCCTATAGGCCGGGTTGATGTTGACGAGGATCGCACCCATCTGCGCCGTGGCGTACTGAACGACGGTCCACTCATAACGGTTCGGAGACCAGATGCCGACCCGGTCGCCCTTCTCGATGCCCCTCGCCATCAGCCCTCTTGCCGCTTTTTCCACGAGCCCGAAAAATTCGGTGTACGTCGAACGATGGCCCTGATGCATGGAGACGAGCGCGTCGCGATCGCCAAACCGTTCCACGATTTGACGCAGATTCCGCGAGATCGTCTGGCCGAGAAGGGGCACGCTCGACGCGCCGTGTACATACGAGGGAGCGGGCATTCTGACGGTCACCTCCCGGGTTCGTTGGAGCATCATTCTCCGCGAAAGTAGAGGTAGGTGCCTTCGAGCTCCTGTTCCCAGGTGTCGAACCCGGCCGCCCTGGCGATGGCGGGCAGCCGCTCCGCGCTGGCGGGAACGAAGAACCCGGCCAGACGCTCCAGGGCGACCAGGGTCGCGAAGGGTTTGGATCCGTCCTCGACAAGCACAGTCCCTATCAGCTCGCCACCCGGGCGGAGGACGCGCCTGAACTCGGCCAGGGCCTTCTCTTTGGCGGGGAGGACGTGAAGGCCGTTGAAGCAGAGCACCCTGTCGACCGACGCGTCCGGCATCGGCAGGGAGGTGGCGTCCGCGCGCGCGAGCACGACCTTCTCGCGCAGACCATGGCGATCACGACGGCGCGAGGCTCTGGTGAGCATGGCCGTCGAGATGTCGATCCCGATGAGCCTCCCGTCGAGGTCAGGGGCTCCCTCCGCGAACGTCGTGCCGCCACCTACGGGCACGTCGAGTACCAGCTCACCCGCGAAACAACGGACCCCCTCGTCCATCAGGCGGTACATGCGGCGGATGTCCGCTCCCCACTCGAGCCGTCCTGCCAAAGGCGCCAGGAGGCGGTTGTTGACGCCATGGTCGTAGGCCCAGCCGATGGGGGTGCTGTAGGCGTCGACGTTTGGAAGTGGCCGTCCGCGCTCCCAGAGATCGGCAACTCCGGGCGACGCGGTGGGCACCGGATGGCCATCGGGACAGGTCAACTCGCCTGCGCCGAACAGCATCCCGACTCGGCACGTCGGACAGAGCAGCGGCACCCCCAAGCTTGGATTCGTAGCCTGGCGGCGCACGAAAGTTCGGGCCTTGTTCTTGCCCACCACAACGCTTACCTTAAGTCCCGGCCCCGATCGACGGCGGACCTCTCGGTGAGCGCCGCAAGGCAGGATCCGGAAAGGACGAAGCTGGTTGGGGTCATCCTTTTTCCAAGGGTTTTCCACCGGCCAAACGCCTGCGACGTATTCGTCTCGGGCGTGCCCTTGACATTTGTACACAGGACGTGCCCGTAACGAAAGTTGTACGCCCCCCGATGTCAGGAGCCCGTCAGCAGCCGTCTGTCGAGGCAGTCAAGAGGCACTCCATGTCTCGTCTCAAACCACCCTCGCAAGGACCAGGGCATGGCCGCCATCGCCCTCACGTACGAATCGCTGCCACTGCGGCCGAAAGCCTGATTCGGTGAGCCAGCCAAGATAGGTTTCGGTGTCGGCGTGGTCCCAGAACATCGGAGCGCCGAGATAGTCCTCAGTCCCGGACCAGGCGCCGTGACCGACGATCGCGAGGAGGACGCCTCCGGGACGCAGCCAGCGAGCGATCCGCGACAGGAGTGGGCGCTGGTCGGCGAGGGGGATATGGATCAGGGCGTAGAGACTCACGACCGCGTCGAAACTGCCCGCTTTCGTGTCCCAGGTCACCATGTCGGCCTCGATGAAGTTCGCCGCCGGGACAAGACTTCGAGCGCGGTCGATCTGGACTCGTGAGAAGTCGAGTCCCGTCACGGCGAAGCCGGCCGCGGTGAGCTGACTCGTGGCCGGGAGTCCGCAGCCGCACCCGAGGTCGAGAACCCTTGACCCCGGATCGAGCATGGTCGCCAGTTCGTCGACCCAGCCCTGATACCTCGCCGTGCTCTCGGCGGTGGCGGGATTGCTCCGGCTGTCGTCACCGCGGTAGGCGTGGGAGATCGCGTCATAGCCCTTGCGCACAAGCTCTCGCCGACGCTGGTTGGCATCCATCCCGCGCCCGATTGTGCGCCCTGAGCCGGCACTCAACTCTGTGACCGTTGTGCGAGGGGTCAGCGGACCGACTTGATCCTGCTGACGAGGACTGTGCCGATGACGTAGAAGGCGATCGATGCGGAGAAGATCACACGGTAGCCCGAGTTGGGTGATCGGTGGTTGAAGAGGTCCAAGATCGGCCCCGCGATCGAGGGGAGCAGAACCTGGGGAAGGGTGAAGGCCACGTGGAAAAGGCCCATGTCCTTGGCCGAATGCTCCGGATCCGGAAGAGTGTCGCAGGCGAGCGCCCAGTCGACAGCGTAGTAAAGGCCGTACCCGACGCCATAGAAGATTCCCAGGAGGAGGACGAAGTTCTGGTCGTGCGGAAAGAGGATGATGAACACGA
>JAYUBK010000033.1:0-2597 GCA_043740835.1 Chloroflexota bacterium
TAACCTGCGCGGACAGGTGGCTCCATTGCTGTCGGTGCGCAACCTCAGGACCTGGTTTCACACCCAGGCCGGCGTCGTCCGCGCCGTCGACGGCGTCGACCTCGACATCGCGGCCGGCAAGACCCTCGGGGTCGTCGGGGAGTCGGGTTCCGGAAAGAGCGTGACGGCGCTCTCGATCATGCGGCTGATCGACGCGCCGGGTCGCATCGAAGCGGGTGCGCGGATCGACTTCCAACACCGGGAGCAGATCGTGGACCTGGCACAGATGGACGAGGGAGAGCTCGAGGCAATCCGGGGCAACGAGATCTCGATGATCTTCCAGGAACCGATGACCTCCTTGAACCCCGTGTACACGGTCGGCGACCAGATTGCGGAGTCGGTCGAGATCCATCAGCGGGTCGGTCGCGGGGAGGCGCGCAATCGAGCGGTCGAGATGCTCAAGCTGGTCGGGATTCCATCCCCCGAGCGACGGGTTGGCGAGTACCCGCACCAGCTGTCGGGCGGCATGCGCCAGCGCGTCATGATCGGTATGGCGCTCTCCTGTAATCCCAAGCTGCTGATCGCCGACGAGCCCACCACGGCGCTCGACGTGACCATCCAGGCCCAGATCCTCGAACTCATGCAGGAGCTCCAGGCACGTCTCGGAATGGCCATCATCCTCATCACTCACGACCTCGGCGTCGTGGCCGAGGTGGCCGATGACGTGGCCGTCATGTACGCCGGCCGGGTGGTCGAGCGCGGAACCGCCGAAGCACTCTTCCGGAGCCCCCAGCACCCCTACACAGAGGCCCTCCTGAATTCCATCCCGGTGCTCGGGATGACGCAGGCGGAGCCGCTGCGGGTGATTCGCGGGATGGTTCCGAGCCCGCTCAACTGGCCTCGCGGCTGTCGCTTCGCAAGCCGCTGCGATCACGCCTTCGACCGCTGCCTGGAGGAAGACCCCCCGCTCATGAAGGCCGGCGCCCAGATGTCGGCATGCTGGCTCTGCGAGAACGGCCCTCGAAACCTCGCGAGCGTGGAACGTCGCTCGTGACAGTCTCTAGCGCGGGCACCGAGGAACCCCTCCTTTCCGCGCGCGGGATCACGAAATACTTTCCCGTTCGGCGGGGACTGCTGCAGCGAGTCGTGGGCCAGGTCCAGGCGGTCGACGGCGTCGACCTCGATGTGATGCACGGCCAGACCATCGGGCTGGTCGGTGAGTCGGGGTGCGGCAAGTCAACGCTGGGCCGGACCTTGCTGCGGCTTGTGGAACCGACGAGCGGGAAGATCACCTTCGACGGCAAGGACATGCTCGCTCAGCGCGGCGCCGGCCTCAAGGCGATGCGCCGCGACATGCAGATCATCTTCCAGGACCCCGTCGGTTCGCTGGACCCACGGATGACTGTGCGGGAGATCATCGGCGAGGGTCTCTCGACCCATGGCGTGGCGCACGGAAAGGCCCGCGAGGCCCTGATCCAGGACGTCCTCGAGCAGGTCGGCCTTCGTCAGGAGGCCTCCGGCCGCTACCCGCACGAGTTCTCCGGCGGCCAGCGCCAGAGGATCGGCATCGCCCGGGCCCTCGTCCTCCAGCCCAAGTTCATCGTCGCCGACGAGCCGGTTTCGGCACTCGACGTGTCGATCCAGTCGCAGGTCCTGAACCTGCTCGTCGAGCTGAAGAAAAGCTTCAACCTCACCTATCTCTTCGTCGCCCACAACCTGGCTGTGGTCGGTTACATCTCGGATCGCATCGCCGTCATGTACCTCGGCAAGGTCGTCGAACTGGCCGACGCCGGCGACCTATTCGCCCGCCCCTTGCACCCGTACACGATGGCCCTGCTCTCGGCCATCCCGAAGACCACGCCTGGACGGCGGAAGCAGCGAATCATCCTCTCGGGCGACGTCCCGAGCCCCATCGACCCGCCCAGCGGCTGCCGGTTCCGAACCCGCTGCCCGATCGCCCAGGACATCTGCGCCGAGGTCGAACCGCCCCTCGAGATGAAATCGGGAGGCCATGTGGCGGCCTGCCATTTCGCAGGGACCCCGATTCTCGCGAGCGGTTGATGGCCTTAGAGTTGCCATCACCGTGACCGAGTTGTTCATCGAGCGCATGACGTGGCCGGATGTCGAGGCTGCGATCGCCGGCGGCAAACGACGCGTCATCATCTGCGCCGCGTCTTCCGAGCAGCACGGACCCCATCTGCCCGAGGCCACGGACGCGCTGCTCGGCGAGGAATACGCCCGCCGTCTCGCCCTCCGCCTCGGCGATGCGCTCGTCGCGCCCGTGATCCGCCCGGGCTGTTCCGAGCACCACATGACCTTCGCAGGCAGCCTGACGATAAGTGCCGAGCTTCTGATCGCGATCATCGAGTCCTACATCGATTCGCTGGCGCGGCACGGCTTCGAAAGCTTCGTGGTGATGTCAAGCCATGGCGGCAACTACCCCGTGCTTGCCGAATGGGCGAAGCGCAAGCCCAGGGCGAACTGCGCGGTGATCACGGACATCGCCGTCTTCCAGGCCGGCTTCGACGCCCTGCGCCGGTTCGGGCGGACGGACACCGCCGGGCCCCATGCCGAGGTGATGGAGACGTCGATGATGCTGGCGACGCATCCCGGCCTCG
>JAYUBK010000034.1:0-8515 GCA_043740835.1 Chloroflexota bacterium
CGGCGGGGCCTACTGCTCGAAGTTGAGCCGCCGGCAGTTGCCGCCGCCGGCAGTAAGGAGGGTTAGAAAGTGGAAGTCGCAGTCCCGGTCGGCATCGTCCTTTTCATCGTCGTCGTGCTCCTGGCTTCCAGCGTCCGGATCGCGGCGGAGTACGAGCGAGGAGTCCTCTTCCGGCTCGGCCGCCTCGTCCCTCTCAAGGGCCCCGGTCTCTTCCTGATCATCCCGTTCGGGATCGATCGCCTAGTCAAGGTCGACCTGCGCACGGTCACACTCGAAGTGCCGCCCCAGGAAGTCATCACCCACGACAACGTGACCATCAAGGTCAACGCTGTCATCTATTTCCAGGTCGTCGACCCGGCGGCCTCCGTCGTCCGGGTCTTCAACTATGTGAATGCCAGCTCCCAGATCGCCCAGACGACGCTGCGAGCGGTCCTCGGACAGTCGAGCCTCGACGAGCTTCTCGCCAACCGGGACCAGATCAACCTGCAGCTGCAGAAAATCATCGACCAGCAGACCGAGCCATGGGGCGTGAAGGTGAGCGTCGTCGAGTTGAAGGACGTCGAGCTGCCGCAGTCGATGCAGAGGGCGATGGCCAAGCAGGCCGAGGCCGAGCGCGAGAAGCGGGCCAAGATCATCCACGCCGAGGGCGAGCTCCAGGCTTCCGGGACGCTTGCCGAAGCCGCCCGGGTCATCGGAACCCAGCCGGCCACCCTCCAGCTCCGCTACCTGCAGACCCTTTCCGAGATCGGTGTCGAGAAGAACACGACCGTCGTCTTCCCGATCCCGCTCGAGTTGTTCCGGCCGATGATCGAGGCGTCCTACGGGGCCAAGCCTCCCGCTCCCGCTCCCTCTCCCGGTCCCGCTGCCGCTCCCGCCGAGGACCCGGCCTGATTCAACTGGCGCGATTCCTATTCGACTGGCAGGCCGCGCTGGTCGGATTCGCGATCCTGCCTCCGATCGTAATTGCCAACCTCGGCCTGAAGTCCCGCTGGGCGCGGATCGTCACCCTGGTCCTCGTCGTACTGGCGATCTTCCTGGTCGTCGTCAATGGTGCCTTCGTGGACCTCATCAGCGCCTTCCGCGTCCGCAGCGCGGGCTGGTCGACGCGGGCGGGCCTGGCGGGGGCCGGCGCGGTGAGCCTCCTGGCGGGCGCCGTCGCGGCCGCCCTCCTGGTGACGCCGGCCCAGCGGCTCCCCAAGTGGTTGCCGATCGATCCGCAGAGCGTCCTCGAGATGGCCGCGTTGGCCGGCGTGATTCTCCTCATCGGCGACGAGATCGCCTTTCAGCTGACGACCGACGCGGTTGCCAAGGTGAGTGGCTCGGCGCCCCTTGACCGGCTCGACGTACTTTTCGGAGAATTGCCCCTGCTGCTCGCGGCCCTCCTTGGCGTTGGGCTCTTCACGCGGCGCTCGTTGGGCGAGGCCCTCGAGCGCCTGGGCCTCGTCCGCCCCCGCTGGTGGCAGGTCGTTCTGGGCCTCGCCGCGTCGGGGGTCTTCTACGTCGTGAGTCAACTCGGCGACGAGCTTCAGAGGATCGCCACTCCGGACCTGTCCCATCGCCTCGGGATTGCGACGCAGCATCTTTACGGTGGACTAGCCGACCCCGTCGGCATCGCCGTCATCGCGATCGGCGCCGGCATCGCCGAGGAGGCGCTCTTTCGGGGTGCCCTGCAGCCACGCCTGGGCCTGCTCACAGTGGCCGTCGCCTTCGTTGCTGTCCATGTCCAGTACGGGATCTCTTTCGACACGCTTGTCGTATTCATGCTCGGATTCGGGCTCGGCTTGATTCGAAAGTACGCGAATACGACGACGTCGACGATGACCCATGTCGGCTACAACACGCTGGCCGGCATCAGCATCACGGGAACGCTCCTGGGACCCGCGATTGCGATCGAAGCCGTCCTGCTCGTGGTCCTGGCCGTGGCCGCTCTCCCCGCCGGGCGGCGGCTCTTACAGCGTTAAGAGCGGCCCTTCTCGGGTGCCGCCGCGACCTCTAAACTGGTCGCGTGACGCTGGTCGAGGACACAATATGTGCTGCAATGGAACGGACTGAGCCCAACATCTTGGTCCGGACGCAGACCCGGATCGTCGCCGTTGTAAGCCAGAAAGGCGGCGTCGGCAAGACGACGACGGCGATCAACCTCGGCGCCGCCATGGCCGAGATCGGGCGCCCCGTCATCCTCATCGACCTCGATCCCCAGGCCAATACGACAAGCGGCCTCGGCTTCGACGTGCGCCGCCAGCGGCTCAACGTCTATCACCTGCTGACAGGCGAGGCGGTAATCGACGACGTTGCTGTCCCCACCTCGGTGCCCAACCTCTACCTTGTGCCCTCGGATCTCAGCCTCGCCGGAGCCGAGATCGAGCTCGCTACGGCCTCTGAACGCGAGTTCAGGCTGCGCCAGGCGCTGAGTGAGCTCGGCGGCGGCTATGGGCACGTGCTGATCGACTGCCCCCCGTCTCTCGGACTCCTCACGATCAACGCCCTCGCGGCCGCGCAGGAGGTGCTCATCCCGGTGCAGAGCGAGTACTTCGCACTGGAAGGCCTCGGCCACCTCCTTTACACGATGGAATTGATCCGACAGGGCGTGAACCCCGGCCTCTCGATCAGCGGCATTCTCGTCACCCAGTTCGATGCCCGCAACACGCTGGCTTGGGACGTGCTCGCCGAGGTGCGACGGGCCTATCCCGAGAAGATCTACAAGACGGTCATCCCCCGAAACGTAAGGATCAGCGAGGCGCCGAGCCACGGTCGCCCCGTCACCGAGTACGACCCCACCTGTCGTGGTGCAATCGCCTACCGCGAGCTGGCCAGGGAGTTTCTTTCGCGATGACGGAGATCCGCCGCCGCGGTCTCGGTCGCGGGCTCGAGGCTCTCATCCCGCTTCCTTCCGAGGCCGGCGACACCTCCGTCCCGCAGATGATCGCCGTCGATCAGGTCAAGCCGTCGCAGCAGCAGGTGCGCCGGCATTTCGACCCGGACGCGCTTCGCGAGCTGGCCGATTCGATCCGAATCCACGGGCTGCTTCAGCCGATCCTCGTCCGCCGGCTCACCGACGGCTACGAACTACTGGCCGGCGAGCGCCGCTGGCGGGCCGCCCGCATGGCCGGCGTCGAACGCGTGCCGGCCCTGGTCCGGGCCGCCGACGAGGCTCCCACCAGGCTCGTCTTGGGCCTCACTGAAAACCTCCAGCGCGAAAACCTCGATCCCATCGAGGAAGCCCACGGCCTGCGCCTCCTCTGCGACGAGTTCGGCCTCACCCAGGAGGAGGTTGCTGTAAGGCTGGGCAGGAACCGGGTGTCGATCAACCAGTCCCTGCGACTTCTGACCGCTGCTCCGGCAGTCCAGTCCGCCGTCAGCAGCGGGGTGATCACAGCCGGGCACGCGCGTGCGCTGGCGGGGCTTCCTCAGCACCCCGAGCAGGAACAGGGCCTCAAGGTCATTGTGGCCCGCAAGCTGTCGGTGCGGCAGGCCGAGAACTGGGTCGGCGCTTACAAGCCGGCCCGGCCCAGCCGCAAGGCTCCCAGGCTCAACAATGTTCTCGAGGACCTCGCGGCCGGTATCGAGGAGTCGGTGGGGCTGCCGGTCGCCATCACGGGCACCCCGACGAAGGGCCGGGTGACAATCGAGTACCGCTCACCGGCCGAGCTTGAGGAGATCCGCCGACGGCTGAGCTGATCACACCGCCGGCCGGCGACGTCCCATGGACAAACGTTTTACTTGCAATCGAAGGGGCCCCGAGGCTTCCTCTATATGATCACAGGCCTGTGGCGACGAATCCTGGCTCCTCCGAACAGACTGCGGTGAAGACAGGCTCCCTGCAGCCCGCCAAGTCGTTCGTCGTCGAGCTTCTCGAGATCCTCCTTCTTGCGCTCGGCCTCTATGTCGTCATCACCTTCGCCATCCAGACGGTGCACGTCCTGGGGTTCTCGATGGTGCCGACGTTGAATAACAACGATTATCTCGTGGCTACAAAGATCGACCTGCGCTTCACAGACCCTCAACGGGGCGATATCATCATCCTCAAGGACCCGCTGGACAATTCACAGGACTTTGTCAAGCGCGTCATCGCGCTACCAGGCGAACAGTTGCGCATACAGTCGGGTCGCATCTACATAAATGGCCAGTTGCTGGATGAGCCTTACCTGTCCGGTGGGGAGCCCTGGGTCACTGACAACGACTGGCCGCGCGGTGCGGCGGCATCCTCCTCGGGCCAGGTCATTCCACCAAAGACCTATTTCGTGATGGGCGACAACCGCAACCACTCCAGCGACTCGCGCACCTTCGGGCCGATCAAGCGCGATGAAATCGAGGCTCGGGCCTGGATTCGGCTTCTCCCACTTGACAAGGCTGGCGTCCTCAGCCAGCGCCCTCTCCTCCACTCGGCGGCTGCACGGCTGCCTCAGCAGCCCGCGGTCCCCGCGCCCCCCAACGCGGCGGTGCGAGCCGGTGACCGCGCCTGGGCTTTCGCCTGAGATAGGCCGCTCGCCGACCGGGACTTCCGCCGGGACCTGCGGCCAGAGTCGGAAACGGCGTCCTCTGCGGGCGCCATAGGTTCTAGGCCCCGATCGCCTTGCGGAAGGTCGAGTCCGAATCAAAGGGCCCGATCACGGCCATCTGGAGTGGCTGATCAAGGACCCTCTGGGCGACACGCCGGATGCTGTCAACGGTAACCGCCTCGATTGCGTTGACGACCTCATCGAGCGGCCGGATCCTCCCTGCCAGGAGCTGCTGCTGTCCCAGCCAGCTGGCCATCGCATTGGTACTTTCGAGGCCCAACTTGAGGCGGCCGAGAGTGAACTGGCGCGCCTTCTCGAGTTCGCTCTCGGGCACATCGCTGTCGATGACGCGCCGCAGCTCTGCGACGATCGCGTTCACGGCCTCCTCGGACTTCGACGGGTCGACCCCCGTGTAGACGGCGAAGTAGCCGCAGTCGTGATGCTTGCTCGTGTAGCTGTGCACGTCGTAGGCCAGCCCTCGCTTCTCGCGGATCTCGAGGAAGAGCCGCGAGCTCATGCCCTCGCCCAGGATCGTATTGAGAAGATCGAGGTTATAGCGATCTTCGTCGAGATAGGAAAGGGCACGCGTCCCGATGCAGATGTGAGCCTGTTCGGTGTCCTTCCGCTGGAGTCGCACCGCCGGCGCCGTCAGGGGCGGCGGCGGTGGCGCATAGCCATTGCCTGACGCGCTTCCCGTCAGCTCGAGACGCTCGGCGATCAGCTTCGTCATGCCCGCCGACTCCACCCTGCCCGAAGCGCTGATGACGAGTTTGGAGCGGCCGTAATAGTTCTTGACGAATTCGACGAAATCGTCGCGACTCAGCGCCGCAACCGACGCCAGGGTGCCGCCGATGTCTCTTCCCAACGGGTGCGCGGGCCACATGATCTCCTCGAAGATGCTGTGAACGTGGTCCTGCGGCAGATCCTGGTACATCTTCAGCTCCTCGAGGATCACTGTCCGCTCTCGCTCGATGTCCTCCGGAGTCAAACGCGAGTCGGAGACGATGTCGAACAGCACGTCGGCAGCCAAATCGGCATGCGTGTCAGGCACCTTGGTCCAGTAGGTTGTGACCTCTTTGTCGGTGGAGGCGTTCATGACGCCACCGACGCCCTCGATCGCTTCGGCGATCAACTGCGCGCTGGGCCGGCGCGAGGTGCCCTTGAAAAAGAGATGTTCGATGAAATGGGAGATGCCGCCCAGCCGGTCGCTCTCGTAACGGGAGCCGACGGAGAACATCAGGGCCAGGCTCACCGAAGCGCGATCGGGCATCGGAGCGGTGACGAGCCGGACGCCGCCTTCGAGTTCGTGGACGCTGAAATCGATCGGCTTCATTCCGGTCCGAGAGTATAGATGGGCCCCGCCTCGCGGCCCGGGCGGCCGGATCGGCCTCGGATCAGGTCTCCTGAATTACCCCGAGAGCGGCGTAAAGACTCATCGCGACATGGTCGCTGGGCATCCCATCGGAGACCGAGTCGAGCGCCTCGCTGAGATAGCGGCGGGCCTTGGGCGGCATGTCATCGCTGGTCATCTCGAGCGCGTCCCTGACTGCCTCGGCGATTTCGCTGGGAGTGATGTCCTGGTCGCCGGTACCGTCCGCCGCGTCATTCACCAGGGCGATGGCCCGCCGAATGTGATCCGTTGCGTCAGGGGAGGAAGATCCCAAACGGGAACCGCTACTCGGCCCGGCGGGGACCCACGACCACCCTTCGGCTGGGCTCCTCACCGACGCTCGCAGTGCTGACCTGGGGATCGTCCTCGAGGGCCAGGTGGATGGCACGACGTTCGAACGGCTGCATGGCGTCGAGTGTGATCGGATCGCCCGTGACCTTGACCTGGCGAGCGGCGCGAAGAGCGATCTCCTTGACGGTGTGTTCGCGGCGCTGACGGTAGCGCTCGACGTCGACGATGACGTGGCGATCCGGGCCCAGCTTTCGGCTGACCAGCATGTTGGTCACGGTCTGGAGCGCGCGCAGACTCTCCCCCCGCCACCCGATCAAGAGTCCGAGGTCGCGGCCGCTGACGTCGAGGACGATAGGGTCGCCGGGCGCGCGGATGCCGACGGTGGCCTTGACTCCCATCTGCGTCAGAAGTTCGGCGACAAGGTCACGGCTCTCCTCCGCAGCCGGGTCGGCGGCGGCCGGCATCGTGGAGGAGGCGAGCTCGCTGCCGTCAGCCTCTCCAAGCACGTGAACTTGGACGACGGTCTCGTCGGAACTTTCGCTCACGACCTTGACGTCGACATTGCGGCGACTTTCGCCAAGCTCTATCAGCGCGGCGTCAACGGCCTCGTCGAGAGTGCGGCCACGCCCTTCAGCGGATCTCAATTTCCAGGTGGTCTCCAGCCCCCGTTCACCAGGTACTGCTGGATTATACCGACGCAGTTTGAGATCAGCCAGTAGAGTCCGAGGCCCGCGGGGGTGACGATCGCGAAGTAGGCGATCATCAACGGCATCATCACGGACATGCTCTTTGTCATCTGCTGAGCCTGCAACTCCTGCTCGGTGGCAAGGGGGTTCGGCGGCTGCTGCATCATCTTTGTCTGAAGGAACGTGGACGCTCCAGCAAGCAGTGGGATGAGCAGGTAAGCGAAGGTCGGGATCGGCAGTCCGGGTATCAGTGGGTGGTGGCCGGGTAGGTCGTGCAGGGAAGGTATGAAAAGAAAATGCGTGTCGGCGCCATGAAATTGCAGAAAGACCCAGTACATCGCGGTCAGGATCGGGAACTGAATTAATGCCGGCAGGCAGCCGCTGAGACCACCCAGGGGATTGATTCCGTGCTCCTTGTACAGAGCCATTGTCGCCGTGTTGAGAGTCTGCGGATCGTTCTTGTATTTTTTCTTAAGCTTGGCGACCTCGGGCGCGATCCGGCGCTGGTTGGCCATGCTCTTGCGGCTCGACGAAAGCTGGAGGTGGTAAAGCGGGGCGACGATCAGCTTGATGATCACTGTGAGGACGAT
Organism: Chloroflexota bacterium; assembly: GCA_043740835.1. Classification (GTDB taxonomy): domain Bacteria; phylum Chloroflexota; class Dormibacteria; order Dormibacterales; family Dormibacteraceae; genus JAYUBK01. The sequence continues at coordinate 7,457 of JAYUBK010000034.1, forward strand.
CACGGCCAGGCCATAGGCGCCGACCGTGGCGAGGAACGGGACGTTGGTGAAGGTGTTGTAAAGCACGTTCAGGCCCCACGAGATAGACGTGCCAAAAATCGCCCACCAAAGGTCGTGGACGGGCTTCAGGAAGTCTAAGAAGTGACCGAGGTTTATGGCTTGAGACTCCGGGTTGGGATGGGTGGCTTCATCCTTCTATACGTAGCTGTCACGGGACTGGATCGTAGCCTCCGGCTGCGAAGGGGTGGCAGCGCAAGATCCGCTTCCCGCCCATCCACGACCCGCGCAGCAGTCCGTAGCGCTCTACAGCCTCGTAAGTGTAGTGAGAGCAGGAGGGATAGTAGCGGCAACTGCCCGTGAAGAGCTTCGATAACGTCATCTGGTAGAGCCGAATGGCCGCGAGGGCGAACCGGGTCATGGCCGGGGCCCAGCGACCCTTGTGGCCTCGAGGCGGCGGGCGAACTCGGCCACCTCCGACCTCAGCGTTTCGAAGGAGAGGTCGAGAGCGGCCGGCCTTGCGATCAGGACCACGTCGAAAGTTATTCCCGTACTCGCTCTGGCCCAATCGTGCAGGCCGGGCAGGAAGCCGAGACGGGCGGCCTCACGGAGGCGGCGGCGGGCCCGATTGCGGCCGACGCTGCCTCTGACCTGGCGGCTGACGGCGACCCCCACGCGGGTGCCGTCCGTCGCGCCCGGACGGGCGAAACCGATGAGTCCGGCTCCTGCGAACACGCGGCGACCGCTTATGAGTGCCTGGAAATCCCGCCTGCCACGGAGGCGGAGACGGCGCTTCACGCCCGGGCGGGCTGCAGGTTGCTTTCGGGGTTCGAGCCTAGCTCTGGGCGAGCCGGGCGCGACCCTTTCTGCGACGGTTGCGGATCACGCGTGCGCCTCCGACGGAATCCATCCGGCGGAGGAATCCGTGGACGCGTTTGCGGTAGCGCTTTTTGGGCTGGTAGGTCCGTTTGATGACTTTATTCTTCCATTTCCGCCGGGTTCAGTGGGCCCCGACTCAAGAGCGCGGAGTATAGCCGTTCGAGTTCGCAGGGTATCAAACGT
>JAYUBK010000035.1:0-8508 GCA_043740835.1 Chloroflexota bacterium
AGCGCCAGCCGGGCACGCTCCAGCGCGATCTCCCTGTCGAGAACCGGCAGGGTGCCGTCGATCAAGTACTGCGCCTGGGTTCCCAGCCGCTCGGCGATGACCTTGAGGACCCGAATGGAGGGGTTGGCGCGACCCTTCTCGACCTGGTTGACAAAGGCCCGACTGAAGTCGCCCTGGGCCACCTTGGCCAGACTCATACCGCGCTCGTGGCGCAGACGCCGAATTCGGTCTCCCAAATTTTCGGGTTCGATCATGTCAACTTTCACTTTACGGCAGGCGGAGTCTACAAATAGGCGGCCGGGTCGAGGCTCCGCGTTATTGACGTGAAGTTCTTGAAGCCGGTCGCGGTGACAAGGCCCGTATCCTCGACCCGCACCCCACCGACGCCGTCGAGATAGAGGCCCGGCTCGATCGTCACGACATCGCCGACCTCGAGCGGCATGTCGATAGGCCGGAGATTCGGAAGCTCATGGACTTCAAGGCCGACTCCGTGGCCGGTCGAGTGGATCATCGCCGCCACTCCCTCGGGGGCCTCAAAGCCCGCCGTGGCCGCCCCGTAGCCGTGCTCTTTGAGCACTCTGCAGACGGTCTCGTGGACTGTCCGACCATTCACGCCCGCCCGGATCGTCGCCATCGCGGCGTCCAGCGCCTCGCACACGGCTGCGTACATCTTCTGGACCTCCGCGCTGGGCTCGCCGACGACGACGGTACGGGTGAGGTCGCCGTGGTAGCGGCTGGCGCGGCCGCGGGGAAAGATGTCGATGATGACCGGCTGGCCGGCCCGGATCTGGCCGGCCCCACGGTAGTGTGGCATCGCGTTTTGTGGGGAGCCGGCGACGATCATGTCATCGCAGGAGTATCCGATCTCGTTGAGGGCACTCTGGCCGTAGGCAAAGAGTCGCTCTGAGGTGAGCGGCCGGCCGTCGGCCCAGAGCAGGCCGTCCTTTTCCTCGCTCGTCGCCAGTTGGCTCACGATCTCGGCCACGGCCGCCTCGGCGGCGCGCTGCGCCCCGTGAATCCAGGCGACTTCCTCCTCGTTCTTGCGCCGCCGTTCGGCGACGAACACCTCCTTGTCGACCTCGCAGTTGACGTCCTGGGCGCGCAATTCCTCTACGTATGCGACTGGGATCTTGGCCGACACCCGGGCCTCATTGATGCCCCGCTCGTGCAAGAGCTTGGCCGCCACCCTGGCCCAACCCTGGTAGATGTCGCGGACCTCCGCCCAGCCGTGCTCGGCGCGATCAAGAACGGCCTTCGCCGCGGCGGTCTCCCTAGCCCTGCCGAGCTCGAGAATATTCACGACGAGGGCGTCATCTCCCTCCGCGAACTTGATGTAAAGCGCCGGGTCATGGGTGAGGAAGCGCGTCGCGTACGCGAAATCGGCGTCCTCCCCGTTGTTGATAAGGATCAGCGGCTTCAAGATTCCCCTCCCGTTCCTTTCGCAAGGCGTTTCGAGTGACTGGCGATCGCGGCCGCGAACAGCGCGGCAAGAGCGGCCGGAGCCCGCTCCTCCACACTCGCCTGGACCGCGTCGGCGGTCGTCGCAGGAAAGGATGACCGAAGGAGCCGCAGTTGCTGCTCATAGACGATCGGCAGTGCCCAGGCTCGGAGCGTAACGCTGCCATCGAGGTTCAGGTTTCCCTGCAACTGGTAACCATCCAGATAGGTGAGTTCGAAACCGAGCTCACGAAGCTCTGCGAGGTCGCGCCGGAGGGTGCGCTCCGATATCTCGCAGGCCTGGGCCAGCTCAGCCGGCACCTGGCCGGGGTGACGAACGACTTCAGAGATGATGCCGAGAAGACGATTGAACCGCTGCGCACGGTTCATGGAGTCGTCGGTCTTAGCCGATCTCTTCCCAGGAAGGGGGATGCCCGCCGTCGAAATCGGGCTCGGCCTCGTCCTGGTTGGCGGTCGTCTGGTGGAATCGGTTGGCGATGACCTGGTAGGCCATCGTTTTCGGGATCCCGAGCTTCGTCAGGGATTTGACCTCGTCCGCCATCACCTTGTCGCGGGCGGCCTCGATTGCCGCCACGATCTCGTCAACTGTCGCGTTTCGCTTCGCCATGAGTGTTTGAGTTTACCCGCATCGCCTGGCCTTAAACTTCTCCCTCGTGCTTCGGTACGCACCGGACAAGATCCGGAACGTTGCGCTGCTAGGTCATTCGCACGACGGCAAGACCGCCCTGGCCGAGGCGATGATGCACGTTGCAGGTTCGATACCTCGGTTGGGTTCGACCGACGCGGGCACGTCGACGATGGACTTCGAACCCGAGGAGACCCGCCGTAAGATCTCGATCGGTCTCGGGGTGGGGTTCCTGGAGCACTCCGGCCACAAGATCAATTTGCTTGATGCGCCGGGCTTCTTCGACTTCGTCGGCCAGGTGATGAGCGCCGAGCGGGCGGCGGACGCGGCGCTGATCGTTGTCAGCGCCACCGCCGCGGCCGGGATGGCGGTGGGCACCCAGATCGCTTGGGAACAATCGAGCCGCGACTCCAAACCACGCCTCGTCGTCATCAACAAGATGGACAAGGAGAACGCCGACTTCTTCGGGACCGTGCAGGCGATGCGCGAGGTCCTGAAGCCCAAGCCCGTTCCGATCCAGATTCCAATCGGGTCCGAGTCCTCCTTCAAGGGCGTGGTCGATCTCCTGCGCATGAAGGCGTTCGTGACGGGTCCCGACGGCAAGGGCCTTGAGGTCGCCATCCCCGACGACCTCAAGGCGCGGGTCGAAGAAGGCCGCGCCCAGATGATGGAGGCCGCGGCCGAGGGTGACGACGAACTCCTCGAGAAATACCTGGATGAGGGCGAGCTCAACGACGAAGAGATGTTGAGGGGCCTCCGCGAGGGGATCGTCGCTGGAACCGTGGCGCCGGTGGTCTGCTGCTCGGCGACCAAGCTTCTGGGGGTGCGGACGATCCTGAACGCGATAATCGAACTCTTCCCGGGTCCCGATGCCATGCCCGATGGACCGCCGCATGCCTTCGTGTTCAACACCACGGCCGATCCCTTTGTCGGTCGAGTCACGTACGTCAAGGTGACCTCCGGCTGCCTGCGCAGCGACCAGCACGTCCAGAACCTGACGAACAACATCGATGAACGCGTGGGCCAGCTCTTCTTCCCCCGTGGCAAGGAGCACATCAACACGACCGAGGTCTGCGCCGGCGACATCGGCGCCGTTGCCAAGCTCCAGCACACGCTGACTGGCGACACGCTGGGCGACAAGGGTGGCACCACTGACACCGGATTCGAGATGCCGTCTCCTCTCTATACGCTGGCCATCTATCCCAAGGCGCGCGGCGACGAGGACAAGATCGGCACTGGCCTCAACCGGATCGCCGAGGAGGACCCCACGCTCCGCGTCGAGCGGACCGAGGAGACACACCAGCTGCTCATCGCGGGCATGGGAGACGTGCACCTCGACGTCGTTCTCGAGAAGCTCCGCCGCAAGTACGGCGTCGACGCCAGTGTCGAATTGCCGCGCGTCGCCTATCGGGAGAGCGTCGCCGGCCATGCCAAATTCGAAGGTCGGCACGTGAAGCAGTCGGGCGGGCACGGACAATACGCGGTCTGCACAATCGAGGTTGCTCCGACGGCCCGCGGCGAAGGCTTTGTCTGGCAGGACAAGATCTTCGGGGGGTCGATCCCGCAGAACTTTCGTCCCTCGGTCGAAAAAGGTGTGCGCGACACGATGGACCACGGCGCCGTGGCGGGCTACCCGATGGTCGACATCAAGGTTTCGCTCCTCGACGGCAAGTTCCACAGCGTCGACTCGTCGGACATGGCGTTCCAGATGGCGGGCAGCCAGGCCTTCCGAAAGGCGACCATGGACGCCAGCCCGGTGATCCTCGAGCCCATCATGGACGTCGAGGTCAAGGTCCCGGAGAAGTACCTCGGCGACATCATGTCGGACTTGAACGGCCGCCGCGGCAAGATCGCCGGCACCGAGCCGGACGACGGCTGGCAGACGGTCAAGGCCCAGGTTCCGGAGGCCGAACTCCTGAAGTTCGCACTCGACCTTCGCTCCATCACCCAGGGTCGCGGCTCCTTCGTGAAGCGCTTTTCTCACTACGAGGAGATGCCGCAGCACCTGGCCAAGCCCTTGATCGAGGCGTACCAGAAGGAACACGCGGCCAAGGAGTGAAGCGGGCCCACGAGGAGCGATACCGCGAGGTCATCGCTCGTGCCCGCGCTTTGCTCCCTGCCCTTCCCGAGGATCGAGTCCTGGCGATCCAGGCCTTGCTCGAAAGGACCCTGGGTGCCGAGCGGCTCGACGTACGGGCCATTGCAGAACTCGAGAGGCTGATTGAGGAGCCGTTGCCTTAAGATCGCCGCCAATGAGTGACAGGGAACCGAGAACGAAGGGCGAGCTGTTGGCGCGGATCGACTCCGACTGGACGGCACTGCGCCGCGATGTCGACGCCGTCGAGCACGGGCTACGTGAAGTCGAGGCGGCCGACGGATGGTCGGTGAAGGACCACGTTTCGCACATCGGGGCCTGGGAGGAGGGGCTCCGGGCGCTGCTCGAAAAAGGTGACCGGCAGGCCGCCATGGGTGTGGCCGGCCTTCCGGCCCAGTCCGGCTTCGACGAGATCAACGCCGCGATCCGGCTGCTCCATCACAACAAGTCCTGGAACGTTGTCGAGGACGAGGCATTGGTCATCCATGCCGGACTCCTGAACGTGCTGTCGCGAATGACCGACGAAGAACTCCTCCATCCCTTCTCCCACTACGAGCCCAGTTCCGCGGGACTCGATCACGGCGGAAATCCGATCTACGCCTGGATCAAGGGCAACACCTACGAGCACTACGCCGAGCACCGGCCCTGGATCGCGTCGCTGATCGAGTCGGTGAAGGCCACCCACGCGCAGTAGAAGATCTCCACAGCTTGTGTAAAGGTTGTGGATGGGCCACCATATCTGGAAGCATTGATAGGTTCCCTTCTCGCCCCCCTTCGTCGCTGGCCGTTCCTCGACTGGCTCCTGACACGCATCGCGGGCCGTTTCACGACCTGGCCGGCCGACGACTTCGCACGCTTCACCAACACACCCATCGGCCAGCACTCCACGACCCTGACCGGAGGCGCCCAGCCACCGAGCTACGAGCCGGCCCGGCCCCCAGCTCCGGAATCGATAGCGCCGGGCGCCTTCGAGATGCGCTTCGCAAAGCTCCAACAGGAGCGCCGTTTCGAGGAGATGTGGTCGATGCTCGCCGAGGACGCCCAGCGCTCCTGGGGGGGCCAGGAAGCGTTCGTCGACAGGATGGGCAGGCAGTCCGGAGCCGTCGAGCTCTTGACCGCCGAGGTCGGGCGGGTTGACATCGTCCCCGAATGGACGGACCGCCACCGCAACCGCACCTACCACAACGTCGCCCGGCTCGCCGTCCGCTATCGAGTCAAGCACGACTGGCGCGAGATGACAGTCGATCGCCAGGTCCATCTCGTTCCGGCCGCAGACGGCTGGCGGACGCTGTGCTACCCGCAGGCCGGCTGACTCGGGCGGACCTGCGCATAGCCGCTGGTATAGTGGCCGTCAGGACGCCTTGAGATGATTCAGCAGACCGTCGAGGAGCAGGCACGCGCGCTCTTCTGGCACCGCAAGCGCCAGGACAATAAACCTCGCCAATTGCTCAATGAGTCCGACCAACTCCTCTATTGGCTCGAGGAGTGCCTCGACAACAACCTCAAGCTGACTCCCGGCTGGCTGATGCCACGCATCACCCACGTTCTTTCCAACACCGACCGCGAGCTCAGCGAGCAGCTGGGACGCGAACGACGGCCCGAGCAGGTGATGGAAATCCTGTTCATGGCCCAGGAAGTCCTGATGGCCGAGCTTGTGCGCACTCACAGGCGGCCGGCCAGGGTGATCCAGCTCTTCCGACGTTGAGCTCCGACCGGCCCCTGCGGGCGCCGGGTGCCGACCGGTGGAGGATCGATCTTCACATGCACTCTCGGTATTCGCATGACAGCGACACTTCACTGGAAGCGCTCGCCGCGCGCGCCCGGGAAGTTGGCCTCAGCCGCATCGCGCTGACCGACCACAACACGGCAGAAGGGTCCCTGCTCTTCAAGGAGAGCGAGCCCGAGCTGGCGATCGTCGGCGAGGAGGTCAAGACGACCGAGGGCGAAATCATCGGGCTTTTCATCACGGCCGCCATCAAGGCCTGGAAGCGGCCAGAGGAGGTGATGGACCTGATCCACGAGATGGGCGGGCTGGTCTACATGCCCCATCCGTTCGACCGCTGGCGAGCCCATTTCCTGCCCCGCCGAGTGATCGAGTTGGCTGAGCGGATCGACATCATCGAGACATACAACTCGTGGTGCGACCCCGACTCCAACGAGACCGCCGCGAAGATGGCTATTGACCTCGACAAGCCCACGGCTTCGGGTAGCGACGCCCACGCCCCCTCCGAGCTCGGTCACAGCTGGAACGAGATCGACGCCTTCGAAGGCCCGGCTGACTTCCTGGTCAAGCTGCGGGGCGCGACGCAGCACCGGACCGAGCTCAGCGGCAGCCAGCGCCGCTACTGAGCCGAGCGAGGTGCTGCTCGTCGCCGGTTCCATCGCGCTTGACGACCTCGAAGGTCCTTTTGGCTCAGTCACCGGCGAGTTGGGCGGCTCGGCGCTCTACTTCGCTCTTGCGGCCAGCCTCATCGGCCCGGTTGCGATTTCAGCGCCCGTGGGCGACGAGGACGTGGAGCAGGTTCTTGCTCTTCTGGCCGATCGCGACATCGACACCACGCGCCTGAGCGTTCTGCGGGCGCCGACCTACCGCTGGTCCGCGAAGCAGGCCGGGGGGACGAACGTCGACCGCGGCAGCCGTGACTCGATCTACGACGCCTGGACGCCGGCTGTGCCCCAGGACTTCGGCGGCTGGGCCTTCATCGGTTCGATGCGGCCCGACCGCCAGGCGGAGGCGGCAGAAGCGTTGTCGGGCGCACTCCTGCTCGCGGGTGACTCCATGCGCAGCTACGTTTCGGCGCTTCCAAACGCCGTGCGCAGGCTACTCGGACCCTGCGACTGGTTCTTCTCCAACGAGGAGGAATTGCGCGCCCTCGGTGGGGACCCGGCCGCGCCCCAGGATTTTCGCGAGCGCTGGAACCTCGATGGGCTTGTCGTGAAGGCAGGTCCACGGGGCTCCGCGGCGTGGACGGTGCGGGGCCAGGAAGCAATGCCCGCTGCCCAGGGCCGTCCGGTTGTCGATGTGACGGGCGCCGGGGACGCGTTGGCGGGGGGCTTCCTTGCACGCTGGCTGAAGACCGGCGGCGCCGCTGACGGCCTGGCCGACGCACTGGCCCACGGCACGGCCTGCGCGGCCCTCGCGATCTCCGACATCGGGCTCCAGGGAATCGCGGCCGCGACCCCTGCCGACGTGGAGGAGCTGGTCGCATCACTCCGTTGGCCTGGCCAGGGACGGGGCACGCCGCTGAGCCCTGTGGACCCCGCCTGCGACCGACTTAGCTGAACATGGGTCGGCCGAGGCGTTTGCGCTCGTCGGCTTTGCGCTTTCCGTAGTACCAGATGAATCCCCCGAACAGCACCAGCCCGACCAGGTAGAGCAGCGGGAGCCACCAGCTGCCCCTGTCCGGTTCGGGGTCCGGGAGGTTGAATGCCAGAGCCCCGGAATTGTTGCGGTTACCGTCGGGCTGGAAGACCACCCGCGTGCCCGGGTCATATGCGACGGCGCGCGAGTCGGCGTGGGTTTGGACGCTGTTGTAGAACCGGACCGGCGAGCCCCCGAAGATGGCGACGATGAAATTCGAATTCAGTCCCGCGATGAAAAATCTGTCGCTGACGGAGTCGTAGACCACCTGGTCGCCGAAGCCGATCTCCCCGAAGGAACGGATCGCCTTCTCGTGTTTGATGTCCCAAAGGATCGGCAGCTTGTCGCAGGCGATCAGGGCCTGCTGGGTCTTCTGGGCGATGGCGAATCCGTAGGGGCCCTTGCATTCCGGGCTGAGGATGGATTCACTTACGATCCTGTCGGCCACCGGGTCAATCCTGTAAAGCGAGTTGGCGGGGTTGACGGTGACGTAGAGGAACCCATCGGCCGGGTTGTAGACGGGCTCCTCGATGCCCTTCTTGGTGTTGATCGCCTTGGTGACGGTGTTGTGGATCACATCCACGTCGAATAGGGTCGAGTTGTCAGGCGCCGCCGCGAAAAGCTTGTGGTGGACCCCGTCGTACCCCATCAGGTCGATCCCCTTTGAGGCGCCCGTCTTGATGTTGGCAATCACTTTCAGGAACTTTTCCGAGGTCGGCGACACGTCGATGACCTGGATGGTGCCGTCGAGGTTTCCGACGTAGACGCGCCTCAGATCGGAGGCGAGCGTCAGGCCGTGCGGCTCGGTACCGAGGGTGATCGTCTGTCGGAAGACCAGGTCGCTCGTCGTCCCCTCAAAGACGTCAACGCCATGGTCGGCCTTGTCGGCGGCGAAGAAGAGGTGGGTCTGGGGGTCGTTGAGGGCAAAGTCGAACTGGCCACGCTTGCCAGCGAGCGTCGGGATGCCGA
>JAYUBK010000036.1:0-2545 GCA_043740835.1 Chloroflexota bacterium
CCAAGGTCGACCACGAGTATTACGTCATGCAGAGTGAGATCTACACCCAGCAGCCGTTCGGAGCCAAGGGTGACCTGCAGTACAACCCGCAGGCGATGACTGCCGAGCAGCCGACCTACTTCGTCTTCAACGGACGGCCGCAGTCGATCTACGGCCCCACCGCGCTGCACGCGCAGGTCGGAGACAAGATCCGGCTCTTCTTCGGAGTGGGGACGTTCAAGCCGTCCAACTTCCATGTCATAGGCGCCATCTTCGACAACGTCTATCCCGAAGGTGGGATCGGCGGTCCGCTGGAGCGCAACATCGGCCTCACGACCGTGCCGGCCGGTGGCACCACCATCGCCGAGCTGTCATTCAAGGTGCCGGGCACCTACCTGATCGTGGATCACTCCCTGAACCGCACAACACTTGGTGCGCTCGGCCAGATCATCGTGACCGGCGAGGCGGTTCCCGGAGTCGACGTGGCAGGGAATTAGGCCCAGATTTCGCCGGCCGCTCCCAGCGGCTCGTGACCGCCGGTCCACGACTCCCTGCAGGCTATCGCCCGCCCCGGCGACAATGAACGCGAGCGGTGATGGAAGGTGGCCGAAGGCCGGTCCATCGCATCCGCAGCCAAGTTGGTGTGGGGTAAGGGGCAATGAGCGAAGCATCCGGTCGACTCCCAGTAGCCGATGACGAGCTGATCCTCGTCTCGCAGCTTCTCCGAACCGCGGTTCTGAACCCGGCGGGTGAGCGACTGGGACAGCTTCAGGACATCATCGTGCGTCTGGCGGAGGGTGGCGGCTATCCCCCCATCACCGGCCTGAAAGTCGGCATCGGCGGCCGGGACCTCTTCGTCGGGGGTGACCAGATCGACAAGCTTGCGGCCGGGAAGACAGGTCTGAAGGGCCAGACGCTGGACCTCGGTCGTTTCGAGCGGCGCCCTGGCGAGGTGCTCCTTCGAAGCGACATCATCGGCCGCCACCTGGTCGACATGGCGGCGGGCAACATCGTGCAGGCGCATGACCTGGCCCTTGCCTTCGTGAGCGGCCGCTGGCGGCTCATCGGCGTCCTTCGCCGTTCCCGCAGCGCCGTTCAGCGGTTCATGCCCGGGGCATCGCGGGTCCTGCGGCCGCAGATCGACCAGCTCCTCGACTGGAAGGATGTCCAACCGTTCGTGGGGCACGTTCCGACGGCCAAGCTGAAAATGCCGGCACTGCGGCTGCGCCGGCTCCATCCCGCCCAGATCGCCGACCTCGTCGAGCATTCGACCCACGAGGAGGGCGAGGAGATCATTGAGGCGGTGGAAGGCGACGCCGAGCTTACCGCCGACGTCTTCGAGGAGCTCGACACACAGCACCAGCTCGAGTTCCTGAGATCCGAATCCAATGACGAGGCAGCCCAACTGCTGTCCCGGATGGCACCCGACGACGCCGCCGACCTCCTACTGGAATTGGACCAGGAGAGGCGCCTCCCGATCCTCAACCTGATGGCGCCGCCGCAGCAGCATCGCCTGCGCGCCCTGCTGCAATACAACCCGACAACGGCCGGCGGAATGATGAGCCCAGAGTACGTCGCAGTCCCCCGCGGGGCCACGGCGGGGCAGGCCCTGGATCGCGTTCGCGCTGCCACCGCCCCGCACCAGTTGCTGACGATGATCTTCATCGTCGAGCCCGACGGTCGGCTGGTCGGATCGGTACCGGCTGTCGACCTCATTCGCGCCGAACCCGGCGCGGCGGTCGTGGCAATGGCCGGCCTGGTGACACCGAGCGTGCACGTCGCGGATGACATCGCCGACGTGACGGTTCTCATGGCGGACTACAACCTCTCGGCGCTGGCGGTGACCGATGACGCCGACATGCTGATCGGAGCGATCTCCGTGGACGACCTCCTGGAAGCGCTCCTGCCCCAGGAATGGCGCCGTAGGGCTGACGTGAGCGGCGGCAATTGAGCACCAGGCCACCACGGCCACGGCCGCGGCGAGCCAGGCCAAGCTCGGCTGAGGGCAAGCAAAACCGGGGGCAGCCGCCCTCGGAAACCGGATCCGCCGTGCTCGACGAGGCACACGTCGGAGACATCCTTGGGGCCTTCGGAAGCATCCGCGTGGACGACCGCGCCGCTCGCCGAACCTGGCGACATCGATTGCTGACCCTGGCGGCGATCATGGGCCCTGGACTCATCGTGATGATCGGCGACAACGATGCGGGCGGTGTCTCCACCTATGCGCAGGCGGGACAGAATTACGGCTACTCGCTCCTCTGGACTCTTCCCGTCCTGATCCCGGTCCTGATCGTGAACCAGGAGATGGTTGTCCGTCTGGGGGCGGTCACGGGCGTCGGCCATGCCCGGCTCATCAATGAGCGATTCGGCCGCTTTTGGGGCTGGTTTTCGGTCGGCGACCTCTTCCTGCTCAACTTCCTGACCATCGTCACCGAGTTCATCGGGGTGAGCCTTGCCGCCCAGTACTTCGGCTTCAGTCCCTTCGTCGTCGTGCCGTTGGCGGCGCTGACACTGATCGCGATCACCGCCAGCGGTAACTTCCGGCGCTGGGAGCGGGCGATGTTCG
>JAYUBK010000037.1:0-2537 GCA_043740835.1 Chloroflexota bacterium
TACCGCATGGCCGTTGTCGCCCCGGCACTCCCCGGCCAGGGCCGCACCGTGGCCGGCGGCATCCTGAAGGTCCATGGCGAGCCGGTGACTCAAACTGCATTCGGGACCGACTCGCGCGCCCCGGTACGGCACGATCGCGTGGCGGATCTGCTCCGGGCGACGACCGGCCTGCAGGTGGTCGAGATCTCGGTCGGCGATCTGATGAATTGTTCCGCACCCATCGCGGTTATCGATGCGACGACCGACGACGACCTGGATGCCATCGCCGCCGGCCTCACAGAGGAGATGCTCCCGGTGGGCTCGGCCGGTCTCGCGCGCGCGATTTCTGGACTGCGGGAGACGGTGACGACGCCGGGTCCCATCCCTCGTTGCCAGGCGGTTGTCATCCTGGTCGGCAGCGGCCACCCGGCGGCGGCGGCCCAGGCGGCCGAAATAGGCAAGTCCGATAGGGTGATCCTCCGGATGGGCAGTTCGCTGGAGGCGTTGACCGCCGACCTTGGTGGCCTCATCGGGCACGGCCTGACGGCGGTGGTGGCCACCGGAGGCGAGACCGCCCTGGCAGCTTGCCGGGTGCTCGGGGCGACCGCTCTCTGGCCCCAGGGCGAGCTGGCCCCCGGCGTGCCCTGGAGTCTCCTGGAAGGTGTCGAAGGTGTGCTCCTGGCCAGCAAGGCCGGCGGCTTCGGCTCGGCGACGGTGCTTCGGGATGTCGTCGAGCGGCTCCTCGGGAGCGAGGCGGATGGCTGAACTGCCGATCGCGCTGACGATGGGAGACCCCGCCGGTGTCGGCCCCGAGATCACCGTCCTGGCGCTTGCCGGCGGCGCCCTGTCATTCCCCGTGCGCGTGATCGGCGACCGCGGCCGTCTGAAGGCGGCGCTCGAAGTGCTGTCAGGGAACGGACGCATCGACGGCTTCGATCTCGACTCGATCGACCTGATCGATCTCGCCAATGTTTCCTCCGGCCTCGCCTGGGGCCGGTTGGCGGCAGAGGCCGGGCGAGCCTGTTTCGAGTACGTCGAAGCTGCCGCCAAGCTCACGCTGGCCGGCAAGGCGGCTGCCGTCTGCACCGCCCCGATCAACAAGGAAGCCTGGCGAGCGGCCGGCGTCCCGCACCCCGGCCACACGGAGGCGCTGGCGGCGCTCTGCGGGACGGAACGCTTCGCGATGATGCTCGTCAATCAGCGTCTCCGGGTGGTCCACCTGTCCACTCACTCGAGCCTTCTCGAGGCCATCGCCCTTGCCACCAGCGAGCGCTGCGTTGAGTGCCTCCAACTGGCCGCCGGTTTCCTGCGCGACCAGGCCGGGATCCCGAATCCCCGCCTTGCGGTGGCCGGGATCAACCCCCACGCGGGTGAGAACGGCCTCCTCGGCAAGGAGGACCGCGACCGGCTTCTGCCGGCGGTCACCACGGCCCGCGCCGGCGGGATCGACGCTTCGGGACCATGGTCTCCAGATACCGTCTTTGCCCGCGCCGCGGCGGGGGAGTTTGACTGTGTGATTGCGGCATACCACGACCAGGGTCACATTCCGATCAAGATGCTCGGCCTCGACTCGGGGGTGAATGTGACGATCGGACTCCCCATCATCCGCACTTCGGTTGACCACGGGACCGCCTTTGACATCGCGGGCAAGGGCCTCGTCCGATCGGAGAACCTCGTCACCGCGCTGAACCTCGCGCACGACCTGGCGCTGGTACGTTCCTAGGGTGATGAGCCCGCAGCGTTGAAAATCCTGTTCACCTGCCGCCCGACGGTGGGCCACCTGTTCCCGCTCCTGCCCCTGGCCGAGGCGGCGCGTGATGCAGGCCATGAGGTGGCCTTCGCCACATCCCCGTCGATGGTTGCCCAGGCGCGCGGGTTCGGATTCGACGGATTTCCGGCCGGGCGCGAGTCCCTTGATCCGAAGGCGAGGCTGGCGCAGTTCCCGGAGCTCGAGGGGGTCCAGCGGATATCTCGGGAATGGTTCTACACGCGCATGTTCGCGGGCTACGAGTCCCTGGAACGGGCGCCCGCCCTTCTCGCGATCGGCCGCGAGTGGGGTTGCGACCTGATCGTCAACGACTGGGCCGAGTTGGCGGGACCCGCGGTGGCCGCCAGGCTCGGGATTCCGAGCGCGACCTTGGGCCTTGCCGTTCCGAGGCCTGACATCGCGGAGCTGGTCGAGCCCTGGATAGCTCCCACCTGGAGCTCGATGGGCCTCGAGGTGCCACCGTACGCCGGCCTCTTCGACGGCCTCTTTCTCGATCCGTGCCCGCCGAGCATGCGCCCGCCCGGCGTTCAGGTGCCGAACACGCAGGCAATCCGACCCGGGGGCGGCCCGCCAGCCGGCTCCGACGATGCGGACAAGCTCGCGCAACTGCCACCGGGCCGGCTTCTCCTGGTGACATTCGGAACGATCTTCGGAAGTAACCCGGGGCTGTACCGGACGGTCATCGACGGAGTCCGCGACCTCGGGCGGACGGTGGTCGTGACGCTGGGCTCCCTGACCGCCCCGTCGGCGATCGGCCCACTCCCGGGGAATGTCTTCTGCTTCGACTTCC
>JAYUBK010000038.1:0-8266 GCA_043740835.1 Chloroflexota bacterium
CGGGCTCGAGCCCGGTGAAGAGCAGTTCTACGCTGAGCAGCTGTCCAAGATCCTCGGCCACATCGAGCGCATGAGCGCCCTCGACACCGAGTCGATCTCACCGACGGCGCAGGTGGTCGAGATCGTGGCCATGATGCGGGACGACGTTCCGCGGCCGAGCCTGCCGCCCGAGGTCGCCGTTGCCAATGCTCCCGAGACGCAGGACGGCTTCTTCGTCGTCAAGTCGATTCAAGAGGCAGAGCGGGAGTGAAGCTGCATGAGCTGACGATCAAAGACCTCCATGCCCGCCTGAAAACCCGCGAGGTCTCGGCCGTCGAGGTCTATCGGGATCATGTCGACCGGATCGCGGCGGTCGACGGGCGGGTGAGGTCCTTTCTTCGCCTCAATGAGAAGGGCGAGGCCGAGGCCGCCGCGGCGGACCGCCGCCTCGCCGCCGGCGAGAACGTGACGCCGCTGACCGGGGTCCCGGTGGCGCTCAAGGACGTGCTCTGCAATCAGGACATGGAGACCACCGCCGGCTCCCAGATCCTGAAGGGCTTCAGGCCGCCCTACGACGGGACGGCGGTCGGCCGCCTGCGCACCGCGGGTGCGGTCTTCCTGGGAATGACGAACTGCGACGAGTTCGCCATGGGAAGCTCTACTGAGAACTCGAGCTATTGGCCGACCCATAACCCATGGGATCTCGCCAGAGTGCCCGGAGGCTCCTCGGGTGGAAGCGCCGCCGCCGTGGCCGCCGGCGAGGCGACCGTTGCCCTCGGCACCGACACCGGTGGCTCGATCCGCCAACCTGCAGCGCTCTGCGGAGTTGTCGGTTTCAAACCCACCTACGGCCGGGTGAGCCGCTACGGCCTGATCGCCTTTGCGTCCAGCCTCGACCAGATCGGCCCCTTCACCCGAAGCATTGGGGATGCGGCGGCAGTCCTCGAGACGATGGCCGGCGCCGACCCCAACGATTCGACATGTGCCGATCGTCCTCTCGACCTATCGACGCTCGAGGATGGAGTGCGTGGACTCCGCCTCGGCATCCCCAGGGAATACTTCGAGGTCGAAGGTATCGAGCCGGGTGTCCGCGACAGCATCGCGGCGGCCCTTAAGGTGCTCGAGGGCGCCGGAGCCGAGATCGTCCCGGTCGCGCTGCCGCACACCGACTACGGCCTGGCGGCGTATTACATCATCGCCCCGGCCGAGTGCAGTTCCAACCTGGCCCGCTTCGACGGCGTCAAGTACGGCGCCAGCGCCGCGGGAGCCAGGACTCTGATGGAGACCTATCTCCAGACCCGTCGAGAGGGCTTCGGTCCGGAGGTACGGCGCCGGATCATGCTCGGCACCTATGCGCTGTCCAGCGGCTACTACGACGCGTATTACCTGAAGGCGCAGAAGGTCCGCACCCTTATCAAGCGGGACTTTGACGATGCCTTCGCAAAATGTGATGCGATCGTCAGTGCCACCTCCCCGACGGTGGCCTTCAACATCGGCGAAAAGTCGGGTGATCCGCTCGCCATGTACCTCTGTGACGTGCTTACCCTCGGCGGCAACTTGGCCGGTCTGCCCGGCGTCTCGCTGCCATCGACGCCGGCGGCGGGCCTGCCCGTCGGCCTGCAGGTTCTTGCGCCTCAGTGGCGTGAGGACATCGCCCTTCGTGTCGGCCGCGCCTACGAGGCGGAGAGCGGCGTCAGCTCGACGGTCGCGCCGCTGTGACGGCGGGGCAGGGCGCCAACCCGAAAGCGAAGTGGGAGCCGGTCATCGGGATGGAGGTCCACGTCCAGCTCGGCACTCGCTCCAAGATGTTCTGCGGGTGCTCGTCCGACTACCTGAGGCCGGCACCGAACGGAAACGTGTGTCCGGTCTGCCTTGGTCTCCCGGGTGTTCTGCCGGTGATCAACAGCAGGGCCGTGGAGCTTTGCGTGAAGTCGGCGCTGGCGCTCAACTGCGAGATCGCGGAGCGCACCAAGTTCGACCGCAAGAACTACTTCTATCCCGACCTGCCCAAGGGTTACCAGATCTCCCAGTACGACCTGCCCATGAGCTTCGGCGGTCACCTCGACGTCGCCGGCCGGCGCGTGCGGATCACGCGCGTCCATCTCGAGGAGGACACCGGCAAGCTCGTCCACGCCGGCGACAGGCTGCACTCTGCCGACAGGTCTTATGTCGACCTAAACCGTGCCGGCCTGCCCCTCATGGAGATCGTCACCGAGCCCGACATCCATTCCGCGGCCGAGGCGCGCGACTACGCGACGACACTGCGCGCGCTGCTCCGGGCGGTCGGTGCCAGCGAGGCTGAGATGGAGAAGGGTCAACTGCGAGCCGAGGCCAATGTCTCCATCCGCCCGGTGGGGTCGAGCGAACTCGGGGTGAAGACCGAGCTGAAGAACATCAACTCCTTCCGGGCACTTTTCATGGCCGTCGAATATGAGATCAGGCGGCAGGCAGATGTTCTCGACGGCGGTGGGACAGTGGTCCAGGAGACGCGCGGCTGGTCGGAGCCCGAAAAGCGCACCTTCACCCAGCGCTCGAAGGAGGGCGCCCAGGACTACCGCTACTTCCCGGAGCCCGATCTGCCTCCTCTGACCCTGACGCGGGAATGGGTCCAAACGCTGCGTACCTCTCTCCCCGAGCTGCCCGCGGCGCGCCGGGCCCGCCTGATGTCGTCGTTCGGTCTCTCCGACTACGATGCGAGCCTGCTGACCACCGATGCCGCGGCCGCCGATTACTTCGAATCGGTCGTCGCGGCCGGAGTCGAGGCCAAGCCGGCCGCCAACTGGGTGGTGGGGGAGGTGCTGCCCCGCGAGCAGCCATGGCAAATCTCCCCCTCCGGGCTTGCCGATCTGCTGAAGCCTCTCTCGGCCGGGTCCATCAATCGGGACCAGGCCCGCCAGGTGTTCGAAGAGGCCTGGACCTCCGGGCGGCCCCCTGCAGAGCTTGTCGCCGGGGTCGCGCAGGTCACCGATGCGGACGAGCTGGCGGCCGTCGTCGACAGCGTCCTGGCAGCCCACCCGCAGGCGGTGGCGGACTTCCGGTCCGGCAAGCAGCAGGCCATCGGGGCGCTCATCCAGGGCGTCAAGGCGGCGACCGGAGGCAGGGGTGATCTCAAGTTGGCGAGCCAGCTGCTGAGGAAGCGGTTATCCGAATAGATGTCAGGTACGTATCCAAATGAGATGCCTGAGGGTGTGCCCGCGATGAACGACATGGAGTTGGGCCAGGCGCTCGCGGCGGGCGACACTAAGGCGCTCGAAGAGCTCTACGATCGCTACGGGTCGCTTGCCTATTCGGTCTCTCTGCGCATCCTCGGAGATCCCGGCAAGGCCGAGGACGTCGTTCAGGACGCCTTCCTCCGCCTCTGGAACTCCGGCAATTTCGATCCCAACAAGGGCTCGCTCCGAACCTGGCTGATGACAGCCGTCCGCAACCGCTCCATCGACTACCTGCGCGGCCGTGGCGCCCACGAGCGCTATGAGAAGGAGATCCCCGAAACGGTGGCCGCCAGTGGCACTGGGAGCGATCCCTGGCGCGAGGTCTCGGCGTCTCTCGAGCGGGATGCGATAAAGGAAGCGCTGGCCATACTGCCCGTCGAGCAGCGGCAGGCCGTTGAACTCGCCTATTTCGGCGGCTACAGTCATCGCGAGATCGCCGATATGATCCGCGTCCCACTCTCAACCGTAAAAGGTCGTATGAGGCTTGCAATGGAAAAGCTGCACTCGTACCTCCAGGGCAGGGGTTTTGTATATGAGTGAGCGCATCGGCGACCACGAGGAGGTCGAGAACTCCATCGCTGCCTATGTCCTCGGCGCCACCGAGACCGAGGAGAACGACTCGATCCAGCATCATCTGGACGGATGCGCCGGCTGCCGCGAGCTGGCCGAACGGCTCCGCAGGGCCGTTGACATGCTGCCGCTGGCCACTGAGCTCGTCGAACCGCCGGCGCGGCTGAGAGCGAAGATCCTCGCTGCGGCGGGCGCCTCGCGGATTTCGCTGGCGGCCGCGGCGCCCCTGCGCAGCAAGATCCTGCGCCTGCCCCAGCGCCGCTGGACGCCGACGCCCTGGCTCGTTCGCTTCCCGCAGCAGGCCGCCGTGGCGGTCCTTGCCGTCGCCGTCCTCGGACTCGGGGCCTGGAACATCCGGCTCACGGGGCAGGTCGCCGATGCGCAGGGTGCGGCCCAGAAGAGCGTCTACACCCGGACCCTCCCCGGCACCGGCGCGCTCGCCAATTCGCAGGCCAAGGTCGTCGAGCTGCGCGGGCAGAGCCTTGCCCTGGTCAGCTTCAATGGCATGCCCGGAGTCGGCGCCGATAAGGTTTACGAGTTGTGGCTGATCACCTCCGATGGGACCCCCGAGCCGGCGGGCACCTTCCTGCCCGAGCGCGACGGGACCAAGGTCCTGGTCATTCCCAAGGACATCAGCATCTACAGGCAGATCGGGGTCACGGTGGAGTCGGGTCCGAACGGCAGCCCGAAGCCGACGCAGCCGCCAGTCCTGGTGGGGACTCTCTAGAGCACCTGCCGACCGACTCCCACGTCCACAGCGAGTGGTCCTGGGACGCCGCTCACGGAGACATGGCGGCGGCGTGCGAGAGGGCGCTCAGCATCGGCCTACCAGCGCTCGCCTTTACCGAGCATTGTGACTTCGTCGCAGTTCACGCGAGACAGGCCCCCCTCGATCTGGAGGGCTACCTCGATTCAGTCGAGCGCTGCCGGGCGCAATTCCCTTCGCTCAGAATCCTGACCGGCGTCGAGTTGGGAGAGCCCCATCTCTACCTCGCAGAGACGGCTGCCGTGCTCGCCTCGGGCCGCCTGGAGCGGATCCTCGGATCCGTCCACTGCGTGACATTCAAGGGTCGGCTCATGGACCTGAGTGAGATGAAGTCGATCGAGACCGCAATGGTCCCCGAACTCGTCAGGGTCCACCTGGCGGAGAGCCTCGCCCTCGTCGAGTCGAACGCCGAGTTCTCCTCACTCGCTCACATCGACTACCCCAAGCGCTACTGGCCACACGACGAGCTTGCGTACGCAGAGTCAGATTTCGAGGACGAGTTTCGGGCGATCCTGCGCGGCCTTTCCCGGCGCGGGTCGGCCCTGGAGGTGAATACGACTCGCGGGTCCGAACCTTCTCGAGGTCTGTGTCCCGGCCCCGTTGTGCTCCGTTGGTGGAGGGAGGAGGGGGGCCGGGCCGTGTCCTTCGGCAGCGACGCTCACGACCCCACCAGGGTCGCCGCCGGGTTTGCGCTGGCGGCCAGTCTGGTGGCGGAGGCGGGCTTCCGGCCCTCCGCCGACCCGACCGCCTACTGGACTCGATGAGGCTCGTGACGGGCCCGCCGGCCCATGGTGGCTCGGTCGTGGCCCGCGACTCCGGAAAAGTGGTGCTTGTGCACTACGCCCTCCCGGGCGAGGAGGTCGAGGCCGAACCCCGGGGCCGCCGCGGCGGCGTCGAGTTCGCGAACGCAGTGGAGGTCTTTAAGCCTGCCCCAGGTCGCGTCGCCGCCCCCTGTCCGCACTTCGGAATCTGCGGCGGCTGCCAGTGGCAGCACGCGGCGTACCCGCTTCAACTCGAGATGAAGCGCAAAGTGGTTGAGGACGCCTGGCAGAGAGCAAATTTGCGCCTGCCGCCCGACACTCCGGTCCATGGCATGGAAAGTCCCTGGCGCTACCGGATCCGGGGCGAGTTCGAGGCGCTCTACGGTGCCGCCGGAGTGCGATTCGGCTTTCACCGCCTGCGCTCGTATTCGGTGTTCCCGATCACCACCTGTCCCATTCATGACGACCGCATCGAGCGCGGCCTCTTCGCGTTTCAGCAGGCCGTGAACGAACTCTCGGTGCCGGGTATCAAGCACCTCCTGCTGACCACGCAGCCCGACGGGCCGGGACTCCTCTGGCACATACGAGCAGAGGGTCCTCCGATCGATACCACCTCGCTTGGCGCGCGCGTCGCGGAGTTGCTTCCCGACGTGCTCCTCCTCGACGACTCCATGGACTTCGGGTTCTGGGGCTTGCAATTCCGCGTCCGCAGCGACACCTTCGTGCAGGCAAACCATCGCCAGATGCAGGTCCTCTACCGGGTCGCGCTCGACATGCTGGCGGCGAAGCCGTCGGAGGCCGTGCTGGACCTCTACGCCGGGATCGGGACGATCAGTCTCGCCATCGCCCGCGACGCGGCATCGGTGACGGCAGTCGAGGAGAACCCGCACGCTGTCAACCTGGGCAGGCTCGCCGCGCGCATCAACGCGATGGAAAACGTCCGCTTCCTGCCCGGCAAGGTCGAGAACGCGCTCCGCAAGGTGCGTGCCGGCGAGCACGCGGCCGTGGTCATGGATCCCCCGCGAGCCGGCCTTGACGGCGCCGCGATCGGCGAGCTCCTACGGCTTCAGCCCGACCGTATCGTGTACGTCAGCTGCGAGCCCCCGACGCAGGTGCGCGACCTTTCGCTTCTGGTGCGCGGGGGCTACCGAATCCGCAGGGCAACGATCGTCGACATGTTTCCGCAGACCTACCACATCGAATCCGTCGTGCTCCTGGAAAGGGGGTCCGGGAGCTAGCGGTCCCGGGGCCTCCGAAGCCCTCAGTTCTCGACCAGCGCCACCGCGCGGCACGGGCTTCCCGAGCCGCCCACCAGCTTCAGCGGCATAACGATCAGTACCGCACCCGTTGCGGGAACCTGGGCGAGGTTTGCGAGCTGTGTGAGGCCGTACTTACCAGCTCCGAGCATGAAGTTGTGGCACGGGAAGGCAGGTTCGAAGGAGTGGGCGGCGCCCGCGTCGGTTCCAACCGTCTCCACCCCGATGCCGACGATCCCGCTCTCCTCCGCCAGGTAGCGCGCGCACGCGGGATCGAGGCCGGGTGTGTGAGGTCCGCTCTCGTTTGCGTTGAGGAAGCGCTCCGAGTTGTCGGCACGGGCGTCCCAACCCGTGCGAAAGAGCAGCCAGCCGCCCTCTGGCAGGGTGCCATGTTCGGCCTCGAACGCCCGAATATCCGCAAGGGTCAGGAGATAGTCGGCGTTCGCGCCCGCTTCGGCCGACTTGTCGATCAGCACCGCCGCGCCAATCAGACGCGCCGGGGGGATCGCGTCGACCCCGCCCCTGTCGCGGCCCGTGATCCAATGGTTGGGCGCGTCGAGGTGGGTGCCGACGTGCTCGCCTCCCTCGAACCAATTCCAATACCAGGCGGGCCCGCGGTTGTCGTAGTTGCTGATCTCGTGAGTTTTCCAGCCCGGCGTATTCGCGAAGGGCGGCGGCAGTTGCAGGACCGGCGTTCGTTCGGAGAGCGGCTGAGTGAGGTCGATCGCCTTCACCGAACCGGCGGCGAGGCCGGAGACAAGGTCCGCGAGTGCTCCCATGAGGGTTTCCTCCTTCAATGCCCGAAGGCTTCGGGCAGCCATTCCCCGACAACGGTCGGGACAACCTTGGCATCGATTACGAAGACGCCGTTACCACCCTCGGCCAGCCACCGTTTCACAGCCCCCAGGTCTTCAGGCGAGCGGACCGTTGCTGCCTTCGCGCCGGCGCCCCGACCGATGGCGGCGATGTCGGTGTCCGGAAATTTCACGAGGTCGACGGGAATGCCGTCCGGCCCGAAGTGGTGGACCTCGGCGCCGTAGGCGGCGTCGTTATAGGTGACGACGAGCATCCGAAGGCCGAGCCGAATGGCGGTCTCGAGCTCGCTGATTCCCATCAGCAGCCCTCCGTCGCCAACTGCGGCGACGGTGAGTCGGTCCGGTCGCGCGACGGCCGCACCGATGGCCGCTGCGAGGCCGAGGCCGATCGATTGAAACGCTTGAGTGAACACGAACCCGGCAATGTCGGGCACCCGCAGGTACATCGCCGCCCAACCCATGAAATGGCCCGAGTCGATGGCCAGCGTCCGCTCGTCAGGCAAGAGCCGGTCGAGCTGGATCGACAGGGTCCTCGGATCGATGAATCCACTGCCGCTGGCGTCGTCGTAGGGCTCCAAACACCAGGCGCCGGACGCGATCCGCGCAGCAACCTCGGCGGATCGCCACTTCGTGTCCGGGGCGCCACGCCCCTCCAGTACCACCGCGATCGCTTCGGACACCGCCGAGAGATCGCCGACCAGGCCCAGGCGCACCGGCCGGTGGGAGCCGATGGCGTCGGCTTCGAGGTCCACCTGAATCAGCGCCGCGTCGGGAGAGATCAGCCGCCCGTGGCGCGTCGTCCACATGTTCAAGGTGGCGCCCAGCGCGATGACGACGTCCGCCTGGCGGATCAACGCAGACGCCGTCGGCGAAGCGAAGCCACCTGAGATGCCCACCGACCAGGGGT
>JAYUBK010000039.1:0-2484 GCA_043740835.1 Chloroflexota bacterium
ATCGAAAACTTGTCGGATCCCGAGTGCAAGCTCAATTTGTAGGGACCCAGGCGCCGCGCGATCTCCATGTGGCGTGCGAACTCGACCTCGAAACTGTCCCTGTCGCCTATGAAGTCAACACCCTTCTCGAAGCGTCCGGGAAAGCGGGGCGCGAGGCTGACGATCCGGACCCCGAGCCGCTGGAGTTCGGTGACGAAATATTGATGTTGCTCGGGAGTCGTCGCCGTATCGGTCTCATCGACGGACACTTCCAACTCGTAGTCGGGACCACGCCGCTGCCTGATCCGGCGGTCCAGAAACGCGACCTGTACAACGGCGCGACCGAGCTTCGCCGCAGCGCGCTGAATGGGCTCCGCATCCATCCCGTGGCGGACCGCGAGTGCGGACGGAGAATCCTCCAGCGCGTACCACGGCAGCTTTTCGAAGGCCTCACGAACTGCCCGCTGCGGTGCGGTGTCGGCATCCGGCCATACGTGCGCGCCCGGGTCGATCGTGTAGAAGGTGTAGCCGGCGGCGGCGCAGGCGTCGACGTCCGCCTCGGTCTTGAGGTGATCCGCGTCAGCCCCAAAGCCATCGCGCCAACTTTCCGCGAAGACTCCCCAGGTGGCATCGTCCATGACCTCCTGAGGGCTCCGGCGAGATCGGCTCATTTCCCTCATCGATTGTTGCGCGAAGATCGGGGCGATGCCTCGGCCCGACGATCTCAGCGCGGCGATATGGCCGGGGGTGGCAAGGCCGAGTCGGTCGCCGAAGCCCGCCGAAAGACCGATTCCGAGGAGACGGGGGCGCAGCCAGGGAAGGCGGGCTCGCAACAGCTCCAGGTTGGAGGCGCTCGGCGGCCCGACAACCAGCGGGTTCCCCTCCCGGGTCGATCGCTCACCCTCGAACGCTTCGAGCCCGGGCCCGGTGGCGACGAGGCGCCAGTCCTCAGAAAGCGCGAAGGAGTTTGGGCCCGAGTCGACCAGAGAACGCGGGCGGAGGCTAGGCGCGGTGGCTGATCCACTCATGGGCGGGGTCCTCCACCATCTTCAAGTCCCGTCCCCTCCCTGCGAGGGCCCAGAGGTAATAGAGGCGGTAGCCGGCACCCGCCACCACCGGGTGGTAACCGTACGGGATCAGGACACTGTCGCCGTTCTCCACGACATAGGCTGTGTCCAGGTTGCGCTCCGGCGAGTAGATGCGCTGGACTCCGAAGCCCTGCGCCGGGTCGAGGCGGAAGTGGTACACCTCCTGCAGCAGCGCCTGGCGGGGAAGATCGTCGACGTCGTGTTTGTGGGGCGGGTAGCTGGACCAGCCACCCGCCTCGTTGAAGGTCTCCCCGACGATGAGCGATGCCGCCGGCCGGCCGCGATCGAGGATCGTGTGCACCTCCCGGCGATGGGAGTCCCGCCCACGGACGACCACCTCGACATCTTCGGGACCAATCAGGTAGGGAACGCCCAGGTGGGAGGCCGGGGCGCGGATCACGGCAACCTCGGCGCCGGCGTCCGAGTGGACCCGGTATTCGCAGCCGGCAGGCACGTAGACGGTCGCGGCCCGGCCCGCGAAGACGTTCTCCCGGCCGCCGATCTCGCGCCAATCGGTTCCCGCCGCCACCACGTCGCAGCGGCCGGCAAGCACGACGAGAACCGACTCGAGGCCTTCGCTGACCGCCGCATGAGACTGGCCCGACGAAAGACTCAGCAGGCTCAGTTCGAGGCCCTCGGAGGCGGAGTTTGAGGGGTTGAGAACGTCGACCAGGCCGCTGCGGGCCGCGTCGGCCTTGAAATGAATGCCTGCGGTCATGCGGTCTCCCTGTCAGCCGGTGCGCGACTGACGACCTGTGTGGGGTTGACGAAGAAGAGGGCGATCACCAGCAGGACCAGGGTGCTGAGCGAGTAGACGACTGCCATCGCGTCAACAGACTGGGGTGCCCGAATCCCTGACGCGAACACCGCGTAATAGAGGGAAAGGATCAGGGTCTGGCTGGTCGGGCCGGCGGTGAGAAAGGTCAGTTCGAACATCGATACCGTCCGGATCAGCACGAGGATGGCGGCGGCCAGCAACCCAGGCCCCAGCAGCGGCAGCAGGACCCGCCGGAAGACCTGCCAGGTGTTGGCGCCGCACATCCGCGCGGCCGCCTCCAGGTTGGCGTCGACCTGCTCGATGAAGGGCGTCATCACGATGATCACAAAGGGCAGGGTCGGGACGACGTTGGCCAGGATGACCCCGGGAAGACTGCCACCGAGTCGAAGCGTGTAAAGGGCGGTCGCCAGTGGGATCCCGTAGGTCATCGGGGGCACCACCAGCGGCAGCAGAACCGCCAGCAGAACGACACGCTTGCCGGGAAAGTCCCTGCGGGCGAGGACATAGGCCGCGGGCACCCCGAGGAGCAGATCCACCACGACCACCGTGAGTGAGATCTGCAGTGTCGTGACGAGAAGGTCCGAGATCCCGAAGTCCTTCCAGGCATCGGCGTACCAGTGCAGGGTGAACCCGGCGGGA
>JAYUBK010000040.1:0-8123 GCA_043740835.1 Chloroflexota bacterium
TCGGCTTCGGTGAGGGCGACCTCCTTGAGCTTGCGCGCCGCCTTGACCTTGGTCATCGAAGCGTGCTCATCAGGCCAGCGCCACTGCAGCCATCGATTCGATGACGCCGCGGAAGAGCTTGAGCCCGTCCTCGCCACCCAGCTCCGGCTCCACGCAGCGCTCCGGGTGGGGCATCATGCCGAGGACGTTGCCGGCCGGGTTGCAGATGCCGGCGATGTTGTGCAGGGAGCCGTTTGGGTTGTGTTTTGGGACCACGAGGCCATCCGGACCGCAGTACCGGAAGACGACCTGGCGGCCCTGCTCGATCCTGGAGAGCGTCGCCGGGTCGGCCTGGTAGTTGCCTTCGCCGTGGCTGATCGGAATTCGGAGGATGTCGCGCCGCCGGACCTGGGAGGTGTAGATGAGGTCATCCCGCTCGACGACGAGGTGCGTCCACTGGCAGCGGAACTCGCAGGCATCATTTCGGATGAGGGCGCCTGGCAGGAGCCCGGACTCGCACAGCACCTGGAACCCATTACAGATGCCCCACACCAGGCCCCCGTGCTCGGCGAAGCCGACGACCGACTCCATGACCGGCGAAAATCGAGCAATCGCGCCGCAGCGGAGGTGGTCTCCGAAGCTGAACCCACCCGGGATGATGATGCAATCGCAGCCCTTCAGGTCGCGGTCCTTGTGCCACAGGTACTCGACCTCGGCGCCGAGAACGGACTCCACCGCATAGCCGCAATCCCGGTCTGACCAGGTTCCCGGGAAGACCACCACTCCAAATTTCATTTGGAGGCTTCGATGTCCTCTTTCTCGCCCCGCCCGCCGGGGGCCGGATCGATCTCGAGCTGAAAGCGGACGTCCTCGATGACGTGATTGGCGAGGAGCTTGCGGCACATCTCGGAGACGCGGCGGCGAGCATGCGCCTCGTCATCGGCCTCGATCCGCATTTCGATGTACTTGCCGACCCGCACCTCGGCGACCTCTTCGAAGCCGAGCCTGCGCAGACCGCTGCGGACCGTCAGGCCCTGGGGATCGTTGATCACCGGCTTGGGGGTGACGATCACCCTCGCAACGCCGGTCACCAAGCGCGTCCGTCCTCCCTCTGGAAGAGGTCGCGGCCTGTCAGCTGGCGGTAGGCGACGAGGTAGAGGGCCCTGGTCTGGGCGACGAGGTCTTCGGGCAGTTCCGGCGCGGGAGGGTTCCGGTCCCAGCCACTCTTCGTAAGCCAGTCACGGACGAACTGCTTATCGAAGGAAGGCGGCGTCATGCCCGGGCTGTAGCGCCCCTTATCCCAGTAACGGCTCGAGTCCGGCGTCAGAGCCTCGTCGATGAGCACGAGCTTGCCGTCGATCAGCCCGAATTCGAACTTGGTATCGGCCAGGATCAGGCCGTTCCTCTCAGCGGCTTCCGCCGCGTACGCGTAGAGGGCAAGGCTTGCCGCCCTTGCCTCCTCGGCGAGGTCGGCCCCGATGGCATCGCCCATGACCTTGAATGTCACGTTCTCGTCGTGGCCACTGTCGGCCTTTGTCGCCGGGGTGAAGATCGGCTGCGGCAGCTTGTCAGCTTCCACGAGACCCTTGGGAAGCCGCTCGCCCGCCATCGTGCCCGTCTCCCGGTACTCAGCCCAGGCGCTTCCAGCGAGGTAGCCGCGGACAACGCACTCGAAGTCGATGCGCTTTGCCCTGCGAACGATCATGAAACGGCCCGCGAGCTCGTCCCGCCGGTGCCTGAGGCTGCCCGGCAGGTCGGGGACCATGCCCGAGACGAGATGGTTCTCCTGGAAGGCGTGGGTCTGCGAGAACCACCAGATCGAGAGTTGGGTGAGGATCTTCCCTTTGTCGGGGATGCCGTTCGGTAAAACCGCGTCGAATGCCGAGATCCTGTCAGTGGCGACCATCAGCAGCTTGTCGTCGGTGAGTTCGTAGGTGTCCCGAACCTTGCCCCGTGAAAAGAGCGGCAGATCGAGATCGGTGGACATCAGTTCCGGCCCTGGAGTCACGAGCGGACCGTCTCCTTCGTGGCCGCCAGACCCGTCCGCTCGAAGGCGACATCGATGTGCAGCAGGTAGTGGTTCGGGTCGAACAGGGCCGCCAGGTCGCCGAGCCTTTCGCGCACCGTGGTGTCCGCGTCGAGGTTAGATCGGAATCCGCCATCGCCACGCATCGCCCGCAGCGCTGCGGATTGGACGATGCGATAGGCCTCATCGCGGCTCATGCCGCTTTCGACGAGCGCCAGGAGGACCCGCTGGGAGTAGACGACGCCGCCGCCGGCCTCGAGGTTACGGAGCATGCGCTCTGAGTCGACCTCGAGACCGGCCAGGACGCGGCCCAGGTCACGCGCCATGAAGGCGACGAGGGCGGTGGCGTCGGGAAATGCGACGCGCTCCGCGGAGGAGTGGCTGATGTCGCGCTCGTGCCAGAGAGCGACGTTCTCCAGCGCCGTGACCGCGTAGCCGCGGACCAGCCGGGCGAGCCCGCAGATGCGCTCGGAGAGGACCGGGTTGCGCTTATGGGGCATGGCCGAGGAGCCCTTCTGCTCGCTGCCGAACGGTTCGAACGCTTCACCGACCTCGGTGCGCTGGAGGTGGCGGATTTCGAGGGCAACGCGCTCCATGGTGGCCGCTGCCAGCGCGAGGGCGTTCATGAAGGCGGCGTGGCGGTCGCGGCTCACGACCTGCGTGGACGCCGGATCGACGGCGAGTCCCAGTTGGCCCAGGACCCGCTCCTCGACGCGGGGATCCAGCATCGCGTGGGTGCCGACAGCACCGCTCAGCTTGCCCGTCGCGACCTCGGCGCGGGCGGCCCCCAGGCGGTCCAGCGAGCGGTCCAGTTCGGCCACCCAGCCGGCGACTTTGAATCCGAACGTGATCGGCTCGGCGTGGATTCCATGCGAGCGGCCGGCCATCAAGGTCCGCCGGTGCTTGACGGCGAGGTCGGCGGCCGCGGTACGCACCGCCGCGAGGTCTTTGAGAATGGTGTCGGCTGACTCCCGGAGCTGGAGCGCGAAAGCAGTGTCGAGGATGTCGGAGCTGGTCAGCCCAAGGTGGACGTAGCGGCTCTCGGGGCCGATGGACTCACCCACTACCGTGAGGAAGGCGACCACGTCATGCCCCACACGCGCTTCAACCTGGCTGATCTTTTCGACATCGAACGTAGCCGCCCGGATGCGAGGGAGTGCGTCGGCAGGAATCCGTCCCAGCTCGGCCCAGGCCTCGCAGACAAGGATCTCGATCCGCAGCCAGAGTTCGAAGCGGCGGGTGTCGGACCAGATAGCCCGCAGATCGGCGGGAAAGTAGCGCTCAATCAATGCGAAAAGGGAAACCTCACAGCGGGCGCGGCTGGGGGGGCGACTCCGAGTATACCGGCGGCGTTTCCGGCACCGGGATAATTCAGCGATCCGTAACCACTTCCACGGCGCCCCTGTTCAACCTTCGATATCCGATCCAGCGGCTGACTGAGCTTGCAATCACCACGGGCTGACGAGTCATTCCTCGTCGAACGAGCCAAGACGGACCCCGAGGCTTTCGGAGAGCTCTATGACCGCTATTTCCAACAGATGTACAGGTTCGTGTTCTCGAGGATGAGGGACCAGACTGCAGCAGAAGACGTCACTTCGGAAGTCTTTTTAAAAGCCTTGCGAAGTATCCCCCGGTACCAGGACACCGGGCGTCCCTTTGCGGCCTGGCTCTACCAGATCGCAGCCAACGCGGTCGCGGATCGGTACCGCGCTCATCGGCCCACCCTTGACATCGACGCGCTCTTCGACCTCGGCACGGACGGACCGGGACTCGATGACATGGCGATCCAGGGCGACCAGGTGCGGCGGATCTGGACGATCGTGGAGACGCTCCCGGCACCCCAGCGCACCGCGATGGTTCTGAAGTTCCAGGAGGACATGAAGCTGGCCGACATCGCCCAGGTGATGGGCAAGTCGGAGGGGGCGATCAAGCTCCTGATCCACCGCGGCGTGACAAAGGTCCGTACCTCCTTTGCGGAGTCCGGCACGTGAGCGGTAGGCTTCCGCCGGACCCGGATCTCGAGGACCTCTTCGATAAGGATGCCTCCCTCGAGCCCTACGCCAACCTGCTTCGAGCGTCGAGGCTGAAGGACGCGCCGCTCGACCCGGCCTTCCGTTCGGCTCTGCGCCGCCAGCTCATGGAGGAGGCGTGGAAGCGGACGGAGCGCCGCCCGTCGCTGTTCTCATCCCTGTTCCGCGGCCCCGGCCTCGCCTGGGCGGGAGCGTCGATGGCGCTTGTGCTGCTTGCCGTCTTCGTTGTCCAGCTCACAAACCTCGGAGCCCCTGTCACGCAGGTCAGCTACCTCAGCTCCTACCCGACCGGCAGCGTTGCCGCCGACCAGCCGATCCTCTTGACCTTCAACCAGCCGATGGACCGCCCCAGCGTCGAGCAGGCCATCCACATCGAGCCCGCGACGCAGGTCAAGTACAACTGGCAGGGCAACCAATTGACGATCGTCCCCGCGGCCTCGTCGCTGGCTCCCAACACTCAATACCATGTCACCATCGCGCCGACGGCGACGACCGCCGCCGGCAAGCTGATCGAAAAGCCGATCGCCGTGATCTTCAACACCCAGCCACCTGCGTCCCCTGCCCCGACTCCGAACGCCAGCCCGAGCGCCGGGATAAGTCTTGCGGGCGAGCGACTCTTGCAGCCCGCGGCCGCTTCGATCGTCGGCTGGTCGCCCGGCGGCGCGACGCTCTACTACATCGGGCGCGGCGGCGATCTCGGCTCGATCTCCGCCGACGGCCAGGGGCAGCAGACACTCGTCCGCGACGGCGTCCGCGTTGCGGCCCTCTCACCGAACGGCACTCAGCTCGCCTACCTTCGAGGCGGGTCGGTGAGCGTGATCGCCGGCGACGGCAGCGGGCCGCAGGTCATCGCCCAGGCGGACGCGGTCGGCCTCGCCTGGTCTGGCTCGAAGGTCCTTTACGCAGTCGCATCCGAATCCAACCCGGCGTCGCCTGTCCCCGTGCCGACTCCCTCGTCGCCGATCGCCACGCCCACCCCGTCGCCATCTCCGTCCCCGAGCCCGCAGGCCACTGCCAGCCCAACGCCGTCGGCAGGCACCACGGCGAGCCCTTCAGCGCCGCCGCCCGGAGTCCAGATGGTGTCTATCCCGGCACTGGCCTCAAACCTCGGCTTCGCCCCGGACGGCAGGCATTTCGTCTATTCGCTGGGAGCGGCGACCGTTCTCTCCGACGGAGCCGCGACGACGACCTGGGTCGAGCCCTCCGGCTCCCCAGTCACCTGGGCGCCCGATTCGGGCTCCGTCGCCTTCACGTTCTCAGGCGCCCTCTTCACGGCTGCGCCTGACGGTAGCCGCCGCCGGCAGCTTGCGACGCTGGGAGCGCTCGGGCTGGGCGGACCGGACGTCCCGAGCGTCAGCTGGTCCAGCACCGACCAACTGCTGTTGGGAACCACCAGGACGCTGGCGACGATCCGCGCCGACGGCACCGGTGGCACCACCGTCCGCGACGTCGAGTACAGCCACCCACTGTGGGCGCCGGCCGCGGCGCGCTTCGCCTTCCTGCGAGGCAAGGATCTCTGGGTCGCCAACCTCAATAGTGCCGGGGGCGGCTCGACCGCTCTCTCCGATGCGGGAAAGGTCGTCGACACCTTCATGCAGGCCCGAATGGCCGGTGACGCGACGAAGGCCGGCTCGTTGCTGGATTCGGGCGGCCTCCAGTCTTTTGCCGCCGGTAACCCGGTTCTGGTCATCACGACCGATCCGAAGCCGAGGCGCTATTACGTGATCTCGGCCCAGTTACTGCCGGGCGCGGACGCCGGCGTGCAGTTCGTCGTCCGGCTCGTACTCGCGCGGGGTTCCGCCGAGGTGTTCACGTACGACGAGACGCTGACCCTTCAGCGCACAAGCTCGGGATCGTTGATGGTCCATGGGGCGACGGCCGGACCCCGGGCTCCCCTCGGGCATGGACCGAGCGTTTTGAGCGCAGCCGTCAAGGGTCGCCAGGTCGTTATCACCTTCGACAGCGACCTCGCGGCGGAAACCGTGGCGGCCGCGGTGAAGGTCAGCGACCCGACCGGCAAGCCCGTCACGGTGAGGACCGAGTACGCCAACCGGGTGCTGGCCGTATCGCTTCCCGAGCTGCCTCCAGTCAACGGCTACCGGCTGGCGGTCGCAACATCGCTCCAGGACATCGACCACCAGCCGCTCGCGGCCGAGTTCAATTTCGACTTCGTGGCCGCCGCCATCACCGCGAGCCCGACACCCGAGATCCCCTGAGAAGAGGCCGCCGAATCACGAGTCTTGGACTACGTCGGCTACTTCTTTGAGAGCCGTTCCGCTGAGAGCTTCTGGGGAATGCCGGTGGCGAAAGAGCGCGCCAAATACCTTGTGCTCGACTCCACGGCCTCGTCAAAGGGCATGCTCAGCCACTCTTCGAAAAGCTCCTTCTGGGCACGAATCGCACTCGGGTCGTGACGCGTCACACGGCCGATCAGGTCCTCGGCCGCTGCGATCAACTGGTCTGCAGGCACGACCCTGTTGACCAGGCCGCGGCTGAGCGCTTCCTCAGCGCCCATCGGATCGGCGGTCAGAAGCATCTCGTGGGCGCGGCCGATCCCGATGTAGCGCTCCAGCAGCGCCGCGTCGATCACGGACGGGATCCCGATCGCGACCTCAGGCATCGAGAACTGGGCGTCGGGCGCCGCGATCCGGAAGTCGCAGGCGAGAGCCAGCTCAAGGGCCGCTCCCACGCAGTGCCCCTGGATGGCGCAGGCGACGATCTTGGTGGCGTGGCGGGCCGCGGCGCAGAGGTCTCGGAGTTCGATGATGAGGCGGAAGGCATCCTCCTCGTTGGCGTTGCTGAACTCGGCAACGTCGACGCCGGCGCAGAACGTCGTGCCTCGCCCAGCGATGATGATCCCGCTGACAGCCGCATCGTCGTCGGCCTCGTCGAGGTGCCGGCGGAGCTCGTCGATGGCGCTGAGGGTCAGCGCGTTGCGCTTCTCGGGACGCTCCAGCCAGAGGACCTTGACCGAGCTCACAGCCTTTGTATCGCTCTGAAGATCGCCTCGGTCCCGAAGTCCAGCGCCTCGACCGGAATGCGCTCGTCGGCGTCGTGGATCGTGGCCCAGGCGTCAAGGCCGGGCGGGATCGGTACCGGCGTGAAGCCGTAGGTCGGGATTCCCAGCCTGGCGAAGTGGCGGCCGTCCGTACCACCGCTTACAAGCCAGGGGATCGGGTTGGCGGCCGGGTCGAGCTCGCGGAGGATCTCCGCCAACACGGGGACTTTGCTCAGGTCGGGGTCCGGCTGGGCGGCGCTGAGCTTGACGATCTCGATCTCGGGCTCGTCGCCGATCAGTTCGCGAAGTTCGGCCACCATGTCCTCGGGACCACTGCCGGGCAGGAGGCGGCCGTCCAGCGAGATCGAAACCTCCGACGGGATGACGTTGATCTTCAGACCGCCCCCCACCATTGTCGCGTTGACGGTGTTGTGGAGGATGGCGTCGAAACTGCGCCCGTCGGCACCCATCTCGTCGAGCACCCGGTCGGTCTGGGCCGGGTCGAGGAGGCGCCCGTAACGCTCGCCCACCGGGCCGGGCAGCGTGTCACGCATCGCCTCGAGGCCCATCCGCACCGGGGGAGTGACATGGACCGGAAGGCGAGCGCCGTCGAGCCTTGTGAGCAGCCGACCCAGCTTCGCCATCGCGCCGCCTCGGCTGGGCAGCGAGCCGTGGCCCCCGGGACCGCGAAGAGTGACTTTCATCTGGCAGCCGCGCTTCTCGCTGACCATGATCGAGTAGAAGCGCTTGCCGGCCACGTCGAAGCTGTAGCCTCCGCCCTCTCCGATCGTGTAACGGACATCGGCGAATAGCTCGGGGTGGTTATCCACAAGCCAGGCGGCGCCCTCGACGCCGCCCGCCTCCTCGTCCGCCAGCACCACGAGCACGACGTCGCCGGGCAGCTGGACATTCTCGCGCTTGGCGCGGATCAGCGCGCTGACCATCATCGCGACGCCGTTCTTCATGTCAAGAGCGCCGCGGCCCCAGATGAACCCGTCCGCGATCTTGGCCTCGAAAGGCGGGTGCGTCCATTTCTGGTTCACGGTCGTGACGACGTCCACGTGGCCCTGGAGAACGATGGCCTTCTGCC
>JAYUBK010000041.1:0-23604 GCA_043740835.1 Chloroflexota bacterium
GCGATGAGGACGACGTCTCCCTCCGCGGCCCCGGTAGCCTGCCGGATGCCATCACGCTCCGCGTCGGTCAGGAACTTGTCGAGCGGGCCCGGCAGCCAGGCCAGGCCCTGCCCGCCGGCGCCCTTGGCAAGAACGGCGAGCTCGTCGAGTTCGCGGCGAGTGAGGTCTGAACCACCCGGCACCGCCAGGCCGCGCACCACGCCACCGGCGTCGAGAACGCGGCGGAAGACCTGCGCCTCCGTCGTCTTCAGAACGGCGCCGAGGTCGGCGATCTCGAGTCCGTAGCGAAGGTCCGGCTTGTCGCTGCCGTACTTGAGCAGGGCCTCGCGGATGCTCATCCGCGGGAACGGAATCTCGAGGTCGACATTGAGGACCCGCTTCCAGATCTGCGCCATGAGGCCCTCGGTGAACTCGAAAATGTCCTCCTCGTCGCTGAATGACGTCTCCACGTCGAGCTGGGTGAACTCGAGCTGGCGATCGGCGCGGAGGTCCTCATCGCGGAGGCAGCGGGCGATCTGGTAGTAGCGCTGGACGCCGGCAACCATCAGTAGTTGCTTCAGGGTCTGCGGAGACTGTGGAAGCGCGAAGAACTTGCCCGGGTTCACTCGCGACGGGACGAGAAAGTCGCGGGCGCCCTCCGGCGTGCTCTTCATGAGCATCGGCGTCTCGACCTCGAGAAACTCCCGCTCGTCGCAGTAGTCCCGGATCGTCTTGTTGACGCGGTGACGAACCTGGAGGATGTGCTGCATGCGGGGCCGGCGCAGGTCCAGGTAGCGGTACTTGAGGCGGACCTTCTCGTCGGCGACATTGTCGTCGTCGTCGATCGGGAAGGGCGGCGGCTTGCTCGTCGTGATGATCTCCAGATCGGACGCGAGGAGCTCGATCTCGCCCGTCGCCAGCTTCGGGTTCTCCATGCCTGCCGGCCGCAGGCGAATGGCGCCCTTGACGCGGATGACGTACTCGCTGCGCAGCTGTGACGCAACGCTGTGAGCCTTGGGAGCCTCGGCGGGGTTGAAGACGACCTGACTCGAGCCCCAGCGATCGCGGATGTCGATGAAGATGAGGCCGCCATGGTCGCGGCGGCGCGCCACCCATCCATAGAGCTCGACCGTCTCCCCCGCGTGGGCTGCGCGCAACGATCCACACTTGATCGCGCTGAAACCACTCACGAGCACTGCTCCGTCCGTTCGCTGTCGTGGCCTTGCCGCGACACCATCAGCATTCCACTCACAGTCCGTCCTCCCTGCCATCGGTCATTTCTGTCTCCTCAAGGGCGATGGCGCGGCTCATCAGCGCTTCCCGGAGATCGGCCCAGGCCACCTCGACCTGCTCCGAGGATGCCATCTCTTTCAGTTGCACGACCCTGCGATCGGCTTCGTCCGCGTTCATCAGAACGACCCACCGAGCGGCCATCCGATTGGCCGACCGCATCTTCGCCTTGAGGCTTCGTGCCGTGTAGTCGACCGCCGTCGGAAACACCTCGCGGGCGGCACGACCGACGATGGCGGCGGCTGTCTCGAGGCCTTCGCCGTCGGTGATCACGATGATCTCGGCAGCGGGAGGTGCCACGATTTCGATCCCCTCCTCGGCGAGCATCATCACAACCCGGTCCATCCCGCCGGCGAAGCCAACGGCGGGCGTCGCCGGATAACCGATCGCCTCGGCGAGTCCGTCATAGCGCCCGCCGCCGCCAAGCGCGTTCTGGGCGCCACTCAGCGATTCATGCCAGAACTCGAAAGCCGTCCGCGTGTAGTAATCGAGGCCGCGCACCAAGAGTGGGTTCACGGTGTAGGCGATGCCCGCCGCGTCGAGATGCGCCCTGACCTGCCCGAACGCATCCCGACAGGGCTCGCAGAGGTAATCGCTGATCTTCGGCGCCGCGTCGCGATGGCCGGCGTCCTCCTTACAGTCGAGCAGGCGCAGCGGGTTCGACTCAAGGCGCCTCTGGCAGTCGTGGCAGAGTTGCTCCCTCAGCGGCAGGTAATAGGCGAGCAGAGCCTCCCGGTAAGCGGGTCGGCAGTTCGCGTCCCCGATGCTGTTGACCTGCAGCGACACCTGCCCCAGCCCGAGCTCTCGGAACCAGGTCCAGGCCAGCTCGATCACCTCGGCGTCGAGGCCGGGCGAGGCGTCGCCGATCGCCT
Organism: Chloroflexota bacterium; assembly: GCA_043740835.1. GTDB lineage: Bacteria > Chloroflexota > Dormibacteria > Dormibacterales > Dormibacteraceae > JAYUBK01. Next base: position 2,142 of record JAYUBK010000041.1, read on the forward strand.
CGACGTCGAATTGGTAGAACTGCCGGTACCGGCCCGCCTGCGGCCTGTCATGGCGGAACATCGGGCCGTGGGTATAGAGCCTTGCCGGCTGCGGACCCTGATTGAGGTTGCCCTCGAAGTACGCGCGAAGCACGCCGACCGTCCCTTCAGGACGCAGCACAAGCCAGCGCCTGCCGGGATCCTGGAACTTGTAGAGCTCCTTGGAGACGATGTCGGTATCGTCCCCCACTCCCCGCTCGACGAGCTCGGCCGGCTCGATGATCGGGGTCTGTATCTCCTGATACCCGAATCGCTCGGCGACGACCCCGGCGGCCCTCTCGACAACCTGCCAGGCGGGCCGCTCCGCAGGCAGCAGGTCGCGGACTCCTCGGGTCGCGCGGATAGGTTCGGTCGGGGCCATTGGGCAGATTTTAGGGACTCGGCGCGATACCCTCCATCGCAGTGGAGAACCCCCTCGACCAATTCGAGGCCTGGTTCGCCTCGGCGCGTGCCGAGAGCGTCCCGCAGGCCGAGGCGATGGCGCTCGCGACCGCCGACGCGCGCGGCCGCCCCTCGGTCCGGATGGTCCTCCTGAAGGGCTGGGGGCCGCGTGGTTTCGAGTTCTTCACCAACCGCCAATCGCGGAAGGGTAAGGAGCTCAAGGTCAACCCCTTCGCGGCGCTGACCCTCTATTGGCAACCGCAGGGCAGGTCCGTCCGCGCGGCAGGCCGCGTCACGATCATGTCTCGGCTGGATTCGCTTGCCTACTGGAGGTCGCGGCCGCTCGCCAGCCAGGCGTCGGCGTGGGCGTCGGCGCAGAGCAGTAGGCTCGACTCGCGCGAGCATCTCGTACGCCGTCAGGCCGAGCTGGTCGCCGGCGCAGGCGGTGGAGCGCTGCCCCTTTCTCCCCTCTGGGGCGGCTACCGACTGCGGCCCTCATGGGTCGAGTTCTGGGAGCACCAGGATGACCGTCTTCACAATCGCCTGCTTTACACGCGTCGCCGCGGCGGCTGGAGCATCGAAGAACTCCAGCCCTGACCGCCGATCCGACCTAGTCCGTCGCCTCGCCCGCGCTTCCCCCGACGAAAGGGTTGTAACGGCGCTCCTGGCCGATCGTGCTGACAGGACCATGCCCGCTGTGCACGAGGTATTCGTCGCCGAGCACGAGGAGCTTGGTCCGGATCCCGTGGAGCAGCGCGCGGCCATCGCTGTTGTCGAAATCGCTGCGACCGATCGAGCCGGCGAAGAGCGCGTCGCCGGTGAAGAGTGACTTACCGATCTTCAGCGTAACGCCGCCCGGGCTGTGGCCCGGCGTGTGCAGTACCTGGAACTCGAGACTCCCGGCGATGTACGGCGTTCCCTCCTCGAGCAGGTGCGGGTCGGGGAACGGCTCGGACGAATAGGGGAAGGCCCGCCGCAGCGGCTTGCCCTGGATGATCACTTCCTTCTCGGCCGGGTGCACGGCCACCGGCACCGGGAACTTCTCGAGAAGCACCGTCAACCCGCCGATGTGGTCGACGTCGGTGTGTGTCAGGAGGATCGCCCTCACCTTGACCCCACGCCTGAGGACAAGGTCGACCATCAGTTCGGGCTCGAGATTGGCGTCGATGATCACGGCATCGTGCGTGTCGACGTCCTCGACGAGATAGGAGTTGGTGCTGAATCGCCCATCGGCGGTGGATTCGACCTGAAGGTGCATTCCCCGATTCTCCTATCCCGCCTCGCGGGCAACGGTATGGACGTCGCGGACCAGTTCGAGCTTTTCCATGAGTCTCGAGAGCTGCGACAGCGAGTCGATCTCGACGGTCGTCGAGACGACCGCCGACTTGTCGTCGTAGACGTCGACCTTGACGGCCGACATGTTGACCTTGTTCTCGGCGACAACAGTTGCTATGTCGCGGAGAAGGCCTGTGCGATCCCAGGCCTCGATCTTGATGGCCACGGGGTAGAGGTGCTTGGCCTGGCCATCCCAGTCGACCGGTACCAACCTCTCCCTCTCAATGGCATTGACAGCGTTGATGCAGTCGACTCGATGGACTGTGATCCCCTTGCCGCGCGTCGTGTAGCCGACGACGGAGTCGCCCGGCACCGGCTGACAGCAGGCGGCGATCGTCGTGTGCACTCCCCTCTCGCCCCGCACCAGCACCTGGGGCGTCGGCTCGACCTGTGGAATGAGAGGGATCGAGCGGAGCTCGTCGCCGTCGTCCCCGCGAGTCAGGGCCATCTTCATGACCACCGAGTGCGGGGAGACCTCGCCATACCCGATCGCGGCGAGGAAGTCGTCGGCCGTGTTGAAGTGGTACTGCCGGGCCAGCTCGTCGACCCGACCCTCGGGCAGGGACGAGAGCGGGATGCGGTGCATCCGCCGGAGTTCCTTATCGAGTATGTCCTTGCCCTTGGCGACGTTCTCCTCGCGACGCTGGCTCTTGAACCACTTCCGGATTCGGTCCCGTGCGGACGCTGATTTGACGAAGTTCAGCCAGTCGCGGCTGGGCCCGTGCGGACCCCGTGAGGTGAGGATTTCCACGATCTCACCATTCGAGAGTTCGAAGTCGAGCGGCACCATCCGCCCGTTCACCTTCGAGCCGATGCAGCGATGGCCGACCTCGGTGTGCACGCGGTAGGCGAAGTCGACCGGCGTCGAGCCCGCCGGCAGGTTGTGTACGTCGCCCTTGGGCGTGAATACGAACACCTCGTCCTCGAAGATGTCCACCCTCACGGCGTCCACGAACTGCTCCGCGTCGAGCACTTCCTTCTGCCATTCCATAAGGAGGCGCAGCCAGCTGAACCGCTCGTCAAACTTGGCGTCGGCCTGGGGCCGGCCTCCCTCCTTGTAGGTCCAATGAGCCGCGATCCCGTAGTCGGCGAGTCGATGCATGTCCTGGGTGCGGATCTGGATCTCGATGGGCTCACCGCCATGGCTCAGCACGGTGGTGTGGAGAGACTGGTAGCCGTTGGACTTCGGCATCGCGATGTAGTCCTTGAAGCGGCCGGGCAGGGGCTTCCAGAGCGAGTGCACCACGCCCAACACGCCGTAGCAGTCCTTCACGGAGTTGACGAGGACCCGAATCGCGAGGAGGTCGTAGATCTCGGTGAAGTCCTTGTCGTCCTTGGTCATCTTCTGCCAGATCGAATAGACGTGCTTCGGGCGACCCGTGATCTCAGCATCGATCTCGATCTTTTCGAGTTCCCGGGCCAAGATCTCCCGGAGGTCGGAGACGGTGTCCTCGCGCTCTTTGCGCTGGCGGTTGATGCGCTTGACGACATCGTGGTACTCGTCGGGCTGGAGGTAGCGGAAGGCGAGGTCCTCGAGCTCCCACTTGAGCTGCCAGATCCCGAGGCGATGAGCGAGCGGCGCGTAGATGTCCAGCGTCTCCTGCGCGATCCGGCGCCGCCTGGCCTCGGGAAGCGGCTCCAGGGTTCTCATGTTGTGGAGGCGGTCGGCGAGCTTGATGAGCACGACGCGGATGTCCTCCGCCATCGCCAACAGCATCTTGCGGATGTTCTCGGCCTGGATCTGCTGCTCGGAACGAAGCGATATTCGGCCCAGCTTGGTGACGCCCTCGACAAGTTTCGCCACCTCGGGCCCGAACTCCGCACTGAGTTGCGCGGCGGTGAGCTCGGTGTCCTCGACGGTGTCGTGGAGAAGCGCGGCGATGATGGTCGCAGCATCCAGGTTGAGTTCGGCGAGAATCGCAGCCACCTCGACCGGGTGGTTGACGTAGTCCTCGCCGGAAAGGCGCGTCTGGCCCCCGTGCGCCTCGGCCGCGCGCTCGTAGGCACGCGCCACCAGCTCGCGGTCGGGAGGCGAGAGATGCTCTGCGATGCGCAGTAGCTCAGAGATGCTCAAGGGACCTTCGAGTTTACGCAGCGACCCGCCGCGGTGCCCCGAGACGACCCTCAAAGGCTGCTCTTACAAACCCTGACCAAACGGGTATCGCAAATTCGTCGCAAATCCATCGCAAATTTCATCGCAAATTTCATCGATCGATTCGCGGACCCTCATTAGACTTGCGCCCATGCGTGGATCTGGGGCCCGGCTGCAGATCGCTCTTTTCGCGGGGGCCGGCCTGGCCATCCTCGCGGGGGCCAGCTTCAACATCCAGGGCTACAAGGGCGAAACCGCCCTCCTGGCGATGCTTGCGGGCATCCTCGCCTGGAGTGCCGGCGTCCTTTACAGCCAGTACCGCATCGCGATCGCTCTTTTCGTCGCCGCGCTCGTGATCACCCTGGTCGAGACCAGGTTCTCACGCCAGTTCCTTCTTGGGATCAACACCGCCGGCCTTCTCTGCCTGACCCTGGGCGGGGTCCTCGGCTCGATCGCCTACGGCAAGGTCACGCACGAGCTGCGCCGCCGCCTCACCAAGCTCGAGCGCCTGAACGCCGAATTGGAAGAGCAGCACCGGATGTTCCTGGCCGCCACCGAGGATCCGGGGCTGGCCGAGACAGACCCCGGCAAGCTTGCTGCCAACACCGCGCACCAGCTGGACGCCGGAATCTGCTGCTACTACCTCATGAAGCCGGATACCAGGCAGTTCATGCCCCTGCTGCCGGGCGCCGGGTTCGAGGGCCGCCGCCCACAGTCGCTCGTGCCTCGCCGCGAAGGCGGGGACCCGATCGTCACCGTCCTTGAGGGGAACCAGGAGTTTCTCGCCGACGATCGCGATCGGCTGTCCATTGTCAGCCGCCTCTTTCCCACCGGATTCAGGCTCGAGAACGTCCTCATCCAACCGATGCTCATGAACGGGCGGCTGGGCGGCTTCATCCTCCTCGGAAACAAAGAGGGCGGATTCACCACCGACGACCGGCGGCTGGCTTCGACGCTGGCCGTGCGGGCGGCGATCCACTTCGGCAGCCAGCAGGCGGTGACCCAGACGAGCGACGAGATCGCCCGCTATTCGATCCTCGCCGACATCGCCAAGCAGGCCTCCGGCCTCTCCCCGGAGGCGGTCATGGAGCTCGTCGTCGCCCGCGCTCGCGACCTCGTGCCCTACGACGCGTGCCGGGTGGTCACGTTCGAGCCCAACGGCACCTTCATCATCATCGGCGGCGGTGGCAGCGCAGCGCCAATCGAGCGCAGCGCGCTGGCGGAGGTAAAGACCGACGCCAGAGTCGTCATCCGCCGCCTGATGACCCGCGCCGACGGGCTCTTCTCGGGCGTCGATCCCGGCTCTGACAGCGCCCAGGCCGCAGAGGCGCTGACACCGATCAGCGGCCGCGAGGGCGTCTTCGGCGCCCTCTGCCTGGGTCGCAAGGGCGGCATGAGCTTCACGGAGAGGGACATCCCCGCGCTCCAGGAGCTCGGCGCCATCGCGGGCGTGGCGGTCGAGAACTCACGAATGCTGCAGAAGGCCGCGGGCCAGGCGACCAACGTGAATAGCGCCCTCGACTCGCTGAACGAGATCTCCTCGGTCCTGACGGCGACCACCCACGGCACTGCCGCGCTCGAGCAGAAGACGCTGGAGGTAGCCGCCCGGCTCGTGGGAGGGACGCATGCCCTGCTCACGCGGGGCGTCGCCGAGGGCCGCCACCTGGTGGTCCGCTCGCTCGGGTTCAAGGTGGACCCGCGGGGAATGGAGATCGCTAACGGCCAGGGAATCGTCGGGGCAGTGATGGTTTCCGGTCAACCCCTGCACACACCCGACGTCATCGATTCCTTCGACCTCGCCTCCCCGCCCGAGCTGGCGCTGGAGGGTGTGCATGGTGCCGTCTGCGTCCCGATCATCCACCAAGAGCGGCTCTGGGGCACCCTCGCGGTCCTCGGTCCGGAGAAGAAGGACTGGTCCGACGACGAAGCTCGAGTCCTGGCGATCCTGGGCAACCAGGCCGTCGCCGCGCTCCAGAATGCCGAGCTCTTCGACCGCAGCCGGCAGAAGGAATCGGAGCATTCGAACCTCCACGAAGGCCTCACCGCCATCACCTCGACGCTTGACCTTGAAAACTTGTTGAATATCGTCCTCGCCTCCGCCTCCAAGGCGGCCGCGGCGCAAATCGGTGTCCTCGCCCTCCTCCAAGACGGCGGCAAGCTGGACGGCGGCAAGCTGGACGGCGGCAAGCTGGATGGCGGCAAGCTGGATGGCGGCAAGCTTGAGGTGCGAGCCGCGTTCGGCGCCGACCCGGAGACGGCTCGGCGCCTTGCCCTCGACCTCGCCGGCGAGATCTGTCTCGACGTCCTCGCCAGCGGCACGGCCTTCATGGATTACTCCGACCGGCCCAGTGGCGCCGGCGACGACCCACTCGATCCCCGGGCCGTTCTCTGCGTACCCCTCAAACTCCGAACCAAGGTCATCGGGGTCCTCTTCCTGAGCAACCACGGGCAAGGCCGGCCATTCACCGAGGACCACAAGCGGCTGCTCGTCGAACTCGGCGCCCAGGCCTCGGGCGCCATCGAGAACGCGCGACTCTTCAGGGATCGCGAAACCGTGATGCTGGAGGCCATCACGGCGCTGGCGGCCACCGTCGACGCCCGGGACGGGTATACGGCCGGTCACTCCCAGCGTGTCACCGAATACTCGCTGACGATCGCGAAGGAGATGAACTACAAGCCCGGCGACGAGACAGCCTGGCGCAAGCTCCGCCAGGGCGCCCTTCTCCATGACATCGGCAAGATCAACGTTCCCGACGCGATCCTCAGCAAGCCAGACCGCCTGACCGACGCGGAGTTCGCCATCCTGAGGTCACACACAATCGTCGGTTACGACCTCCTCCGGCACCTCAACATGCTGACTGACGAGCTCGTCATCGTCCGCTCCCACCACGAGCGTTACGACGGAAAGGGCTATCCGGACGGCAAAGGCGCAGGGGCGCTCGACATACTCGCCTTCATCGTGGGGGCGGCTGACGCGTTCGACGCCATGACATGCGATCGGCCGTACCGCCGAGCCCTCTCGCTCGAGGTGGCGCTGACCGAGATCAACAAGGGGGCGGGCACGCATTTTCACCCCGACGTCGCGGCAGCGATGCTCCAGAGCGCTGCCAGGGGCGGCCTCAAGATAATCCCCCACAAAGCCCTGTTCGCCGAGGCGCCCGTCAGGGGAGCCTTCGAGAAGCCCGCCGTCTAATTCGTCTCGGCGCCTGGGGCTCGAATTGCAGGAAAGGTCGGCCGCTGCGCCCGAGCGCTATCGCGATGGTGGGCTGACGAGCTCGGCGCACAAGTTCATCTCGAACTTGACCTTGCGCTCGATCGTGTAGCCGGGCGGCGGCGCCTGCAGGCGCCCGCAGTAGTTGACGATCAGGAGCGGTCGGTACGCGATGGGAGGGTAGACAGCACCCGCCGGGAGGGCCCAGTAGCCGATGCGATCGGTGGTCGGTGGGTCGAAGTCATAGGCCACCGGCGACGTTTCGTAGAACGCGATCTCCGGCGCCAGAAGAAGGTGCTGGGCGACAACCAGCCGGCCGGGACCGGCGAGCGCGAGCGCCGCCGGGATCGGCGGCTTGGTGTTGTCGGCTCGGTGGGTCGAGTCGATGACGAGGCCGCCCCCGAGGAGGGCGAGGGTCGCCGTCAGAACGGCCGCGGTCCGCGGGCGCAGGCCGGCACCGGCGGCCGCCAGCAGCAGGACCAGGGCCGGGAACGCGGCCGCCAGGTAGCGGGGAGAGTCGAGCGGTACGACCGCCCCGATCGCCAGGGGCAGCGCCATGGTGGGCAGGAGCCAGAAGCCAAGCAACCTGACGGGCGACCGCGAGCGGCCCCGGTACAAGGCGAACCCGATGACGCCGAGCAGCAACGCGGTGACGACGAAGGCCGGCAGATAGCTTTCGGCGCCCGCCAGGAGGACGCTGAAGGCCTGGAACACGTGCACCGGGTCCTCTTTGGCCTGCCAGGTTCCAGTGGGGTAGCGACGGAAAACCGGGACCTGCTCGGCCAGCATCACGAGCCCGGGGATGTAGAGGACCGCCGCCGTGCCCGTCGCCACCAGCGCATGGAGGCGGAGCCGCCTCGCGAGCAGGCAGAGGACGACGGTCAGCCCGAGGAAGAGCGAGAAGTAATGAACGTAGGCGGCCAGCGCCATGACGAAGCCCGCGAGGAGGGCGAAGCGAAGCGGAGGTTTCTCCGACTCCGTCATCGAGGTCGTGAGGAGGAGGGCGAGCGCTCCCATGAAACCGAGCCAGGAGTACATGCGGGCCTCGACCGAGTAGAAGCCGAGGAAGGGTGACGTCGCCGCCAGGATCCCTGCCGGCCAGGCAGGGAGACTGAGCCGCCGGGCGATGGCGAAGATCACAGGCACGCAGAGCACAGCCGGCAGGAAGGAGAAGAGCCTCGCCTCGACCAGGGTGGCGTGGGGCCAGAGGGTCAGCGCCAGATAGTAGCCGGCGGGGTGCGGCTCGTGGTTGACTATGAGTCCGAGCAGCTGAGGGAGCGGATGGCGGGCGGCAAGCACGCTGACGGCCTCGTCACGGCCGATCGGATGCGTGGCGAGGCCGACGGAGAAAAGGGCGGCCGCCGCTGCGGTAAGGGCCGCGTAGGGGAACCAGCCGACGCCTTCGAGCCTCCCGAGCGCGGCGAACATGCCGGGCTTACGCCGGCTCAGTACGCCCGGGCGAAGATCACCACCGTCTGGGACGGCTGATCGCAATGGATGCATCGATCTCCAAACTCGCCCTCGACGACGAAGGGCTGGTTTCGCGTCGTGACGCCGAGTTTTTCCTTGATCTCGAGTTCACAGGAGGTCCGGGCGCACCACGAGGCCCAGGCGAAGCCGTTGCCGTCACGGTAGAAAGCCTCGAATTCGGCCCACCTCGTGGGCCTGATGGTGTGTTCGTCCCGGAATGTCTCAGCGCGGGCGAAAAGGTCGCCCTGGAAGCGCTCCAACTCGACGGCGAGCAGTTCAACAAGGCCGGTGACGGGAACCGACCGCTTCTCGCGCGTCATCCGGTCGACGAGAACGACCTGCCCCGTCTCAACGTCGCGCATCCCGACTTCGATCCGAAAGGGAACTCCGCGAACTTCCCAGTGGGCGTATTTGTCGCCGGGCCGCACGTCACGCCAGTCCACCCTGTGGCGGATCTTCGCCGCCTTCAGGGACGCTGCGATCGGTTCGAGGAAGCGACGCACTCCCTCCCGGCTCTCCTCGTCCCGGAAGATCGGGATGACCGCGACCTGGACCGGCGCGATCCGGGGCGGCATGACGAGGCCGTTGTCGTCACCATGAGCCATGACAAGGCCGCCGATCAGCCGCCACGACATGCCCCACGAGGTGCTGTAGGCATGCTCCTTGTGGTTCTCGCGGTTCGTGAAGTTGATGTCATAGGCCTGCGTGAAGTTCTGCCCGAAGTAGTGAGAAGTGCCCGACTGGAGGGCCAGGCCGTCCCGCATCATCGACTCGATGCTGGTGGTGTAAACGGCCCCGGCAAACTTCTCCTCGTCGCTCTTGCGGCCCTTGATCGAAGGGATCGCAAGCCAGTCCTCGGCGATCGTTCGATACGCCTCGAGGATCGTCAGGACCTCCTCCTCCGCCTCGGCGGTCGTGGCGTGGAAGGTGTGGCCCTCCTGCCACAGGAACTCCCGGGAGCGCAGGAAGAGGCGAGTTCGCATCTCCCAGCGCACGACGTTGCACCACTGGTTGGTCAGGAGGGGCAGGTCACGATAGGACTGGATGTACTTGCGGATGATCGTCCCGATGATGGTTTCGCTGGTGGGCCGGATCGCAAGGGGCCGGTCGAGCTCGCTCTTCCCTCCCCGGGTGACCCATGCGACCTCGGGAGCGAAGCCCTCGATGTGCTCGGCCTCCTTCATCAGCAGTTCCTCGGGGATCAGGAGTGGGAAGTACCAGTTCTCGTGGCCGCTCTCGGCGATGATGTCGTCGAAGGCGCGCTGGATGCCCTGCCAGACCCCCATCCCGTAGGGCCGGAGCACGATCGAGCCCGCGACGGGCGTGTAGTCGGCCATCTCCGCCTTGCGGATGACGTCCGTATACCAGCCGTCGAAGTCTGCCGACATCTTCCGGATCTGCTTGACCTGACCGAGCTCTTCGGGCTCGCGTTTTTGGGTTTCGCTCATTGGGGGAGTTCCGATTATCCCGAATGCCGCCCTGCCGTGTGCCTCCGCGCTAGAGTGCGCGCCGATGGGACTGCCCGAGGACCTGCGCAGGTGGACCGCGGCCGGGATCCTGACCGCGGAGTTGGCCGACAGGATCGCGCACTTCGAGGCAGACCGGCCGGCGCGCGCCGCCGAGCCCTCAAGGGCGGGCCACAGCATCACCGCTACGGAGGTGGTCGCCTACTCGGGGACGGTCGTGATCCTGGTCGGTGTGGCTTTCCTGTTCGGTGTCCAGCACGACCAGCTCGGCGATGCCGGGCGCATCCTCCTCCTCGGCCTCGTCCTCGGCGCCGGGGTTGGAACCGGCTTCTTCCTCGAGCCGCGGTCGGCTCAGCCGGCTGCCCGCCGCGCTCGCTCGGCCGCCTTCGCCCTCTCGGTCCTCGCGGTTTTCGCCATCTGCAGCGAGATCTTCATCGACATGCACCTGCTCTCACGAGCCGCCCAGTCGACATATTCGGGCCCCGACGAGAGCGGCAACCTGCTCCTGGCGGCCACGATCGGATGGGCTGTGGCGATCCCACTGATGCTGAGGACGTGGTCCGGCCTCGTCGCACTGACACTGGCCATCTGCGCCTACAGCAGTGCGGGCGCAGCGGTCGCCTATGCGCGGCTACCGGCCGGATGGGAACCTGAAGTCGCGTTCCTCGTCGCGGGCGCGGTGCTCGCGATCAGCGCTGAGATCGGGCGCGATCGAAAGGGGGCCTGGGCCGTGGAAGTGCTCAGCCTCGCTGCTGTGATCCCGCCGGTAGTCGCCGCGCTGGTCCTGTCCAGCGAACCGGGCGGCCGCGGCCTGGAGCCATTCGCGGCGGGATTGGCGATGACGTCGTTCGTGGCGTCGATCGTGCGCAGCAGCGGCGGCTATGCAGTCGCCGGCGGCGTCGGCCTTTTCATCACCACGCTCGAAGTCGGCTTCCGGCATTTCGCGCAGAGCCTTGGGTTCCCGATCGTGCTTATCGCCTCCGGCATCGTCCTGCTCGCCGTGGCAGCGGCCCTGGTGCGGTTATTGCCCCGGCTTACCCGCAACCGCCGTGGCCCCGGCCATCTCGGCGGCGATGGTGTCGATCTCGGACAGCAACTCGGCGAGTAGCTCGGCCTGCGGGACCGTTTTGTAGAGCTTTCCCTTCCGAAAGATGACGCCCTTGCCGCGTCCACCGGTGACGCCGATATCGGCGTGGCGCGCCTCGGCCGGGCCGTTCACCACGCATCCCATCACCGCGACGGTGATCGGCACCTTGAGGTTGGCGATGTGCTTTTCGACCTCGCGGACCATCGGGACCATGTCGTATTCGAGCCGCCCACAGGTCGGACAGGCCACGAGCGTCGCCGACTCGTTGCGGAAGTTGAGCGCCTTCAGGACCTCGTAGCCGACCCGGATCTCCTCGGTGGGGTCCTCCGTCGACAGTGAGACGCGGATGGTGTCGCCGATACCATCGGCGAGGAGGATGCCGAGGCCGATCGCACTCCGGATGCTGCCCGCCTGGACGGGACCGGATTCAGTTACGCCGAGGTGGATTGGGTAAGGCCGCTGTTCGGCGAAAAGGCGGTTGGCCATCACGTTGGTCCAGACGTCGGTCGCCTTCAGGCTGACCTTGATGTGGCCCGGCCCGTAGTCGAGCTCCTCGAGGATCTTGCAGTGCCCGATGGCGACCTCCACCATCCGCTCGGCGGTTGCGAGCCGGTCGTCCCGATCGATGGCCTGGGTTTCGCGCATCGACTTGTGGACCTCTTCCGGCAGCGAGCCCGCGTTGACGCCGATGCGGAAGGGGATATCCCGCTCCTTGGCGGCGGTGACGACCTTGATGACCTTGTCGCGGTCGATGATGTTGCCGGGGTTGAGGCGGAGCCCCTGGACTCCCGCCCTGATTGCCGTGAGCGCCAGAGTGTGGTCGTAGTGGATGTCCGCGATGATCGGCAGTGGTGACTTCGGCACGATCTCGAAGAGCGCCTCCGCCGCCTCGTGGTCGGGCACCGCCGGGCGCACTATCTCGCAGCCGGCATCCTTCAGCCTGGCGATCTGCTCCAGTGTCGCCTTGACGTCGCGGGTGTCGGTCTTCGTCATCGTCTGCACCGCTATGGGAGCCGCGCCGCCGATGACGACATCCCCCACCCGAACCGGTGCCGAATATCTGCGCTTTTTCATCTACCTGTAGATACGGGGCTAGTGCAGGCCCGGAAACTGGTGATTGACGATGCGCTGGATATCGAAGTACGCGATGAAAGCGACCAGGGCGAGCATTGCCACCAGGCCGAAGCGCTGGACCTGCATCTCGCGGTCGCGGTCGAAGGGCTTGCCGCGCAGCTTCTCGAGCAGCACGACGACGATGCGCCCGCCGTCGAGGGCGGGTAGCGGAAGCAGGTTGGCGAGGCCAAGGGCAACCGACAGGACTGACACCAGGTAGAGCCATTCCGGGAATCCGCTGCGGGCTGCACTCAGAGTTATATAGCCGATGCCGATGGCGCCGGTGGCGCCTGATGGGCCGAGCAAACCACCGGGTATCTGCCCGCTCGCCACCGCGCCGATGCCCGCGACGATGCCGGTGATCGTCTTCCACGGGAAAGTTGCGCCGGCATAGAGGGCATCGGTGATCGAGAAAGGTTGCTCGGTCGCCACGCCGATCACGCTGCGATGGGCCTGGGCGTTGAAGGCCGGCGTGATGGAGAGAGTGACGACCTTGCCGTCGCTTTTGCGGAGGACGATCGCGACCGGCTGGCCGTTGGCCTGATCGACCTGGCGGCGGATGTCCCCCTGGCTCTTCACCGCCATGCCATTGATCGACAGGATGTGGTCGCCCGGCCGGATGCCCTGGGAGTAGGCCGGCGTATCGGTGAAGATGCCGATCACCTTGCCCGGGTCGTCGCTGACCTGTGAGAGAGCGAGGCCGGTGACCATCAGGGCGGCCATCAGGAAGTTCACGCCCGGTCCCCCCAGGAGCACGAGCAGGCGCTGCCAGGCGGGCTTGGAGTGGAAGCCGTCGGGGTCGTCGTAGGTGCCCGGCTCCATCCCGGCCAGGCGGACGTAGCCGCCCACCGGGAGTGCGCGGAGCGTGTACTGGGTGCCGCCCCTTGTACGCGCGACGACCTGGGTGCCCATTCCCAGCGCGAACTCGAAGACCCGGACCTTGAAAAGCTTGGCGAATATGAAGTGGCCGAACTCGTGGGGGCCGATCAGCAGCAGGAACATCGCCACGATGGCGATCGGACCGACGATTGCGTAGAAGAGAAATTCGGTCGGCACCTTTCGACTACACCTTACCCGCGAACCTTAAGAAATAACCTCGCGCCCAGCGGTCTGCGTCGAGGATCTCCTCGAGGCTGGGGCCGCAGCCCCCGAAGGCTTCCAGTGCCGCGGCGACGCTGCGGCTTATCGCCGCGAAGCTGATCTCGCCCCTCAGGAAGGCGGCGACGGCCTCCTCGTTGGTGGCATTCAGGACGGCCGGCCTGCCTCCGCCCGCCGCCGCTGCAGCGCGCGCCAGCTCGGGCATCGGGAAGCGATCGAAATCGGGCTCGGCGAAGTCAAGACGTCCGATCCCGGCAAGGTCGGCCGCCGGCACGACGCCCTCAAGGCGTTCGGGGTAGGCGAGGGCGACAGCGATCGGGAGCCGCATGTCGGTCACACCCAGTTGCGCCTTGATTGATCCATCTTTGAACTCGACCATCGAATGGACGATCGATTGCGGGTGGATAACGATCGCGATCCGCTCCAGGGGCGTCGCAAACAGGTGATGGGCCTCGATCAACTCCAAGCCCTTGTTCATCATGGTGGCCGAGTCGATGCTCACCTTTCGCCCCATGTTCCAGCGCGGGTGCGCCAGCGCTTCGGAGACGGTCACCTTCTCCATGTCGACTTCGAGCCTCTTCCAGAAGGGTCCGCCCGAGGCCGTGATGAGAAGCCGCCGGACCGACTCTGTCGCCTCACCCCAGAGGCATTGCCAGATCGCCGAATGCTCGGAATCAATCGGACGCAGTCGATGGTGAGCCTCTCGCATCACGAGGTCCCCGGCCATCACCAGCACCTCCTTGCTGGCCAGGGCGACAACCTTGCCCGCACGAAGAGCCGTGAGCGTCGGACCGAGGGCCTGAGCACCCGGTATCGCCACCACGACGATGTCGCAATCCGGGTGGGTGACCATCTCCTCGATCCGCTTATCTGCGTCCTGTTCGCCGGCGCGGACGGTGAAACGGGCCTGGCGGTCGAATGGCGTCGTCGCGGCGACGAGGCCAAGGACCTCGAACCGCTCGGGGTTGGAATCGATGACCTCGAGCGTCTGAGTACCGATGGACCCCGTGGCTCCGAGTATTGCGATGCGTTGTTTCGTCATTGCCGAGTCCCATGAAGGCGCGGCTCTGCCGCGCCTTCGCCACCAATCGAAGCCTCAGCGTGCGACGGGCCGGCAGGGGGGGTTCCGTAGGGGGGGCCCGCCCCCGATGCGCCTGACCCCGCGGCGCCGAGTATTGCGATGCGTTGTTTCGTCACTTGAGAAGTCCGAACAGGAGCGTGTAGGTCCAGACCAGGATCGGCGGGAAGAAGATCGAGTCAAGTCTGTCGAGCATGCCGCCATGGCCGGGGATCAGGTTCGAGGAGTCCTTGACGCCGCCGATGCGCTTCATCTGCGACTCGACCAGGTCGCCCATCTCAGCAGCGACGCCGATCAGGAGCCCGATCACGACCGCGTGGAGGAGCGGCACGTGCAGCGTCACCGCATTCCCGAACAGGAAGACGATCACGGCGCCGAGGAGGCCCGCAATCGCCCCCTCGACGGTCTTTCTTGGGCTGATCTCCTTAAAGAATGGCGTCCGCCCGAGGCGCATCCCCACGAGGAGGGCGGCGACGTCGCTGACGACCGCGGCGAGGATGACGAAGAGCAGCCACGCGAGGCCGTTGCGGGAGCCGTAAAGGAGGAGGTAGTAGTTGATCGGCATGCCGACGTAGATGGCGCCCGCCATTCCCATGGCCCAGCGCCCAAGGCCCTCGCGGCGGCCAGGGATGAATAGGAAAGCGCCCAGACCCGCAACCAGCACGAGGCTCAGCACGAGCTTGACGTCGATCAGCCTCAGCCACGTCCCGCTGAGAGCAAAGAACGCACCGAGCGGGTAGATCAGCCAGGAAGGGGCCCGGAAACCCATTTTGTCCGACAGCCCCCGAAACTCCCAGAGGGCGCCGCCGGTGAGTACCGTGGCGACGATGTACACACCGATGGGTCCCGCGTAGACGAGGACGAGCACCAGTCCGAGAAAGAGGGCCCCGCTGAGGATCCGAATCATGAGCGGCGAAGGGCGGCTCACCGGGGACTCTCCGGGCGACCGCCAAAACGGCGCGTGCGCCCCTGGAAGTCGGCGATCGCAACGGCCAGATCCGCCTTGGTGAAGTCGGGCCAGAGTGTCTGTGTTACGTGAAACTCCGAGTAGGCCGACTGCCAGAGGAGGAAGTTGCTGGCCCTGCTTTCGCCCGCCGTCCGGATTACGAGGTCGGGATCCGGGAGATCAGGGGCATAGAGACGGGAGCTGATGGCCCCCTCGTCGACCTGGTCCGGGCGTACGCCCTCGGCAAGCAGGCGGCGCGCGGCGTCGACGATCTCCAGCCGTCCTCCGTAGTTGAGGCAGAGGTTGAGGGTGCCCCTCCTGTTCTCGCGCGTTTTCGCGACGGCCTCATCAAGCTGCGCCGCCAGCCTTTCGGAGAGTCCCTCCCGGCGGCCGCTGACGAGGATTCGGATGTCGCGAGCGTGGATCTCCGCGAATTCCTTTTCAACGGTCTGCTCGAAAAGCCGCATCAGACCCTGCACCTCGCGCCGCGAGCGACGCCAGTTCTCGGTCGAGAATGCGTAGACGCTCAACACCGCCACTCCGAGGTCGTCGCAGGCGTACATGACCCGGCGGATCGCCTCGACACCGGCGCGGTGGCCGAAGGTGACGGAGCGCCCCTGGCGGCGGGCCCAGCGCCCATTGCCGTCCATGATTATCCCGATATGACGGGGGACCTGAGGCGGCGGCTTCTCCAAGGCTCGATGACGGAGGTCTAGACCCCCATCACCTCGGCGCCGCCGCGTGATTCGACGATCTGGACGACAAGATCCCGGAGCTCCGAGGACTCCACGGGAGCGCACCGGAAGGTGCGTGACCACGGTAGCCCGGAGGGGCGACATCGATATTGGCGTTCAGGGCCCCGAAGCGCGACCGGACCGGGGGTGGAGGGGGTCATGCCCCCATCACCTCGGCGCCGCCGCGTGATTCGACGATCTGGACGGCAAGAATCACGCCCCCATCACCTCGGCGCCGCCGCGCGATTCGATCGGACCGGAGGTGATGCGGGTCATACCTCCATCACCTCGGCTTCCTTACGACTTGCCACGGCATCGACCTGGCCGATGTGCATGTCGGTGACCTTCTGAAGACGGTCCTTGGCGCTTCGTGCGTCGTCATCTGAGAGCAGGCCTTCCTTGATCTGCTGGTCGACGCGGTGGATCTCATCGCGGCGAACATTGCGGATGGCGATGCGGGCATCCTCCGCCCGACCCCGGACCATCTTCACGTACTCTTTGCGGCGCTCCTCGGTGAGCGGCGGAATCGGCACCCGGAGGACCTGGCCGTCGCTGGCGGGATTGAGTCCGAGCTCCGGGGCCCGGAGAGCCTTCTCGACGGCGCCCATCTGGCTGCGGTCGTAGACCTGCACGATCAGCATGCGCGCCTCGGGAGCGCTGATCTGGGCGAGCTGATTAAGAGGCGTCGGGGTCCCGTAGTAGGGCACCATGACGCGGTCGATGAGCGCCGGGTTGGCGCGGCCGGTGCGGATCGAGGTCAGTGACTGCTGCATCGCCTCGATGCTCTTGCCCATCTTCGCCTCCGCCTCGTTGACGATCTTGTCGATCATTTCTCGGTACTCACGAGCGTACCGATTTCCTGGCCCAGCACAACTCTCTCGATGTTTCCCTCCTGGAGGAGGTCGAACACGATGATCGGCAGCTTGTTGTCCATGCAGAGGGTGAGCGCCGTGTTGTCCATTACCTCGATTCCCTCGGCGTTGATCGCGTGCAGATAGTCCAGGTGAGCGAACTTCCTGGCCTCCGGGTTGGTCGTGGGATCGCTGTCGTAGATGCCGTCGACCTTGGTGGCCTTCAGCATCACCTCCGCCTCGATCTCCAGCGCCCGCAGCGCGGCGGTCGTGTCGGTCGTGAAGTAGGGATTGCCGGTACCTGCCGCGAGCAGGATGACGCGACCCTTCTCGAGATGGCGGACGGCCCGCCGGCGGATCCACTGCTCGGCGACCTGCGGCATGGTTATCGCCGTCATCGTGCGGGTCGGCACTCCGCACTCTTCAAGTGCCTCCTGGAGAGCGAGCGCGTTGATGACCGTGCCGAGCATGCCCATGTAGTCGCCTGTCGCCCTGTCGAAGCCGCGCTTCGACGCAGCGATGCCACGGAAGATGTTGCCGCCGCCGATGACGACGCCGACGCCGACTCCGAGCGAGTGAACGCTCTTGATCTGGGCCGCGATCTGCCGCACAACGTCGAAGTCGATGCCATAGGACCGCTTCCCGAGCAGGGCCTCACCGCTGATCTTGAGAAGGATCCGACCGTACTTGGGCTTGCTGCTGGGACCGGCTTGCATCACGTCCTCCGGGGGAGGGTCTCAGGCTTCCTTGATGTTGAAGCGGGAGAACCGGCGCACCGTGATGTTCTCCTGAAGCTTGCCGATGTGCTCCTTGATGAGGTCTCCGACGGTCGTCTTGGGATCCCGGACGTAGGGCTGGTCGAGAAGGCAGTTCTCCTTGTAGAAGCCTTCGACCTGCCCAGAGACGATCTTGGCGATCGCCGCCTCAGGCTTGCCCTCCTCGACGGCCTTGTTCATGTAGATGTCCTTCTCGGCCTCGATGATGTCGGGGGGCACATCGTCGCGAGAGATCCAGCGCGGTGCCGCGGCGGCGATGTGGAGGGCGATCTCCTTGGCAAGCAGCCGGAAGTCGTCACCCTTGGCGACGAAGTCGCTCTCGCAGTTCAGCTCGAGCAGCGTCCCGTTCTGAGGCGGGTAGTCGCCGGTGCGGTGCAGGTAGGCCTCGATGACGCCGTTGCCGGTGGCGCGGTCCATGCGCTTGCCGGCCTTGGCGATGCCATGCTCGCGGAGCCACACCCGGGCCTTCTCGAGGTCGCCACCGGTCGCCTCCACGGCGGCTTTGCAGTCCAGCATGCCGGCGCCGGTCTGATCGCGGAGAGTCTTGATGTCCTTTGCGGAAAATTGAGCCATCGTTTTAGCGCTCCTCGGCGTCGGCCCGGCTGAGGAACTCGTCCTCCGAGACGTTCGGAAGCCGGTAGTCCTCCTCGTCGAGGTATTCCTCGGGAACCTCGTAAAGGGGCTCGGTGGGCAGGAATTCGCGATCGTCCATCGCCGGCAGCTCGCCCTCGGCGACTTCCTGGCGGCCTTCCAGGCACGCATCGGCCATCTTCGATGTGATCAGCTTCACGGCGCGGATCGCATCGTCGTTGCCGGGTATCACGAATTGGATGAGGTCGGGATCGCAGTTCGAATCCGTGATCGCGATCACGGGAATCTTCAGCCGGTTCGCCTCGGTGACGGCGATGTGCTCCTTCTTCGGGTCGACGACGAAGACGGCGCCGGGCAGGCGCTTCATGTCCGCGAGGCCGTCGAAATGGAACATCAGCTTGTCGAGCTCGTCGGTGAGGTTCTTGGCCTCCTTCTTGGACAGGCTGGCCATGGTCCCATCCTGTTGCATGCGGCGCAGCTCGTAGAGGCGCCGGATCCGCTTCTGCATTGTCGAGAAGTTAGTCAGCATCCCACCCATCCAGCGCCTGTTCACAAAGAACATGCCACAGCGGGCAGCCTCCGTCTGGATGGTCTCCTGAGCCTGCTTCTTGGTCCCGACGAAGAGGACCGGGCGGCCACTCGCCGCGACCGAGCGGGCGAAGTTGTAGGCGTCGTCGAGAAGCCTGACGGTCTTCTGGAGATCGACGATGTGGATGCCGTTGCGGGCCGTGAAGATGTAAGGCCGCATCTTGGGATTCCAGCGGCTGGTCTGGTGGCCAAAATGGACACCGGCCTCCAACAGCTGTTTGAGAGTCACCTGTGACACTGGACAACTACCTCCTGTTAAATCCGCCGCCCGGGATCAGGACCCTCTCCGGCAGAGAGGGACAGGGGTGCAGCCCCAGGGCGTGTGTACTCGGCGGTCGCCCGCCGGCTCTGCGATCATACCAGCCGTGAGTTCAACACCTGCCCGCGCAGCGGTTCTCGGGGCGGTTGACCAAATCCTCGCGATCCCCGCCGCGACGCTCCCCCTGGAGATCGACTGGCGCGAAGCCCGGATCGAGTTCAGGCACGGCATCTTCCAACTGGTTCAGGTGCTTGAAGAAGCGCAGGCGAGGGTACGCCCCCAGTCTGCTGTCGCTGTCCTCGCGGGCCAGCTGTCGGCTGCACGCTGGACTCTCCGAGGAGCCCTTCTTCCGTTCGAGGACGCGGACCTGGAGACGGTTCCGGGACCGGGTGAGTGGACCCCGCGTCAGACCCTCGCCCACGTGCTCGACGCCCAGGAATGGTGGGCCTGGATCCTCGCCTTCTGGGCCGGCCGCCGGGAGCACGACGAAGAGCTCGGCTGGCCACCGAGCCGAGACATCCCGAGGCGCTTCCGGTTGGATGTCGACCTGCCGCGAAGCGGTTCAATCGCCGAGCTGCTGGGCGAGTTCGACACCTTCGTGGACAGAAGCTGCCGCTCGCTGGCCTGCCTGGACCCTGCTCTCGACAGGATGGTCCGCTGGAATCGCACCAATGTTCGCCTCGGCTTCTACCCGCTGCGCGCCACCCAGCACCTGCGCGAGCACACTCTCCAGCTCGACAAGACCCTGGCCATGTTCGGCCGCGAGCCGACGGAGCAGCAGCGCATCGCCAGAGTCCTGCTCGAAGCTTTCGGCAGGCTCGAAGGGCCCTATCTCGTCCGCGAGGCTGCGGGCCTGGCGAGCACATTGGCGGAGTTCAAATCCGAGAGCAAAGCTCTCTTCGCCAACAGCCCGGCCTAGCTCTGGCGCCTCTTCCGGGCGCCGGCGCCGGCAGCTGCCGGTTCCTTTGGAGCGCGAGGTGGACCGGGGCAGCGGGGGTAGTCGGAGCAGCCCTTGAAGGGTCCGAAGCGTCCCTTGCGCTCCACCATGGGCTTGCTACAGACCGGGCACTTTTCGTCGAGCAGGACAGGCGCGGTGGCGGCCTTTCCCTCGCCCTTGCTATTCGCGCGGTACCTGCACTCCGGGTAGCCGGAGCAGGACAGGAACATGCCGTAGCGGCCCTTGCGCTCGTGCAGCTCCTTCCCGCACTCGGGGCACGGTTTGCCGGTGGGCTTTGATTCCTGCTCCTCGCGCTTGATGTACTTGCACTCGGGGTACCCGGAGCAACCGACGAATTCCCCGTAGCGGCCCTTGCGCTTTTGCAGCGGGCGGCCGCAGTCAGGGCACTTCTCGTCCAGTAGCACCGGCTGCGCGGTCTCACCGGCCGGGAGCACGGCGATGCGATATTTGCACGTCGGATAGCGCGAGCAGCCCTTGAAGGGCCCGAAGCGGCTTGCCTTGAGCAGCAGATGGCCCTCTTTGCACTCGGGGCAGATCTCGCCGGTGTCGGCGGGGATCGCCTCGTTGGCTGCGCTCAGCATTCGTTCGAGTGGGCCGTAGAAGGCGCCGACGACCGGCTCCCACTGAAGACCACCCTGCTCGACCTGGTCGAGGCGCTCCTCCATGGCCGCCGTGTACTTGTCGTCGACGATGTCGCCGAAATGGCCGACCATGATCGTGTTGACGGCCTCACCGAGCTGGGCAGGGTGGAGGCGGCGCTCCTTCTGTTCGACGTAGCCGTGCGACTGGATGACGGTGACGATGCTGGCGTAGGTCGAGGGGCGGCCGATACCGCGCTCCTCCAACTCCTTGATGAGCGATGCTTCCGAAAAACGCGGAGGCGGCTGCGTGAAGTGCTGCTCGGGCGCCAGTTCATGGAAGGTGAGGACCTGCCCGCTCTCCAGTTGCGGCAGGCGGCCCTCGTCCGTGTCGTCGTCGCGGTCCCAGACCTTGTAGAAACCGTCGAAGGTGAGGACGAGGCCACTGGCGCGGAACACGAGGTCGCCGGCACCGATCTCGGCCTGACTCCCGGCGTAGACGGCCTCGGCCATCCGGCTGGCGACGAAGCGCCGCCAGATGAGCTCATAGACCCGGAACTGGTCTGCGCTGAGGAACTGGCGTATGGACTCCGGCGTGCGCGCTGGATCGGTCGGCCGGATCGCCTCGTGAGCATCCTGGGCGCCCGCTTTGACCTTGTCGGTGCGCGGCTTGCCGACGTACTTGTCGCCAAGATCGGCCTTGATCCAGTCCCGCGCCCTGGCGTCGGCCTCGGGGGCGATGCGGACTGAGTCGGTTCGCATATAGGTGATGAGTCCGGTTGGACCTGCCGGGCCGAGCTCGACACCCTCGT
>JAYUBK010000042.1:0-8105 GCA_043740835.1 Chloroflexota bacterium
TCCGACGCGCCCTGAGCACTCCCATTGGATTCTTCACTGGTGAATCTCCTTAACGTCGATGACTCGGGCGCCAAAGGTCTTGACGGCCTCAACGATTCGGGGATCTTCCTCGGGGGCGATCGGCCTGGCCGGCACGCCGCGGTCCGACAGCGGAAGCAGCCGGATGTCGAGCTTCACGTCGGGCCCATGGTAGGTCGGCAGCAGCGGCAGCACTTCGCCCCGCTTGCTCTCGGCAACGCCGAACTGGCCCTGGTAGCGGTAGGTAAGGACGACGGTGCTTCCCTCGAAGGTCACCTCGCCCGCCTTGAAAATTGCCCGGGCACTGGCGGGGAGGTCGGCGAGCGTTCGCTGCCAGGCATCGCCCCGGCCCGCGACTGGCTGGACCAGGACGACCGGGTCCGGGTCGGCCACGGGCGCGCCCTCGGCAGCGAAAGGAGCGGGTACGACAGGTGCCTGGGGTCCCAGTCCTGCCGGTGCAGGAGCGGGCGCTCCAAGTGCTGAAGATTCAAGTGCTGCAGATTCAGATTCGGGTGGTCCAGGCCGGCCTGGCATCGGAGCGGCCCCGGCTGGTGCGATCGCCGCGGGCGGGGAGCCGGCTGCGTGTCCGGGGCTGGCCGGATGGGTGGGGGCAACCACCTTGATCGGTGCGGGGGCGACGGGTACCGTGGCAGCAGCCTGCGTGGAGCCGGCGACCTCGACGGCGAGCCTCACGAGCGTTGCCTCGACCAGGAAGCGGGGCTCGGCATGGCGCCGGACTTCGCCGTCGAGTCGCAGCAATGCGTCAAGGGCGCCACTAAGTCGCGCCCGGGCGCTGGTATCCCGGCGTTCGATCGAGGCGACGAGCAGGTCCCGGCAACTCTCCATCAGCCCGCGGACCAGGGGCCGCAGCTCGACCCCGCCTTCATAGAGCGCATTCAACCCGGTCATGGCGTCGCCCGCGCGACCTTCCAGGACGGCATCGAAGAGAGCCGCCACCGCGGCCGGATCGGCGACGCCGAGCAGCTCCCGGGCGATTGCCACGGTGATCCGGCCGGCGGCCAGGGGCGCCACCTGGTCGAGGTAACCGATGGCGTCCCTCATCGATCCCTCGGCCATCCGAGCGATGAGCGCGAGAGCCAGGGGATCGACGTCGAGACCCTCCCGCCGCGCGATGCCGGCCAGGTGGCCGACCATGGCAGGCTCGCTGTGGCGGCCGAATCGGAACTGGGCGCAACGGCCGCGCACCGTCAGCGGCACCTTTTCGGCCTCGGTCGTGCAGAGCACGAAGACCACGTGGTCCGGAGGCTCCTCGAGCGTCTTCAGGAGGGCGTTGAAAGCTTCGGTGGTGAGCATGTGGGCTTCGTCGATGATGTAGACCTTGTAGCCCCCCAGCGCGGGGGCCAGCCGCACCTTTTCGCGCAGGTCTCGGATCTCATCGATGCCCCGGTTCGACGCTGCGTCGATCTCGATCAGGTCCAGGGCTGAGCCGGCCGTCACGGACAGGCACGACTCGCACTCGTTGCAGGGCTCGGCTGATGCCGGCGGACGGCGCGAGCAGTTCAGGGCCTTCGCCAGGAGGCGAGCCGAGGTGGTCTTGCCGGTTCCGCGGGATCCGGAGAAGAGATACGCGTGTGAAACGCGGCCGTTGACGAGGGCGCCCTGGAGAGCGCGCGAGATGGCCTCCTGGCCGACGAGGTCGGCGAAGGTCTGCGAGCGGTATTTCCTGTAGAGAGCTTCGTAGGAGTTCATGAAAACCTTCTGCCCGGGTATGGAGTGACCGCGCACCCCCTCGTCGATAACGGCATCCCCGGCGTTCTCGGGGCTTCAGGCTCAGGCCCGGATGACTGCGGCACCCCCGGCACCCTCCTTACCGCTGCTACCTTCCGGTCCTGACGGGGTTCGGAGGACCGAGCTGCGCAGGTCCCGGCCATCAACGCCTTCCACCTCGGTCAGACCCGAAGAGCCGAACCTCGGAGCGGGATTTCAACCCAGCTGCGGCGGATTGCTGGTACAGGGCACCGCCAACTCCCCGTCTAGCGCGGCCGTCGGTGATTTTACTCCGGCTCCGGTTCGGGCCGGGCGAGGTCCCGGGCGGTTCGGGCCAACTCCACCCAGGCCAGCAGGGTGACCAGCGGGAAGAGGAGCGACGCGCCGAGAACGATGTTGGCGACGTCCACGCCGAACCCTCGAAAAAGGGCGATGCCCCCCAGAAGGGTGGCGATGAGCGTTGTCGAGAGCTGGCCGAAGAAGGTGTGCCGAAACTTCGGCAGGCGGCCCCTGGCGACGAGGACGCCGCCGACGATCACGGGCACGAAGTAGCGCGCCAGGACGACGACCCCCAGCCACAGCGGGTAGGCGCCGCCGGCTCCGAGGCCGATGGCCACCGCCCCATAGAAGACCCCGTCGACGATGGGATCGAGAGCGGCGCCCGCCCTAGTGATGCTTCCCATGCGACGGGCGACCGTGCCGTCGACAAGGTCGGAAAGGCCGGCGACCGCGACGACGAGGGCAAGTCCGCCCAGCGTACCCGCAGATAGCGAATAAATGAAGCCGGGGAGAGCGAGGTGTCCCCGGGAGAGGGTCACCTGGTTGGCGATGCCCGGCAGGAAAAGGCCCGCGGCGGCGACCGCGACGAACCAGGCGCCGTACCAGGCCGGCTGCTGAGAGAGCACCAGCCAGGCGAAGCCCGCGGCGGCGAAGGCAGCGCCACCGATCGCGCCGGAGCGACTCGGCTTGATGACGCCCGCCTACTTGGTTGGCGTCGCCGTGGGGCTCGGCGAAGCCGGCGGCACCGGGCTCGCGGTCGGCGGCGGCGATGCCGTGGGCACCGGCGTCGGGCTCGCCTTTGGCGACGGAGGCGGTGAGGGAGGTGGAGACGGCGAGGGGGAAGGCGCCGGCGTCGCCGTGCCCGGGGGCGGATTCGCTCCGCACTTGGGACCCGGCTCGCCGACCCCCCTGATGAAATCCTCGTTGTAGCGCTGGTCGGGAGGTGTCGTCGTGTCGGCGAGGTTGCCATCAAGCCTGCAGACGTTGGCGGTAATGATCCCATCCGGCCTCTTCCAGGTCGCGGGCCAGGCCCTTCCGTTGGAGTAGTAGGCAGTCAGGAAGGGCTTCCAGAGCGACTCGCCCACGTGCTCGCCCCAGAGGACGTTGACGGGGCAGATCCAGCCCGAGGTCTTGACGTCGCTGGACGCGTAGTTGGCGTAGCCCGATGTGCAGGTGTCGCCCGAGTTGATGTGGGCCATCAGCGTCCCTACTGCAAGGTCGGGCGTGTAGCCCATGTACCAGGCCGAGGTCCAGGCCTCGGTGGTACCCGACTTGGCGGCGACCGGTTTCGAAGCCATGCCGAGCTCGGAGGCGGGGACATCGTGCAGGATGTCGTTCATCAGGTAGGACACCTGGGGCGTCATCGCAGGGCCGCCGGCAGTGTTCTCCGGGAAGGCCGGAAGCGTCTTTGCGGAGGAGTCGAGCATCTTGAGGATCGGGTGCTGGTAGACGCGGTAACCACCATTGGCGAAAGCCGAATAGGCGGCCAGGTGATCGGTCATTCTGAGGTCTCCGGACCCGATCGTGGTGGTCAGCGAGCCGGGATCGAGCGGTGAGCTGATTCCGAGCTTGTGGGCGAAGTCGATGACCTTCTGAGGGCCGACGTCCTTGAAAGTCCACAGCGCGGGCAGGTTGCGCGACTCGGCCAGAGCCTGACGGAGCGGTATGTAGCCCTCTAGCTTGCCGTCCCAGTCGGTGAATCTGGTGCCGCCGATGATGTTCTGAGCATCGTTTACCCGGGTGGCCGCGGTGTAGCGGCCGGACTGGAGCGCCACCGCGTACGTGTAGGGCTTGAACGAGGAACCGGACTGGCGGCCGATGTCCGTGAGGTTCACCTGTCCCCGGATGCCATCGCTGTTGAAGTCGGCGCTGCCGACCATGGCGATAATCTCGCCAGTCTTGGGATCCATCGCCAGGAGGGCGCCGGTGTTGACTCCCTTCGACTTGGCATAGACGGCGACGGCGTCCTTCACCGACTTGTCGGCCAGCCTCTGAGTCGGTAGGTCGAGCGTCGTGTAGATCTGCAGGCCGCTCTCGTAGAGCTGCTTGTCGTCGTAACCGTGGTTACGCAGGTACTGGAGGGTGTAGTCGACGAAGTGCGCCGTGACGGGATCGATGCGACCACTGTGCAGGGTGCGATTGGCGGTCATCCTGGCGAATATGTCCGTCGCCAGAGCTGCACGCTCCTGGGCCCTCGTGATCGCATGGTTCGCGAACATGGCCCCCAGAACCGCGTCCCAGCGACCCTTGGCGGCCGCGACCTGATCGGGCGTACCCAACGCGTCGTAGTTGTTGGGCGACTGCGGAAGACCAGCCAGGAAGGACGCTTCCGGCAGGTCCAGATCCGAGGCGTGGACGCCGAAATAGGTCTGCGCGGCGGCTTCGGCACCGTAGGCGCCGTTCCCGTAGTAGATCGTGTTGAGGTAGAGCTCGAGGATCTGCGACTTCGTGTAGCGGCGCTCCATCTCCTCTGCCAGGAGCAGCTCTCGCATCTTGCGGTCGAAAGTCTTCGCTCCCTGGGTGTCGGCGAGGACGGAGTTCTTCACGACCTGTTGGGTGATCGTCGAGCCGCCGAGCGCGGCCGATCGATGGGTCGCGTCGTACGCGGCGGCGATTAGAACACGCCTGTAGTCCACGCCGGGGTTGGAGTAGAACGTCCGGTCCTCCACCGAGATCGTCGCGTTCTGCAGCTGCATCGAGATGCGCCCGAGCGGTACGACAGTCCGGTTCTCGTGGGAGAGCTCGCGGATGAGCGTTCCATTGCGGTCGTAGATGCGGGTGCTCTGCGCGAGGTTGCCCGCCGACAGCCCATCGATCGACGGCAGGCCCTGCGAGTAGTAGCCGACCACCCCGATGGTGCCAAGAGTCCCGCCAACGCCAACGACCAGAAGGCCGATGACGGCGACGAGGAGGAGAGACTGCCAGCGGCGGGAGCTCTCCCGGCGGCGCGAGGTACGGCGACGAGTACGTGCAGGTTTCATGGGTGGCCCGGGGATGTAACGCCGGAACCGGCCTTCAGGTTACCGAAGACCGATCGCGGCAGCTCCCTGGAGAGCCAACCCGCTGATCGGGTTGGCGAAGAGGCCGTAGGCGATGACGAGGACGCCGACGGCCAGGGCGCCGCCGAACGCCAGCCAGGCGTGGTGGAGACGGGGCACGGCCTCGCCGGGGGAGGTCAGGAAGATGAGGCGGAGATCGCGAACCGTTGCGTGCGCCACGACAGCCAGGCTGAAGACGCCGACGACGATGAGCCAGAAGAGACCGACGCGGGCGAGTTGCGAGGCGACGGCGACAACGCCGAAGAAGCCGGCCAGCGGAGGCACGGCGGCCAGTGAGAGGAGAGCCAGCGAGAAGCCGGCGGCCCTCCCCACTCCCCGGTCGGCGAGTCCGGCGAGGCCATGGGGTACCTCGCCCAGCGCCAGCGGCGCTCCTGCCACCGCCAGCAGGTATCCGCCAAGTAGGAACAGAGCCGCCCCAAGGCCGACGCGGTCGGGCGCGGCCAAAGCTGCGATCAACCAGCCGAGCTGGACAAGGCCGGCGCTGCGGAGCAGGGAGCGGGTCCCGCCGCCGGCGAGGGCCCCAAGGGCACCGGTGAGCATGAGAAGGGCCGCCACGACCGGGACGAAGACGACCCAGGCGCCGGCAACCGGCGCGAAAGTGCCGGCAAGCTTGACCAGGACGAGGCCGGCGGCGGTCGCGGGAAGTGGGCCCAGGGAACCGGCAAGCCCCAGCCGTGCCGTCAGCGCGGAGATTACGAGAAGGATGGCCAGGACGAGGGGCAAAGTCAGCGCCGAACCCAGGAGGCCGGCCTGGACGCCGCTCAGAATCGTCGTTCCGGTCATTGAGTAGACGGCTCCCAGCCCGAGCAGGAGGAGCGTGTCGAGCGAGCCGGCGGCGAGTAGGAGGCCGCGCGAAGCAGCCTGTTCTCGCCGGCCCAGGGCCAGCACACCGGCGATCAGCGAGAGCTCGAGCCCGGCCCAGACCCCGGCAAAACCGGTCGCCGATGCGACGACCATCGCCCCGAATCCGGCGAGCAGAGTCGCTCCGAGAGCGAAGGTGCCGAGGAGAGCCCAGTCGCTCGCCGCGACGACGACGATCAGCACGAGGAGAACCGCTGCCTTGCCGAAAAGCGCAAACCGATCCTGGCCGAAGCCGCCGTGGAAAAGCGTCGTCACCTGTGCTCCGGCGGTGAGCTCGAAGGCAAGGGCGACGGCGAGGAGGGCGAGGACGATCCAGGGCAGGTGCGGCGGGCGCCGAAGCAGCGCAACGCGAGGGGCGAACATGCATGCCACTCCGGTCATCACGACGAGCGCCTCCGGCAGCAGCAGCGAGAGCGTTTTCATCTAAGGCGCCTGGGGGGTGACCGTGACCGGAACGGGTGGATTAGGCAGCGGCTGGGCGGCGGCCGGAGTGCTCTTGTCGGGAGGTGAGTAGACGCCGGCGAGGTCGCTGGTCGCGTTATTGAGGACGTTGACGATCCCCTGATCGAAGAGAGGGACGGTGCCCCCCAGCTTGGGGCCTCCCGGCAGGACCCCGAAATAGATGATGCAGCCGGCCAGGATTCCGAGGAACCAGATCTCGGACGGCGATGCGTCGGAGGCGCCCGGAGCATCCGGACGAGGCCGTCCGAAGAGGATTCTCTGCACGCTTATCGCGGTGACGACGGCAATGATGGCGACGCCGATCGCGACGAGGAAGGAGGCCGCCGGCTGGTTGTAGAAGGAGCCGAATAGGGTGAGGGTCTCGCTCAGGAAGCCCACGGTTCCGGGCACGCCGATCACGGCCAGGCCCGCCAGAACGAGAAGCCAGGCAAGCTTCGGCATCCTCGCCGCAAGTCCTCCCATGAGGTGAATGGAGCGCGTCTGTGCCCGCTCTGCCACGATCGCCGTGGCGCCCACGACGAAAGCCGCGGCAAGGCCGCCTGCGACGAGCTGGAGGGAGGCGCCGAGCACAGCTGCCGGCGTCAGGCCCGCGATGCCGAGGGCAAAGACCCCACCCGGGATCAGCGCGGCATAGGCGCCGAGGCGCCGGATGTCGTCATTGCGGAAGGCCGCCAGCGCCGCGTAGACCACGGTCAGGGCGGCCAGCGCGGCCACGGCCGGCGCCACCAGCCGCGACCCGTCGTGGAGGCCGGCGACCATGATCCGGATCAGGAGGTAACCACCAAGGCGCGTCAGCGCGCCGGCGACAATCACGGCCACGCCCACGGGAGCCTCGGCAAGGGCGTCGCGGACCCAGCCATGGAACGGCACCAGCGGCAGCCGTGTCGCTGCCGCGATAACGAGCAGGACCGCGATGACAAGCTGCGTCCTCGGGGTGAGAACGGACTTGAAGAGGACGTTCAGGTCGAAGCTCGAACCGCCCCCGTTCGCGTACAGCATCAGGACCGCCAGCAGGAGGGCGCCGCTGCCGATCGCCGAGTAGACCACGAAGCGCGACGCGGCAGTCGCCCGGCGCGGCCCTCCCCACCCGGCGAGGAGGAGTGCGACGGGGAGGACGCCCGCGATCCAGAAGAGAACGAGCACGAAGCCGTCGCGAGCCGAGAGGACACCGTTGACCGTCCCCTGAACCAACAGCATCAGGGCCAGGTATTCGCGGACTCGCTCCCGGATCCCGGACGAGGCGAGGACGGCGACGGTCCCGATCAGCGACCCCAGGAGCAGGAGGACGATGGAGATCCCGTCGGCGCTCAGGTGGTATCCCACCCCGATGGCCGGCACCCAGGCCACGTTCTCCTCGAACTGGGGGTTGGGGCTGAAGAGGTTGGCCTGGTTGTAGGCGATGAGACAGAGCAGCAGCAGCGCGGCATTGGTCCAGAACGCGATCAGGTAAAGGGTCCGATCGTGGCGGCCGCGCACGTTCGGCCAGAGGGCGATGACGATTGCAGAGATGACGGGAACCCAGATCAGCGTCGAGAGAAGGAAGCTGAAGGTGATCACGTTGGCGCCGAATGGCTGCAGCGGCTGGGCCGTTGGCGACGGTATCGGGACTCCCAGCAGGTACGTGAGGTGGCTCATCGCGGGTGGTTCACCTCTTGACACCAGGAAGAAAGACGCCGGCGAGGAGGACGGCGACCACGG
>JAYUBK010000043.1:0-2435 GCA_043740835.1 Chloroflexota bacterium
ACTGTAATCGCTTCAGCAGTTGGAGCGCCTTCGCCTGCTCACTGGGGTCGAGCATTGCGACGGGTTCGTCGGCGACGAGCACCCGCGGCTGGACGATCAGCGCCCGAGCCAGGCCGAGGCGCTGCAACTGGCCGCCGGAGAGCTCGTGCGAGCGCCTGAGCAGGAAGGGCGGATCGGAAGGGAGATGGACGGAATCGAGGGCCGCGCGAACAAGTTCCAGAGACGCCTCTTTCGAGATCCGTCCTTCGATGTCCAGCGGCTCACGGACGATCTCCTCGACCGTGAGGCGCCCGGAGGTGGCTTCGAAAGGGTCCTGGAAGAGAAGCTGCAGTCCCCGCCTTGCATCTGCATGCCGTGAGTCTCGAAGTGTGCGAACGTCGATGTCATCGAAATCAACTCGACCCGAGTCGGGCGCCAGGTGGCCGGTCAGGCACATCGCCAGGGTGGTCTTCCCCGAGCCGGTTGGACCCACGATGCCCAGGACCTCCCCCGCCCTGAGCTCGAGGTCGACTACATGGAGAATTGGGACCCTCCGTCCGAGGGCGCCTCGATGCGAAAAGCAAACCTCGCTCGCTCTGAGGACTGTGATCAGTCCCGCGCGCACGCAGGAGACAGTGTGATCGAGCCGGCCATCCACGGGGAGCATGGGCGGAGGGGCGGTCCGGCATTCCGGCACCGACTGCGTACAGCGGGGGACGAAGGGACAGCCACTGGCCGGGTGGGTCGGATCCGGGTTGTCACCGGGGATGCCCCTGATCTCCTTCACTGTGCCCAGGCTGGGGCGAGAGTTCAGGAGGGCCCAGGAATACGGGTGACGGGGCGACTCGAGCACCAATTCGGCGGGACCGACCTCCATGGAGCGCCCCGCATAGAGCAGCTGGACGCTGTCGGCGATCGCATGCAGCGCCTCGACATCGTGACCGAGCACGAGCATGGCGCGGTCGCCTCTTTCCTGGCGCAGTTCGCGAAGTAGGCGGAGGAGAGCATCGCGGGTCAGAGGGTCGAGGCCGGAAGTTGGCTCGTCGAGGATCAAAAGGCGCGGGTCACAGGCCAGGGCGATCGCGATCAGACCCAGCCGCTTCTGGCCGGTTGAGAGCTCGCCGGGGTAGGCATGATGCCTCTCGGTGGGTAGGCCGACGCGTTCGAGGAGGGAGACAGCACGGGTCCTGGCCGCCCTTCTGGAAGCGCCCATGAGCTGCTCAAAGGGTTCCATTACCTGCAAGTCGAGGCGGAGAGCCGGATTCAGCGCGCTCGGTGCCTGGAACGCCAGCGCCACCTCACGCCAGCGGATCGCCTTCCATTGGGCCTCGGTCAGTCGTAGCAGATCGCGTTCGCCCAGACGCAACGACCCCGACAGGGCCGCCCCCGTCGCAATGCCCAGCAGGGCACGCGCGAGCGTCGATTTGCCAGATCCGGATTCGCCCAGGATGCCACGGCACTCACCCTCCTCGAGGGTCAGGTCCATACCGTCGAGTGCGTGAACTTCACCGAATCTCACCGCCAGGCCCTTCGCCTCAAGCAGCATCACGCAGCCTCAGTGGTGGGGTCGGCGAGCACGCGGTCGAGCGTGGCGTGGCGGCTCATTCGCGGGTTCACGAACGTGTCAAGCCCGATCCCGGCCAGCGTCAGTCCGAGCAGGAGCGTCGCCAGCGCCAGGGCCGGCGGCAGTAACCACCAGCTCCAGGCGTTGGTGAAAAACAGCGCCTGGGCGTTCAAGGCCGAACGCATCGTCCCGCCCCAGTTGACCTGTGTCGGATCGCCGATCCCGAGGAAGGCAAGCCCCGCCAGCATGAGAACGCTGCGCCCGGCAGCGCTGACGGTCCCAGCGATGAGGAGCAGGGCCAGTTCCGGGACGAGGTGCCTTCGCACCATGTAGCGCGTACCCGCGCCAAACCCCTGAGCGGCGAGTAGATGCGGCCGGCGACGAAGCGAGAGGGTCTGCGCCCGGAGTACGCGTGCACTCGGCGCCCAGGAGGTGGCGGCGATGATTAGCGCGACCCCGAGCACGCCGAGCTGGGCGTAGCTGGCCACGAGGATGAGCAGCGGCAGTTTGGGCACGATCATCACCACGTCCACCGCACGCATCAACAGCGCCTCGACGGCGCCGCCAAACCAGCCCGCAAGCACACCCACCAGTGCCGCCAGAATGATGGTTCCGACCCCGGCGATCACCGCAACCAGGAGGGTCGGGAGCCCACCGGCAAGTACCAGCGCAAGAACGTCACGACCGATCCCGTCGGTGCCCAGAGGGTGACCGAGACCGGGTTCAAGTAGGGAAGCGCCGACAGGGTGGGTGGATGAGACCCCGTAAAGCAGAGGGCCAAGGGCGGAGGCGACCCCCACAAACCCGAGCAGCAGAACGCCTGCTGTTAGCGCCCAACGCGAGCCGCGCGCGTTCACCGTCCACGAACTCCCGGCAACACCGCGCCATACCA
>JAYUBK010000044.1:0-2424 GCA_043740835.1 Chloroflexota bacterium
AAGCATCCCTACACGTGGTCCCTGCTGCGCTCGATCCCGAGGCTCGACTCCGATAATCGCGATCCGCTGGTGCCCATCGAGGGACTGCCGCCCGACCTCACCAACGCGCCTTCGGGCTGCCCCTTCCATCCCCGCTGTCCTTTCGCGATGGAGAAGTGCACGAAAGAGTTGCCGCCCCTTGAGCCGGTCGGCGCGACGCAACTGGCGGCCTGCTGGGTCACGCAATCGGGAGTTGACCTCAATGGCTAGTTCAGCACCTGGCATCGCCCGCGCAAATTCCGCCTGGACCGGCGCTGAGGGCGAGCCCCTCCTCGAGGTTCGCGGCCTCAAGACTTATTTCCCGGTGGTCGAGGGCATTCTGCAGCGAGTGACCGCGCACGTCCGCGCGGTGGACGGCGTCGACCTCGAGATCCGCCAGGGTGAGACGCTGGGCCTGGTCGGTGAGTCGGGCTGCGGCAAGACGACCCTCGGCCGCACGATTCTCCGTCTCATCGAGCCGACGGCCGGCTCCATCCGCTTCAAGGGCCAGGAGCTCACCAAGTTGAATGGCGGAGAGATGCGAAAGATGCGTCGCGAGATGTCGATGATCTTCCAGGATCCCTTCGCCTCGCTCGACCCCCGCCAGACCGTGGGCGACATCATCGGCGAACCCCTGGACATCCACAGGCTTTACAAGGGCCGGCAGCGCCAGGAGCGGATCTTTGAGCTGCTCAATGTCGTCGGCCTCAACCCGCAGTTCTCGGACCGCTATCCCCATGAATTCTCGGGTGGCCAGCGCCAGCGCATCGGCATCGCACGGGCGCTCGCCGTCGACCCGACCTTCATCGTCTGCGACGAGCCGATCTCGGCGCTCGATGTCTCCATCCAGGCCCAGATCATCAACCTGCTCCTCCGCCTCCAGGAGCAGTTCAAACTGACCTACCTCTTCGTCGCTCACGACCTCTCCGTCGTGAAGCACATCTCCGACCGCATAGCCGTCATGTACCTGGGCAAGGTTGTCGAGGTTTCTGAAGCTCGAGAGCTCTACCGAAACCCTCGCCACCCGTACACCGGCTCGCTGCTCTCCGCCATCCCGATCCCGGATCCCGTCATCGAGAGAACCCGCAAGCGGATCATTCTTCAGGGCGACGTGCCCTCCCCGATCAACCCGCCCTCGGGCTGCCGTTTCCGGACGCGCTGCTTCAAGGCCCAGGAAAAGTGCGCGGAGGTCGAGCCACCGCTCGACACTGTGTTGGAAGGCGAACACCGGGCGGCCTGTTACTTCCCGATTTAGATTGGCGTCCCCTGGCGCGCGGCGCGCGCATTGGCGATGGCGCGCAGCGGGGGCCGGGGGGCCGCAGGCCCCCTTAAAAGACAAAGCGCGTTTTCGCGATGTTCGCTCATTACGGCTATTGGGCGACCCTCGCGGAGACTTGATTGGTTATTGGTGGGGCTGAAGCCCCTCCGAAATCGCGGTCCTCGCGATTTCTCGCCCCGCCCGCACGCTCGCGCGGGTGTAGGGGGCACCCCTACGACCCCCGGCTTGCCGGCGCACTGGCGATGGCGGGCAGCGGGGGCCGGGGGGCCGCAGGCCCCCTTCAACAAACCAGGCGCGTCGGGGGCAGGGGGCCGCACGCCCCTTTAGCAAGACAAGGCGTAGCGTTTGGGCAATGAATCTTGATCAGGCCCTGGAGCTTGCCCGCGAGTCCCGGCCTCAGGCCGAGGCGGACTATTTCGACCACCTTCGGATCCCCAGCATCAGCGCGCTCAGCCGCCACGCGGGCGACTGTCGCCGGGCTGCCGAGAACCTTGTCAATCATTTCCGGAGGATCGGGATCGAGTCCTCGCTTGTCGAGGGCGACGGTCACCCGACGGTGCGGGCTGATTGGATGGGAGCGCCGGGGAAGCCGATCCTGACGATCTACGGCCACTACGACGTCCAGCCACCCGACCCGGTCGAGCTTTGGGAGTCGCCGCCGTTCGAGCCAACAGTCCGCGATGGGAAGGTCTACGCGCGGGGCGCGGCCGACAGCAAGGGCAACCATTTCGCCTGTATCAAGGCCGCCGAGTATGCCATGGCCGCGGGCGGGCCGCCCATCAACCTGCGCTTTCTCATCGAGGGCGAGGAGGAGGGTGGCGGCAGCGTGCTGCCGGGCTTTCTCAGGAACGAGGGCTCGACCTACGAGACCGACTTCGTACTGATCGACGACGGCGGTTTCGCGACCGCCGGCCACCCGGACCTCATCGTCGGCCTACGCGGCATCGTCTACACCGAGGTCGAGGTCATCGGGCCTTCCGTGGACCTGCACTCGGGAGGCTTCGGCGGCATCGCTCCAAACCCCTTCAACACCATCGGGCACATCATCGCGGGGCTCAAGGGCCGCGACGGGCACATCAACGTGCCTGGCTTCTATGACGACGTCGAGAAGCCGTCGGCGGAGGAGA
>JAYUBK010000045.1:0-2423 GCA_043740835.1 Chloroflexota bacterium
AGAACGGCGTTTTCGAATACGCGTTGAGGGCTCATCAAGGGTCAGGGCGCCTAGACCTCGGTCTGGCCGGCCCGTTAAGAGCGGGGAACAGCACTCCCGCCAGCAGGTCGGCGCACCAGACTTCCCATTGGTCCGGCGACCATCCGCGTTCGGCGACCAGGAGGCCGTAGTGGTCCTCGCTCACCAGGCCGAAGATCCGGTCGGCGGCCGCGGGAATCGAAAGGCCCCGGGCGAACGCTGCCTTCTTGGCCAGCAGTTCCGCGATGGCCAGGTTGCCTTCGTAGCGCTGGTGCCGGTTTTCGGCGAGCAACTCCCCCGCCTCTCCAGCGGCCGCTCCCAGCACGGCGGCGTAGATGGGGTAGGTCCGACCCATGATCCGCGTCGCCTCGGCGACGAACAGCCGCACGGCCGCGGGCCCGTTCTCAAGTTTCTCGACCTCTTTGACCCATGGTCGCTCCAACAGCGGTATCGGCTCGAGGTCGCCGACGACGGCTGCGTCCAACGCCGCTTTGAGGATGGCGAGCTTGCTTCCAAACCTCAGGTAGAGGCTCTGAACGGCGACATCGGAGTCCTCGGCGATCGCCGCCATGGTTGTGGCGAGATAGCCATCGCGAACAAAGCGTGCGGTCGCGGCCGAGAGGATGCGGGCCCGCGTTGCCCGGCCACGTTCCTGTCGGCCCCCGACGCGCCGGGACTCAGCGCTTTTCCGCCTTGACAAGGTTTGCGTCATATATAGAATAGCATTACATAATATTATTCCGGAATTGGAGTCTGACATGCGCCTGCCGCCCCGTGAGGGGGTTCGCCCGTTGACCACGAATGGGCCACCCCATCAGCAACTCGACCAGCAGCCCGTCGACGACCGCATAAGACAGACCCTCGCGGCGCACGCGTTTGGCCTGCCCGGCGTGAGCGAGGGTCCGACCCGCATTTCCGTGCCGGGGGCTCGCGCCCTCATCCTCACCGGAGCCACGGCCGCCGGTCCGAAGGAAGCCTTCTTCGTGGGTGGGGAGTTTGCGCACATTCACCCGGGGGGAGACAGCAGCCTTCACATCTGCCTTCCTCCCGACCTGGCGGTCGCGGCCGAGGATGCCGGATGGGCGGAACCGCACATCCTCGTCGCCTCGGGGCAGCTGCCGCCCACTCACGTGATGGTCTACGCACCCCGTGATGCTCACGAGCTGGGAGTCGTCATCGACCTTGTCGAAGCCTCGTGGCGTTTTGCCGCGGGCGTATCCGAAACCGAAACCGCATCCAAAGGAGCCACAAACATGACCTTGACTGGATTTCGCCACGCCGGCCTCACCGTAACCGACCTCGAGCGCAGTGAGAAGTGGTACGCGGAGGTCCTTGGACTGAAGCCCCTCTTTCGGGAGTCCGAAGGCGCGCGATCGGCGGTCGTCATGGGTCTCGAAGGAACATCGCTGATGCTGGGCCTCGTTCACTTTGCCGATGGCGCCAACGACAGTTTCAGTCCCTTTCGGACCGGTCTCGATCACCTCTGCCTGGCGGTCCCCGGTCGGCGGGAAGTCGAGGAGTGGGCCGCCAGACTCGATGCTCAGGGTGTGGCGAACTCTGGCGTGGTCGAGATGAAGACCAGCCCGATCGTCAACTTCAAGGACCCGGATGGCATCGCCCTCGCGATCGCGGTGCTGCCGGGGGCCTCGACCTAGCAACGGTCCCGCGTCCTACCGTCTCCCACGACTGCGAACGCGAACGTTAGGAAGGGTTGGCTAACGGGTGGTCGGTTTCGCTCCCCAGCACCGTCGGGCCGACCTGATCACCCCGGCCGCCACCTCCTTAGCGATGGGTCCCATTTGCCGCGCCCCGTACCATCGAGGATCGGATTGAGAAGGCTGCCTGCAACCTCGATCGCCGCCGCCAAACTCCTGCCCTCCGTGAGCAACGATCGGCGAGCCTCAGCTGCGTAACCGCCCGTCCATAGGCTGCGGTCCGGGACCACCAGATGGCCCGGCAAGCGTATTCCGCGACGCGATTCCTCGGACCGAATTGCCTTCCTCAGTGGGTCTGCGGTTGGAGAGGCGACCAGCGCGATTGCGACCAGGTCGACGAGGTCCCGGTAACGTGTCGACGGCATTGCTGCTGATCCGTGGAGCTCGTACATCGCGGCAACCTTGTCGGCGATGTGGTCGATGAGCGGATATGCGAGGTAGCCGCCCTGTTTCACGGACGGTAGGCCAAGCGGGGCGAGAGCAGCGACCCGGTCCGGTTTGCCGATCATCGTCAAGCCGCTCACGAGGTCCACGTGAAATGACGACCAGATGGCGCCGCCGATCGTCGCCGTCACCGGCAACCTCCGTCCGACCCCCACATCACCAGCGGCTCGGGGCGAACCGATTTCGAAGACGAACCAGTCCTCGAGGTCGATAAGGGTCGCTTCGCGCAGGTCCGACTCGGACCTC
>JAYUBK010000046.1:0-8057 GCA_043740835.1 Chloroflexota bacterium
CCCGATTTGAGATCAAATCGGGGTTCAATCGGAGGTCGGAAAAGGCCCGAAAAGCCTAGTCTTCCTCGATCTGGTTGAACAGTTGATGTAAGGATCGTCCCGGACTCCCGCGATTTTGAATTTGCGTGAACCAACTGGTTACCTGATTAGAGGGTAGTAACCGGTCTGGTACGCACACTTTGAAACGCGGCGCAATCCTGTCTCGTCAGGGTGCCGACCATCGCAATTCTTTGATCGGAGATCCGGCCGGTTTCACCGTGGGCGCGCTGCCAGGATTTCACTGGCGCGGCGGCGGCCAAACCTTGCTACCTTCCGCCGGACTCCAAAGGGCGCTGATCGGCGCAGCCCACAGGCGGTCGCCAAACGGGACGGTCTCGCGTCCCGTATAGAGGACGACTCCGGCGCGAAACCGCTC
This sequence comes from Chloroflexota bacterium, assembly GCA_043740835.1. Classification (GTDB taxonomy): domain Bacteria; phylum Chloroflexota; class Dormibacteria; order Dormibacterales; family Dormibacteraceae; genus JAYUBK01. The sequence goes on from JAYUBK010000046.1 coordinate 416, forward strand.
CTGTGTGCGATTGGCAAGGAGTCGAAGCCCTGCGAAATCAGAAGCGTTCACCGCGCTTGACGACTTCACCTCGACACCCGCGATGGCGCCATCCGGTAACTCAAGGACGGCGTCGACCTCCTCCCCATCTTTGGTCCTGAGGTGATAGAGCGCCGGCATCTGCTCACTCCACGTGATCTGGCGGAGGATCTCCATCACAACGAAGGACTCGAGGAGGCTGCCCGCTGACCCAGCAGGCCCTGCGAGTGCCTCTGCCGCTTAGCCCATGAGATGGGCTGCCAGGCCGGAATCCACAATGTGAATCTTCGGCGTGCTCACAACCCGTTGGAGCCGGTTGGCCGCCCATGCCGGGACCCGCTTGATCAGGAAGATGTTCTCGATGTGGACCAGGTAGCGCTCCAGAGTGGTGCGGGGTATCCCGGCGGTTCGAGACAGGGAATCGATGTTGAGTAGGTTCGAGGTGGTTGCCGCGACCGCCCGGAGAATCTGCGCGACATCCGCGAGACGCTTCAAATCAGCCAACTCGGTGAGATCGCGTTGGACCAACGTACGGACGTGGTTGCGAAACCATGCCTGGCGTCGAGCGGGCGTCGGCCGGCGGTGAGCCTCGGGATATCCCCCGGCCACGGCCGCCTGAAGGTAGTCGGCTTTCGTCAGCGCAGAGGTGACGGCCGGCGGGCGGCCCGTCACGAGGGCGTCGACGAAGCCATCAACAACACCGCCGAGCTCGCCTGCCGAGAGTGGGTAGAGATCTATCACCTCCATGCGACCGGCAAGTGAATCGGCGATCTCCGGCAAGGCGAACACGTTCGCCGAGCCGGTGAGGAGAAATTGGCCTGGACGATTGCTCGCGTCGATCACCTCCTTGATGGCAAGGAAGAGGCCAGGGGCCCGCTGAACTTCATCGATCGCCAGGGTGCCCGTAAGGTTCTGTCTCACGAAGGCATCAGGGTCAGCCCGGGCCGCGGTTAGAACAACAGCGTTGTCGAGGCTCAGCGTGCGGACCCCGGGGCGACCCTCGAGGACCCTCTGCGAGAGGGTGCTTTTGCCGACTTGGCGCGCCCCTGAAATCAGGACGACGCGCGTATCGTCCAATGCTTCCAACACGGCCCTAGCCGCATTTCTTGGAATCATGATTTCGTTCTCAGGAGCCGGCGCCATGGTGGATTAGCCGGATTGTATCTGGTGGATCAGCCGCCGCGCGCGAGGTTGGCAGCAAACGCACCCGCATTCGATGGCCGACTCAGCCTGGTGGAGTGGCCGAGCAACCGTGGTGGATCAGCCGCCCCATCCATGGTGGATCAGCGGACGCTCAGCTGAGCACGTCGATCATCAATAGCACGAGGAAGCCGACGAAGAACATCGCCGTGGTGATGGTGTTCTCTTTGACCTCGTGAGCCTCGACCAGCAACTCCTCCGTTACCAGGAAGAGGAGTGCCGCAAGACCGAATGCAAGTAGGCCCCCAAGCACTGGACCCGTGATCGATCCGAGCACCGCCACCGCCAGCACGGTCCCGAGCGTCAGCAGTAGGCTGACCCCGACCACCGAGCCGATGCTTTTGGCGACGGACCATTTGTACTTGCGACAGGTGGCGCAGGTGGCCAGACCAAGCGACAGCATCTCGAGCGAGAAGCCGATGGTCAGCAGCAGCCCTGCCTTCTGACCAGCCAGGAATGCCAGCCCGAGCAAGATCCCATCGATCGCAACGTCGGCGCCGACAGCTCCGAGCATCGAGCCCGGTCCCTTTCCGCTCTCCTGGGCCTGGGTATAGGCCTGGCTCGCACTGAGCGAGGCCCTGGCCGGCGCCTCGCCGCCGGCGTCGTCCTCCTCACCCTCGAAACGCTCCATCAGCTTGCCGATGCCGAGCATCGCCGCGGTTCCAAATGCGAAGCCGACGGCCAGGGCGAGGGGACTGTGTTTAGAGATCGCCTCCGGAAGAAGTTCGGTCGCGGCTGCGGCAGCGACGACGCCCGCCGCGAAATGCTGGATCATCGTCCGGAGGCGCGGCGATGGCGGCCTGATCGCAGCGATGACGCCGCCCACCACCGCGACTCCCGCTGGAATCAGAGCGAACACGAGCACATGACCGAGGGTGCTCATGGCCTTTTGGTTCGTCTTCGACCGATCACTTGCAATCGTCCGAACAGGCGTGCCCGGTCCGGGCGGCTTCCAAGGCCTCGTTCGCCTCGCCGCGGATCCACCAGACCAGCGCCAGGGCTGCCAACGAATCCGCCCACCACCAGCCGAATAGTTGATTTAGGAGCAGGCCGGCGAGGGTCGTGCCGGCCAGATACAGGCAGATCGCCGAGCAGGCTGCATCACCTTTCAATGCTGGGCTCCGCAACTCGTCGGCAAGGCGGAGCCGCCAGCGCCAGAGTCCGGCCATTACTCCGAGTGCAAGGACGGTCACCGCGATGCCCACTGGGGACTGCTCTGCATGAACTCCAAACAGGAGTCCGGCCCCGCTCGACAGGACGATGAAGAAGACGACGGCATAGAGCGCCCAGCCGACCAGCCGAGAGGCCTGCCGTTCGGCTGGAGTGAGCTCGCGGTCGCCGTCCAGGGGGGTGCGCAGCAGAAGCTGACGGAGCACAATCGCGGCGCTGAATACCTCGACAACGCTGTCGACGCCGAACGCCGCCAAGGCCACGGACCGCGCCGCGATGGCGGCTCCGATTGCCACGACAGCCTCGATCACCATCCAACCGATGGTCAAGATCTGTGCGAGCCGGGCTCTCGATAGAGCCGGACGGATCGATACCGCGCTCGCCACCGTTCCAGTTTAGAATACGATTAAGCACTTGCGGGATCGTGAAATCGTGGATGACGTCTGCCAGATTCGATGCATCCAACCCGAGGATGTGGACCGCGCACGCGCTCTTCTGCTCGAAAGAGCCAATTACGTCGACCTGGCTGCCATCTTCGGAGCCTTGGCCGACCCGACCCGAGCAAGCCTGGTCCATGTGCTTCTGCGTCAGGAGATGTGCACGTGCGATCTCGCGGCGGTGCTGGGGGTAAGCGATTCAGCGGTTTCGCAGCATCTGCGGATCCTGCGCAGCCTTCGCCTCGTCAAATTCAGGCGGGCCGGCAAGCTGGTCTATTACAGCCTGGATGACGCGCACGTGGCCCAACTCGTACGCCTCGGACTCAGCCATCTCGGCCACTTGAGCGGAGGTGAGACGCTGGGCTCGCCGGCCGTTGCGGGAGCAACCGCCGTCTAGCAGAGGGCGCGACGACCTGGCTTCCGGCAAGCGAGAACCGGGAGCTGACTTGAGATGCGGCCCAGTACTAGGGCGTGGTAGTAATCGCGACTACCATGGCCACCGAGATGAACCTCGTGAGCCTGGCTGTAGCCGCGGGGGCCGGCTTGATCTCGATCACCTCGCCCTGTTGCCTCCCCCTGCTGCCCGGATACCTCGGCTTCCTGAGCGGCATGACGCCGGGCGAACTCGAGCCCAGTCGCGCGAAGACCGTGGCCGCTGCGTTCCTCTTCGTTTCGGGCTTCACGGTTGTGTTCATTGCTCTCGGCGCCACGGCTTCGATCATCGGCGCGGCGCTCATCGCCTACCGTCTGCCGTTGGGTCATATCGCCGGAGCATTCATCCTTGTCCTCGGGTTGTTCCTGCTCCTCGAGGGACGGGTTGCCTTGCTCGCCCGCGGAGGCGACTGGAGTCGTTGGGCGCGGGGCGGCCGTTTGTGGACCGCGCCGCTGTTGGGGGCCGCCTTTGCGCTGACTTGGACCCCGTGCATCGGGCCCGTCCTCGGAGCGATCCTGACGTTGGCGGGCAGCACCGGCGATCTTCAACAGGGCGTGGCCCTGCTGGGGGCCTACAGCCTCGGATTGGCCGTCCCGTTCGTGGCACTGAGCTTCTGGGTGGCCGGCGTACAGAGGTGGCTGCGACGTGTACGGTCGCTTGCGGCAGTCCTCCAGACCACGTCCGCGGGCCTGCTGGTCGCAATGGGCGTCCTGTTGCTCACGGATCGGTGGCTTCCTGTGATGGCTCCGGTGCTCGCCTGGTATGCCCAGGCGCATTGGCCACCGGTCTGAGTGGTACTATCGGCGGGTGGTACTACCGAGTGTTAGTAGGTGGAGGCCGACGCCTCGATGATCCAATTGCTCCCTTACCTGTTGTTCCTCCTCTGCCCCGTTTCCATGGGCGCGATGATGTGGATGATGATGCGAGGCATGGGTCGGGCCCAACCGCCGGACCCGAGAATCGCTGAGCTCGAGAGCCAGGTGGCCGACCTCCGGTCATCGCGGCGCGAGACCAGGGCCGAGGCGGCCGAACCGCAGCGTTGAGTCGCCGGGCGAAGCGACCGGTCGGAGGTCCGTCGATCGCGGTCCAGGCCCAACCGGGCGGGCGACCTCAGACAAGGCCGGTCGGCCGACAAGTCAAGACCGGGCCCTCTGCCATCGCCATGGCCCTGATCGGCGTCAGTGTGGTGATCGTCGCAGCCGTGGTCGTGATCATGGTCAGTCGCTCGGCCGCGCCGAACGCACCGGCCACACCCACTGCCGCGTTCGTCGGCAGCGACCTCCACTCGATCGCGATCGATCCCTCAAACCCGCAACATCTGTATGTGGGTGGCCACCAGGCCGCATCAGAAAGTCACGACGGCGGACGGACGTTCTCGCAAGTACCGGCTCTCGACAACGCCGACCCGATGGCCTGGTCGATCAGCGGCGACGGCCAGACCGAGGTAACGGCGGGCCATTACGGAGTCCGGGTTTCTCACGACGGCGGCAAGACCTGGGCGGATGTGACCTCGCACCTGCCGGGGACCGACGTGCACTCGCTCGGCGTGGACCCGCGCGAACCTGCGAAGTGGTGGGCGTTCGTGGTCGGCCGAGGGGTCTACGCCTCCAACGACGGGGGCGGCTCCTGGGCGCTTCGCGGTGGTACCGGCCTGTCGTTCATGGGGCCGATCGTGGTGCTCCCGTCGGGTGCGCTCCTGGGTCCCGACATGCAACGGGGGATCGTCCGTTCCGATGACGGAGGCAAGACATGGGCTCCCTTCGGCTCCCACGGCTACGCCTTTCTCACCGCAGACCCAAAGAACGGGCTTCATCTTTTCGCGGCGGCCGACTCGATCTCGGAGAGCACCGATGGCGGCGCCAACTGGCGCCAGTTGGCGGGCGGGCCCCGGACGCAGACCGTTGCGGCCGGGTCGGACGGTTCACTGTATTCGGCGGACCTCCAAGGCGGCCAGGTGAATATCTACCGATCCACCGATGGCGGGGGATCTTGGAGCCTGGCCTCGGGCAAGTAGTGGGGACTCCCAGGAGGACGGCCGAAGGGCCCATGGTTCTTGGCTTTCTCATCGTCGGCGTCCTCCTCGCCGTTCTTGTATGGGGACTGTCCCACCCGGCCCTACAGCGGGCTTCCACCAGCCTCATCGGGCATTCCGCCCCGGATCTGACCCTGCGCAGTCTCGGTGGCGGGGAGTACACACTGAGTCAGTTCAGGGGACATCCCGTCGTCCTCAACTTTTGGGCATCCTGGTGCGTGCCATGTCGACAGGAGGCGCAAGTTCTCAACCAGGGCTCGTCGGGCAATCCTGACTTTCAGTTCCTCGGCGCGGACATCCAGGACTCGGATGCGGCGGCGGCGGGTTACCAGGCGGAAATCAGGAGTCCTTATCCGGTCGGGCCGATCGTGTTTGGAAGCTACCTCAGATTCGCAGTGGCGGCCCCTCCCGAGACCTATTTCATCAACGCCCGGGGCATCCTGGTGGCGCGCTTCATCGGGCCGCTCGAGGCCGACACCCTCAGTCGCTACATGGCCCTGATCCGGTGAGACGCGGCCGCGTGCTGCTGGGCGGAGGCATCGGTCTCGGCCTGATCGCCCTCATGCTGGCCGGGGCTCTGCTCCTCTCCCCGGCGACGGGCAACATCACCGTGATGGTCGCGGCCAGTCACCCGGAATACCTTGCTTCCAGCACGTTCGCGGTGCACTCGAGCGGCCTGGGCTGGCGCAACCTGGGGCGGTCGATCTCCACCAAGGTCCCGGCAGCGCCGGCCACCAAGTTGCTGCTCCATGCCCGGGTGCCCGTGGGTGATTACGACCAGATCCGGATTGGTGAAAGCACTCGCCCGGCGCGCATTTCCGTGGAGGCGACGATTCTCAGCGTGGTCCTCGTGGCCGTGGATGGGGGAAGACCGCGGTCGGACGGGGTGTATGCGGGATCGTCCAACGTCGGCCTCGGCCTCAATGAGCTGGCCGGGAACCTCAAGCCCATGCCCTCATTCGCACTCGTGGACCAGTTCGATCGACCCTATGGCAATGCGGCGATAGCCGGGCACGACGTGGTGCTGGCCGCGTTCCACACGAGTTGCCGCGAGACCTGCCCCCTGGTCACGGGGCTGTTCCTGCAGCTCCGCCAGAGGCTGCCGCCCACGACCCTCCTCCTCGAGGTGACAACCGATCCCGAGCAGGACTCGCCGGAGGTTCTGAAGGCCTATGCGGGGAGCGTCGGCGCCGGCTGGACGTTCCTGACCGGGGACCGGGCAGCGTTGACCGACTTCTGGAGGCCGTTCGATGTGACCCTAAGCGGCGAGGACAGCCATCGCTCGGTGATCGCCCTGATTGACTCCCACGGATTCATCCGCACGTACTTCCTCGGTGCCCCGGACTTGGGAGGGCCGCTTCCCGGCGCCCTCCAGGCTCAGCTCAATGCCGGCGGTCGGCAACTGGCGGAGAGCCACGGAAATGGCTGGGGACAGCCTCAACTCCTGGATGCCATCAGGACTCTCGGCGGATGGGCACCCACTCCCGGAACCAGCGAAGGTCGGGCCCCGGCATTCACCCTCAAGACTCTCGAGGGCAGGACCGTAACTCTCAGCGACTACAGTGGGCGGCCCGTGATGATCAACTTCTGGGCGTCGTACTGTGCACCTTGCCGGCGCGAGATGCCGTTGCTCGACGCCGTTGTCAAGGAACATCCGGACCTGACTCTCCTCCTCGTCGACGAGCGAGACGATGCAGGCGCGGCCAGGACCTTTGCAGGTCAGTTAAACCTGGCCTCGTCGGTGCTCTTCGACGGGGACGGCCAGGTCGGCGACCGGTACTCCGTGTCAGGGTTGCCAACCACCATCTTCGTTCGGGGCGACGGCTCGGTCGAGGGTAGGTACGTGGGTGAGACAAGCCGCCTGAGCCTGGTGGCGCACCTGGCGGCCATCGGGGCTTGAACAGCACTCGCGGCCGACGGCTGCGGTGGTTGGACGCCACTCGCGATAGTTCCGCCCGGGACGCGACCCTCCTCCTGGGGACGTGCGCCTGGCTGATCTATACGAGGCTCTACTTCGTTCTGCAACCCCGGCACCTGACCATTGATGGCGGGATTGTCATGTGGCTCTTCAACAAGCCGGATCCCGCGTGCGGCCTGACTCGGACCTTTGCCTGGATGTGGCGCGGCGACCCGATCCGGGCGTTCCTGGCCTACCCGCTCGGCCCCGTGGCCTTTGTTGCGGTCCTCGCCATAGCTCTCTACTGCGCTGTCGCCCTGGTCGTAAGGCGACGCCTGTCGATCAACCTCGGTGGCGCCACGTGGGCCTGGATGTTTGGTTTGGGGACTGCCGCCCTCGGTCTCAATTGGGCTGCGAAGCTGCTGTGGTTGGGAATGTAGCGCCCGTGGCCGCGA
>JAYUBK010000047.1:0-2422 GCA_043740835.1 Chloroflexota bacterium
GGGAGCTGGAGGCGGACCTCGTCCTCGTCGCCACCGGCCGTTTGCCGGCCACCGACGACATGGGCCTGGACGAAGCGGGCGTCATCCGCGAAGGCCGGGCCGTGAAGGTTGACGGCCACCTGCGCACGAACGTCCCCAACGTCTATGCGATCGGCGACGCGACGATGATCTCGATGCTGGCGCATACGGCCAGCTACCAGGGCGAGGTCGCCGTGGCCAACGCCCTCGGCAAGAAGATCACGGCCGACTACCGCGCGATTCCGGCCTGCGTCTACACCGATCCCGAGATCGCATTCGTAGGCCTTTCGGAGGCCCAGGCACGAGCTGCGGGAGAGAGTGTCAAGGTCGGCACCTTCCCGTTCTCGGCCCTCGGCCGCGCCCAGGTTTTGGGCGAGACGGCGGGGATGGTGAAGCTCGTCACCGACGCCGACGGCCAACTGTTGGGAGGCACGATCATGGGCCCACGGGCCACTGACCTCATCGCCGAGGTCGCCCTTGCGATCAGCCAGGGCCTCACGGCCGCGGAACTGGCGCACACGGTGCACGCGCACCCGACGCTTCCCGAAGCCGTCTTCGAGGCCGCGCTCGATGTGGACGGCGAGGCCGTTCATCTCGCACCCAGGAAGCGCTAGCCAGGTTCAGGGGTGGCAGTCACCCTGGCATCGCGGTGCGGTTGGTCGAAACTCTCGCGGCGGCTCAGGACGATGATCATGATCGCCAGCGGCAGCAGGACCTGGGCCACCGCGAACCCGAGCGTCAGCGAGACGCCGAACTGGAGAACGAGAGTCAGGGAACTGCCGGCAAGCACCATTACTTCCATCCGCAGCGTCCACACGTAGGCCCAATGCTTCGAGCGCAGGATGCCCGAGGCCAGGGCGATGAGGAAGAGCGCCGTGGCCGCCTCGAGCCCGGCTGAGACCAGGACGCCGCGGAACCCCGGAGCGAAGAACTGCAGGAGGATTCCGCCGATCGCCGTGAGCACTGCGACGCCGCCCTGGAGGAGGAGAAGAAGGAACGCGACGTCCTGGAGCGACCGCCCGTGATCGCGGGCTTCAACTTCGCTCATGCCACGCCTCCGGCTGCAGTGACGTGCCTGGCCCACTTGTCGTCAAGCTCCCCGAACTGACCCTTCGGATTTTCCGGACGCCAGACGTGGAGCATCGGGGCGGTGCTGATGTTGAGGCTGAGCGGCGGGCAGTTCCCGAACGGCGATGTGAAGCCGCCGATGTCCAGGAAGGCCGAGATGCAGACGTTTTGGTGGCTGTGCCAGCCGGTGACGACGCCCCCAAAGCTGTTGCCGAGCTGGTTCCGACCGCCAAGTTCGTACATCGCGCCCAGCAGCACGGGGTGAGCGCCACCCGTGTAGACGAGGCCCTGAGGCCGCAATGGGTCCATGTAGGGGTGCTCCTTTTGATAGCGGGCGTTCATGTAATGGACGGTCGCCTGGTTGGGTGGCGTCGTCGGCCGGAAGCCGGCCGCGAGCGCGACGTTGACGTCCTGGTAAGGGGCGACGTCCGCCCAGGTGGTGTCCGCGAAACGCTGCGCGGCGATCCGCTGGACCGCGGTGGGAGGGGTGCTCGGGACTGGTTGGTGGTTGGCGCCGACGCCATCACGAAGGCCGGCGCCCCAGGCCAGGGCGCCGGTCGCCGTGGTCAGCAGAACGACGGCGGTGCCGGCGGCGGCCCAGCCGATGTGCGATCGCCGGCCCAACGATCGGCCGCTGGGGAGCACCACGAGGCCAAAGGCGAGCAACTCGATGAGCTTTGTCACCACGCCGAGGTCGTCGACCTGCTCGCGATCATTTGCGACGTAGACGCCGTAGGCGAGGATCGTGGCGACGAGCAACACTGCCGCGGCCGGCCGCCACCAGCGGACGCCGAGGACCGCGGCGATGGCTGCGACGACAAAAAGGCAACCGTTGGCAAGGAAGAGCTGCGCCTCCTGGGGCGCGCCGGTCGCGTGCCCGAGGATGAGACCGAAATGGACCGAAGCGGTGGCAGCCATCAGGACGGCGGCGAGGCGCACACGCAGGTCGGCCGCCGCCCAGCCAGACGCCAGGCGAACCGCCCAGGCGGCGCCCGAGCCGGCGGCAGCCTGGACTGCGGCAGCCGCGGCCGAAAGAATGAGCGGCAGAAAGGCGAGGGCGTAAAGGCCGGACAGGTGGTCGACCGCGACCCCTGCCAGGATCTGGGCGCTGGAGTGGAGTTGCATGCCGACACTAAAAACGCCTTCTGATGAGAGACGCGTGAGAAGCGGTTAAGAAACCCGGTGCAGGCTGATGGTGGCGCCGTGCTCGGGATTGTTTGCCGCGCTGATCACGGCGCCATGCTGGGTCGCGATCCAGCGCGCGATTGAGAGGCCCAGCCCGGCGCCGTTGCCGTTGCGCGAGCGGTCGGCCTGGTAGAAACGGTCGAAGACCTTC
>JAYUBK010000048.1:0-7993 GCA_043740835.1 Chloroflexota bacterium
GCCGAGGCGCTTCGGGACGCCTACCCGGAGCACGCGATCGAGATCGTGAGCCCGGTGCCTGTCGATGCAGGGCGCTATCGGGCGCTGCTCAACGTGAACCTTGATGGGATCGGGCTTCGCGCCACCAACCCGCGCGTGACGCCGGTCCACCGGCTTGCCAACCGCCTGCGCCCACTGCGTCCGCTTCGCAACCTCGTCGTCAGCGCCCAGGCCGGGCGGGCGACCGCCGACTACGACCTGCTGCTGGGGATGGTCTACGCGATCCCGGTTCGGTCCAGGGCGCGTCGGAGTGTGATGCTGTGTCAGTTCCCATACCCAGACCCCGACCCGCGTGACATCGAGCCCTACGAGCTCATCATCGCCCAGTCGAGATACACCCGGGGCTGGGTCCAGGAGTACTGGAACCGGGAGGCGGCGGTGGTCAACCCTCCGATCGACCTGCCCGCAGGGCCACCCGAATGGGCAGCCAAACGCAATCTCATCCTTGGCGTGGGACGCTTCTTCGCCACCGGGCACACCAAGCGGCAGGACCTGCTCGTGGAGTCCTTCCGCCGCCTCTGTGACCGCGGTCTCGAGGGCTGGGAGCTCCACCTGGCGGGCGCCGTACACCGCGACGCCGCCCACGCGGGGTATTACGAGCGGGTGTCCGCCCGAGCAGCGGGCTACCCGGTCGTACTGCATCCCGACGCCGGCTACCAGGAGGTCCAGGATCTGTACCGAAGCGCTGCGATCTTCTGGCATGCAGCCGGCTACGGCGTCGATCCCCGCGCCGACCCCGGTGCGCTCGAGCATTTCGGGATGACGACAGCCGAGGCCATGGCCGCCGGTGCAGTGCCCCTGGCCTACGGGGTGGGCGGCCAGGCCGAAGTCCTTGCCGATAACGTCGAAGGCCATCTCTGGAGCACCCCGGCGGACCTCGAGGCTCGCACCATCGAGCTGGTCGGCGACCCGGCGATGCGCCGGCGGATGGGCGAGGCGGCGGCCGCCGGCAGCCGGCGCTTCGGGCGCGACGAGTTCAGAAGGAAGATGCTCGAGCTGCTCCACCCCATCGTTCAGGAGCTGTCCGACACACCCAGATAGATCTCGTACGGACCGCTGACGGCGCTGTCGCGTGCGCTAAACGACCAGCGCTGGACGGGATGATCGGCGATGACGGCACAGGGGTGGAAGGTGGGATCGGACCATCGGGCCGTGGCATTGGTGACGTCGACGTGCTCAATGTGCCCGCTCCAGCCTCTCTCTTCGAGCATCGCCCACAGCGGGTACTCGGCCACGTTGTCGCCTGCATAGCTGAGGCCGATCGCGCCGCAGCGGTTGCTGACGGCCCAGTCGGCCAGGGTCCTGTAGGCGGCGAACTGCGGCTGGTCGAGCTCTGCTGCGTAGTACTCGGTGCGCGTCAGCCCCGCGCCATAGCCCGGCGGCGCGTCGTGGCTCTGGGCCACCCAGTTGAGGCTGAAGACGATCACCGCCAGCGGCAACAGGGTCGCCTGCCACCGCTTCCTCAGGAGGATTGCCACGATCGCCGGCGACCAGAGGACGAGCAGTGGGAGAAGGATGCGGTTCCCCCAGATCTGGAACTTGAGGTAACCGCAGAGGAGGATGTAGGCGGCGACCAGAGAGCCCGCATACAGTTTCGCGACGCCGTCGGCGGCGCTCCACGCAAGCCAGGCCAGGCTGCCGAGCACGAGAGCTGTCTGGACAAGGTTGCCGGCGAAGTCCGGTCCGTACCAGAAGGACTGCAGGAAAACGTTCGAGGAGCCGGGAAACGTTATCCGAGGATCGGTGGGCGAGAAGCCGGTGAGGAAATAGAGCTGAGCGAGGACGCCGTCTATCAACTTGCCGAGCGGGGTCAGAGGCCCGCCCATAGGCACCTGCAGCGCGAGGTTCCGAATCGCGTTGGCGGCGACGACGGCCGGTGTGTAGAGGTCGTTGTGATATCCGCCCGTGGGCCCCAGCGGCGACCGGTAGGTAAGGAAGTCGCGCCAGTACTGACCGAGGTTCGTCGCCAGCGCCGCCCCCGCGCCGAGAGCCATCGGCACCGCAAGCCGGCGGAGGCCGGTGCGCTGAGCGAGCACCAATCCGACGACCAGCACCAGGATCGGCGCGGCATAGATGTAGGCGGTGCTTTTCGTCAGCAGCGCCAGCCCGAGGGAGAGGCCGGCGAGCAGCGCCCAGGCGCCGCTGCCAGGTTTGGCCGCATAGCCGAGGCCGAAGGCGGCGAACACCGCCAGCCAGCCCGCGAGCACGAAGTCGTTCTGGGTGGTCGCGGCCTCTCCGATGCCGATTGGCAGGGCCATGGCAAGCAACGCGGCGCCGGCCTGCGCGAGAGGCCGTGCTCCCAGGCGGCGCGCGATCTCGGTCACCGCCAGCGCCGCCAGGATCATTCCGAACCACTGCACAAAGTTGGCCAGCGAGTCGTCGGGGGCGGCGAGGTGCAGCTGTGCCACCACGTATTCGGCCAGCGGGGGGAACTGGACCTGGCGATCGGTATTGGTGGCGAAGGGCCCGGTGCTGCGCTCCTGCAGCCAGTGCAGGGCCCGGGGCAGGTGATAGGTGAGTGCGTCGTAGTTGTTGGGGGCGTACGTGTATGCCGTGACCGCCAGCCAGCCGGCCTGGAGCGCGGCGACACTCGCCATGAGGCCGGGAAGGAGCCAGGCGCGGCTCGGCACCGGCAGCCGCCGCAGCCGGGGAGGACCCGGCCCACGCCGTGCTCGCAGCCGCCACCAGGAGGCGGCCGCCGCCACCGTCACAAGCAGCCAGGAGACTGCGAGTGGCCACTGCGCAAGGGCGTGAAAAAGGCTGAGGAGCTCGGTCAGCGCCACAAGGATCGCGCTCCACAGGGTCGCTCCAATGAGGAGCGCCATTCGGCTTGCGGCGGCGGGTTCGATGCGGACCGCCACCTCGTGTGCGACAGCGACCAGGGCGAGCAGGGCGGCGAGGAGGAGAACGCCGCTCAGAACACCTTCCGCGGTCGGCGGCTGGTGGATGTACAGCGGCACCGTTGGCGCGGCTATCTGTCCCTGCGGAGGCCGCGGAGAGTCCGGCGAGCGCCCGCCGCGAGTCGGTAGGCGGCGCTCGCCTTGACACGTTTCAGCTCCGCCTCGAGGTTGCCGATGTGGGTGTCCTTGTCGCGGATGATCGCGTCGCGGTCGCTGACGAAGCGCTCGAGCTCCGAAACCCGGTCCAGCTTGTGGCCGAGCTCGTCGCGCAGCCCGGCGGCCTGGCGAACCTGCCGGTACGCGAGGCGTTCGTAAGCCGACAGCGCGGAGGTGAGGTCCGTCGCCTGCCGGCGGAAACGGATGGCCCAGATCGGCAGGCCACCGCTCGGCTCCCACTCGGGATCGCGGAGTAGGCCCTGCTCAAGAAAACGCTCGGCCCAGTACTCGGTCGGACGGACGTTGGCATGGGTCTCCTCCTCGAGGTCGTCCGGTGACGATGAGAAGAGGATGTCGTCGGAATGCCGAGCGAGATTGGCCAGGGCCTCTCGGCCGGTCGCTTCGTCGAGGTGCTCGAGGACTTCGATGGTGACGATCAGGTCGTAGCGCCGGGGCAGCGCGTCGGTGATCGACCCGACCCAGCAGTGGGGGCGGATGTCATCCCGTACCTGGGCGATCGCATATTCCGAGATGTCGACGCCGAAGGCCTCCACGCCGCGGTCCCGGAGGGCCTCCACCAGAAACCCCATCGCACAGCCGGCGTCGAGAACGCTGGCGGGATGGATCCGGTCCACGATCGCGTCCGCGATCCCACCGAAGAACCCCAGCCAGTGCTCGTCGCGGCAATACGGGATGCCGCAGTGCGATTCGTAATAGGCGCGGTCGTACAGAGGGTTGGACTCGGCTTCGGCCAATTCGCGGGCCAGCTTAACATTCGCGGCGAGCCCCCCATGGCAGCACCCACAGGGCCCGGCGCGGGTCATCGTCCCAACTCCGAGCGAGTCCTCATCGACGCCCGTCTCCTGCAGGGCCCGGGCGCTGAACGGGGGGAGGGCACCTACGCGCGCGGCCTGCTCGGCGGCCTGCTCGAGGAGGGCTTCCAGGACCGTGCCCTGCTCCTCCTCGACGCGGACCTGCCGGCGCCGGTACTGCCCGGCCAGGGTTGGCTCACCACGGCTGTCCGTCGCCGCTACCACGGGCGCTTTGCCGCCTACGAGGACGCCGTCGCTCTGGGCACTGATCTTGAGAGAATTCGCCCGGCCGCTTTCCACGCCCTCCGGCTGGGCCTTCCGGGCCGATCCCCGGTGCCCGTCGCGGTCACCCTTCACGACCTCATACCCTGGGCGTGGGGAGGCGCCCGGACGCTCGGCGAGAGGATCCGGCACCTCCCCGGCAAGCGCCTCCTGCGCTCAGCCGACCTCGTCCTCGCCGTCTCGGAAGCGTCGGCAGCCGACGCCCGCCGCTTCGCGCGCGTCGCGCCCGGCCGGCTGCGGGTGATCCTCGAGGGGGTCGATCCGTCCTTCCGCCCATCCTCCGGCGCCGCTCAGCAGGTGCGAACGCGATGGGGTCTGGAGCGGCCCTATCTCATCTACGTCGGGGCACTCGACGCACGCAAGAGCCCGGGCGATCTGCTTCGGGCCTGGGAGACGGCAAAGGCGGCCGGCGCATCCTGCGACCTCGTGATCGCGGGCAGTCCGGGCGCCCAGGCACCGGCCAGCCTGCCCGGCGCACGCCTTCTCGGACCCGTAAGCCAAGAGCAACTGGTGGACCTTCTCTCGGCCGCAGCATGCCTTGTCTTCCCGAGCCGCTATGAAGGTTTCGGGCTGCCGGTCCTGGAGGCGATGGCGTGCGGAACACCGGCCATCGCATATTCCAACTCCAGCCTTCCGGAGGTCGCCGGGGACGCCGGCATCCTGGTCCTGGACGGGGACGCCGAGACCATGGGACGAAAGGCGGCGGAGCTGATCGCCGACGCGGAGCTCGCCGACCGGGTCCGCTCCGCCGGACTGCAGCACGCGGCCGGTTTCACCTGGAGGCGGGCGGCCTCGGAGGTGATCGCGGCCTACTCGAAGCTCCTGCGATAATCCGGCCAGCTTGGCGAAACGAGAGGGGCGACGGGCGGTCGTATCAGGCGGAGCCGGCTTCATCGGTTCCCACATGTGCGAGCAGCTCCTGGAGCGGGGATATGACGTCCTCGTGCTCGACAACCTTCTGACCTCGACCCGCGCCAACCTCAAGCGCCTGGAAGGAGTCCCCGGTTTCGAGTTCGAAAAGCACGACGTCAGCGAGATGATCGAAGTCTCGGGACCTGTCGATCTCGTGCTCCACATGGCCTCGCCCGCCTCCCCTGCCGACTTCCCGGCCTATCCGATCCAGATCGTCAAAGTCGGAACGCTGGGAACGCACAACATGCTCGGACTCGCACTTGCGAAGAAGGCCCGGTTCCTCCTCGCCTCCACCTCGGAGGTGTACGGCGACCCTGCGGTCAACCCGCAGCCCGAGACCTACTGGGGAAATGTCAACCCGATCGGGCCGCGGGGTGCGTACGACGAGAGCAAGCGTTGCGGCGAGGCGTTCGCGATGGCCTACCACCGGGCGCACGGTGTCGACACCCGCATCGTTCGAATCTTCAACACCTATGGACCACGGATGCGGCTCGACGACGGGCGCGTGATCCCGAACTTTCTCGGCCAGGCAATCCGTGGCGAGCCGCTGACGGTCTACGGGGATGGGAGCCAGACCCGGTCCCTGTGCTTCGTCGACGACCTCATCACGGGGATCCTCGCCGTCATCGAGAAGGGGGACGAGTTGCCCTACAACGTCGGCAACCCGCACACGCTGACGATGCTCGAGCTGGCCAGGCTGGTCATCAATGTCTGCGCCAGTTCGAGTTCGATTGAGCATCGGCCCCTGCCCGAGGACGATCCGAAGCGGCGGCAGCCGGACATCACCAGGCTCCAGGAGAGGACCGGCTGGGCTCCGCGTGTCGAACTGGAAGATGGACTCGCCCGAACCGTCGACTACTTCCGCGCCAAGTTGGCGACGACGGACCATTTAGCAGGGTGATGAAAAAGGACAACGCAGCTTCGGCGCTGTGACGCCCGATCCGTGCGTCAGCTTCTGCGGTGCGCGGTCAGGCACCTGCAGTGCCTTCCCTGTGCTCCTCGTTCGCTTCCTGCGGCTCGAACGCCGCAGCGCCGAATGGCGGGTTCGCTTTGCTTTGCGAACCGCTCACCTTCGGTCCTGGGCCGCCCTCTTTCATCACCCTGCTAGGCGTCGGTCGGCGCGGGCTCGCGGGTCGAATCGCCGGCGGCGAAGCGCTTGTCAAGCCCGAGCACCTGCAACAGACGGCGGTGCGCCTTCATGTACTCGTGGTCGTGGTAGCTGGGCTCCAGCGCGAAGAGGAAGAGCGGCAGCAGTTCCGCGTCGGAGCGCACCCGGCGCTCCTGCAGCCACTGCCGTTTTACTTTGAGAGCGGGCAGTTGGTGGGCAAAGTCGCTGAGCGCCACGTAGTGGGCGATCGAGATGGCCGGCATCGACGTCCGCCTTCCGGTGATGGTGTCCGCCGCCCTGCGCAGCCTGGACCGCACGCGGGTTGATATGAAGCGCGTGCCCTTCCGGACAAAGGCTCCCAGTCCCTGCTCGCGAAGCACGCGGCGCGTCTTCTCGGAGAGCCGCTCCTCGTCTTCGCCTACCGGGTCGAAGGCGTAGGAGCGGTCCGCGGCTCGGCTCGGCCTCGATTTGGCCGTCTCGCCTTCGGTCGCGAGATCTGTGCCCATCCGGAAGGGCGTCATGTCGAGGTCGGCCATCCGCAGGGCCTTCTCGTTGAGGAGCAGCATCGTCGCCGGCAGCGCCGCGGCGAGGTTGGCGTCATCGAGGCACTTGTACATCGTGAAGAGCGAATTGCGCTCGTAGAGGAGCCGCGTCCGCTGGGCCTTGATCTTGTCGAAGCTGCCGTGGCCGCGGTGGTAGCAGACCGCTTCCGGTGTGTACCACACGTCGTGGCCGAGGAGGTTCAGGCGCCAGCCAAGGTCGGTGTCCTCGTAAAAACCGAAGTAATCCTTGTCGAATCCGCCCAGCTCGAGAAAGAGGTCCCGGCGCACAAGCATCGCCCCGCCACAGGGGCAGAGGAGCCTCCGGGCGACGTCCTTTTCAGAGCTCCGCTTGCCGTGGTCGATCTGGAACCCGAAGCCCTGGAAGTTGATCCCGGCGCCGATGAAGTCGATCGCCGTCCCGTCCCAGTTGAGGATTTTGCTGCTGACCGCTCCCAGCTTCCGGTTTGCGACGACCGGCTTGACGAGCCTGCGGATCCAGTCCGGCTCGACCCGCATGTCATTGTTGAGAAAGGCCAGCCACTCGTGCTCCGCGGCCGCCGCGGCGCGGTTGTTGCCTTCCGCGAACCCGTAGTTGCGGTCAAGCTCGACGACCTTTACGGCCGGGAATTTGTCGCGCACGAGGGCCACCGAGCCGTCAGACGACGCATTGTCGGCGACGATCACCTCGAGGCGGTCGGCGGGGTAGTCGAGCTTCGCCGTCGAGGCAAGCACCGGCCCCAGGTGCTCGCGGCCGTTCCAGTTCAGGATCACCAGTGAGACGCCGGGGAGCTCGCCGTCCTTCGGTGCGTCCACTGCGGGCCGTCGCGAGGGCATTCGAATGTAACTGTAGCTTCTCGCCTCGGGGCTAATATCCCGATGTGCTGGCCCTGAACACCGGTTCCATGAGTGTCGGCGCGAGGCTCCGCCAGCTCGTCGCCTACCGCGAGCTGGTCGTCAACCTGACCTCTCGCGACCTCAAGCTGCGCTATAAGCGCTCGGCCCTCGGGATCGCCTGGTCCTTCCTCAACCCGATCCTGATGATGGCGATTTATACGATCGTCTTCAGCCTCCTTCTCAGGGCGGTCAAGGCCGAGAACTATTGGGCCCTGGTGCTGTCCGGCGTGC
This sequence comes from Chloroflexota bacterium, assembly GCA_043740835.1. Classification (GTDB taxonomy): domain Bacteria; phylum Chloroflexota; class Dormibacteria; order Dormibacterales; family Dormibacteraceae; genus JAYUBK01. The sequence goes on from JAYUBK010000048.1 coordinate 7,877, forward strand.
TCACCTGGACGTTCCTCTCCAACTCACTGCTGTCCGCCTCGGCAGCCTTCGTTCGCAACCCGAACCTCATCACCAAGGTCTACTTCCCGCTCGAGGCGCTCCCGATCTCGGCCGTCC
>JAYUBK010000049.1:0-7992 GCA_043740835.1 Chloroflexota bacterium
GGAGCGTTGGCGCAGTTGAGGCTCGTCTTCGCCGAGCCCTGGGCTCTCTTTGTAATCGTGCTTTCCACGTTTGAAGGGGCCGCGTTCCAGGGCTTCCAGATCTATCTGGCCCCGTCTCTCCAGTCACACGGCGAGACGGCCGCCGTGGCCGGGACCGTCGTCGCCTCCTATGGGGTTGCGACGCTCGCAGGCAGTCGACTTGTCAAGCCGCTCACGAGACGGATGTCAGGAGCCGCCCTGATTTTCACCGGCGGTACGATGCTCGTCAGTGCCTATTCGATCGCGTCCGCCGGCCAGTCAGTCGCGGGCATCCTGGTCGCCAGCACGCTTTCGGGACTCGCCTTCGCCTTCATGCACTCGACGATTCAGACCTGGATCACGGAGGTCGCGCCCAAGGCGCGCGGGACAGCGACAGCCCTCTTCGCCACCACTCTGTTCACCGGTGCGGCGATTGGGACGGGGCTGGTGGCCGGACTCGCCCAGCAGCGCCTATTCGGAGTCCTCTTTCTGCTCGCGGCCGCCCTCAGCGCCGCCGTCGCCGTCGTCGCCGGATTCGGCCGCAGGGCCTACCGAGCCGCTCCCTGGGCCTGAATGACTCATTCCCTCGCGCCGGGGGCACCCCTCCAGAAGCCCCGGCCAGCCGCTTGACGCAACGCGTTAAGCTGGATTTGGACTCCATGACTGAACTGAAGCCGATGCTGCGCGGTTACTCACACGCGGCGGCCGCCATCGTCGCCGTCGCCGGCTTTGTGATCCTCCTCTGGCGCGGGGCCCATGGCATGACCGCCGTGGTCACGACGTCAATCTACGGCGTGGCCCTGGTGATGCTGTTCGCGGTCAGCGCCGCCTACCACATCGGTCGTTGGAAGCCGCCCGTTCGCCGGGTCTTCCAAAGCTGGGACCACGCCAACATCTTCCTTTTCATAGCGGGCAGCTACACGCCCATCGCGTTCATCGGGCTCAGTGGCGGGTGGCGGATCGGCGTTCTCGCGTCGGTGTGGTTCATAGCGCTGGTCGGCTCCGCCACCTCCTGGAAGAGCGCGCTCTTCCCGCACTGGGTGATCGCGCTCCTGTACCTCAGCACCGGCTGGATTGCGATCGTCGCCCTGCCTCGCCTGGCCGAATCGATCGGCTGGTCTGCGATCGGCTGGATGGCTGTCGGCGGCGTCATCTATACGCTCGGTGCCGTTGCCTATGCGACCCGCCGGCCGCGCTTGTGGCCGAGAGTCTTCGGCTATCACGAGGTCTTTCACCTGGCCGTCATCGCGGCCAGCGTTGTCTTCTACGGGGTGATCGCCAAATACGCCCTGCCGCTTTACGGCAATTAGTAGAAGGCCCTCGCGACGGCGAGCAGGAAGCCCGCTACCGACACGACCGTGATGCCGAGTGCGACGGTGCGAAGCGTTGACGACAGCAGTGGGTGCGGCGTTCCGTAGGGCTGGCCGAGCAGCGGCCGGCGCAGGAGCAATGCCGCCGGAAGGCCGAGGATTGAGATCCCGGCGGACAGCCAGAGCGTGTCCACGAAGCCGGCCGCCACGGCCGCGTTGGCGGCCGCCCCCACGGCCCTTGACCCGGCGCTCAGGCCAGGGTGGACAGCGACTGTCGCCAGGTGGGACGCGATTCGCACCGTGGCGGCGCTCGCGAGCACGGCGATTCCGAGGGACGAGGCGAGGCGCTGCAGGGTGTTGTTGATTGCCGTCGCGCGTCCGATCGCGGCGGGGGCCAGCGTCACGTAGGCGGCACTCTGGTTGGGCATCATCGAAAAGCCCATCGCCACGCCGCGCAGGAGCAACAGCGCAACCCAGAGGCCGGTCGAGGTGGCCGGTGTGATCGTCGTCAGGAACGTCGAGGCGATGGCGAGGACGGCGAGACCCGCGAAGACGACGATACGCGCTCCGTAGCGGTCGGTCAGCCAGCCGGAGACGGGCATTACGAACGCTGCGCCGAGGCCCTGGGCGCCGATGATCAGGCCGGCGTTGAGCGTTCCGTAGCCCTCGACCTGCTGAAGAAAGACCGGGACGATGAAGACTGCGCCGAAGAGTCCGGCGGCAAGGATCACGTTGACCACACTGGAGCCGGAGAAGGCGGCGTCCCGAAAGATCCGGAGGTCCAGCAACGGCTCCCTCTGGCGCAGCTCCCAGGCCGTGAAGGCGGCGATCAGGAGCACGCCACCCCCGATCGAGCCGAGCACTTCGACGGAACCCCAGCCGGCGCCGCCCGAGGCCTTGGTCAGCCCGTAGATGATCGCCACGACACCAGGGGTGCAAAGGACCAGGCCGATCACGTCGAGGCGGCCGGTCGGCGCCCGTTCCGAGTCCTGGAGGCCCCTGAGGCCGAAAGCGAGCGCGAGCGCGCAGACCGGGATGTTGAGCCAGAAGATCCACTGCCAGTCGAAGTACTGGATGAGCAGACCCCCGAGCGCCGGGCCTACGGCGGGCGCCAGCAGCATGGGCACCCCCAGGAATCCCATCATCCGTCCGCGCTCCTGGAGCGGCGTCATCCTCATCAGCATGGTCATGCCGACCGGCATGACCATTCCGCCCGCCATGCCCTGGACGACGCGGAAGGCGATCTCGGACTGGATGCTCCAGGCCACTCCGCAGAGAAGGGACGCTGCGATGAACGTGCAGAGGGTGCCGAGGTATACCCGCTTGGCGCCGAATCGCTCCGACAGGTAGCCGCTCACCGGGATGACGGCGGCAAGACCGAGAAGGTAGCCGCTGATGACCCACTGGACTGCTGTCAGGTCGGCGTTGAAGACCCTCTGCAGCGTGGGTATGGCGACGTTGACAGTCGTGCTCGAGAGGATGGAGGCGATCGAACCGAGCGCGATGATCGCGGCTGCACCGTTCCGTCTCCGGCTGTCGAGCTGGACCGTCGCGAGGTTGGTGTGGAGGGCCGCGGGTGCGACCTCCTGACCAGATCGGATTGTCATCAGGAGGCGATCTCGGCCTCGTCGAGCTCGTCTTCCCGGCGCTCGATCGCCACTTCGAAAGGCTAGCGAAATAGTCCGCAACCCGAAGCTCGCGGACAAAATGCGCTATTGCTGTTGCGAGCCAGTCGCAGTAATATTGGGACCGATGGAACCACTCCGCTGCCGCCTCGTTTATGACGGCGCCCAGTTGGCCGAGCCCATCCTCTTCAGGATCGGCAGAGACGAGTCAGTCAAGGTCGCCGTCCTTTCGGAGACGATCTGTGCCCGCCGCGGTACGTTGAGCGTCAGCCTCAGCGGAGAGCGACTGGACGTCGAGGGAGCCGTTGCACACCTGCGATCGGCCGGGATCGGCGTCGAGGTCCAGACAGACAGCTAGCCGCGACTGCCGCTGCCTCCGCGTGCCACCATTGCCTTCGCGATGGCCGAGGAAGTGGAGAGTTCATTCGTGGACAGGCTGCTCGGCGGGCGCCTCTTCCGCAATGGGGACTTCGTCAAGCTCTGGGTTGGCCAGACGATCAGCGAGGCGGGCAGCCAGGTCACTGCGCTGGCACTGCCCACCCTTGCCATCCTCGTCCTTAACGCATCGCCGTTCCAGGTGGGCCTGCTGGCTGCCCTCGAGTTCGTGCCGTTCCCGACCCTCGGCCTCGTCGCCGGCGTCTACGCCGACCGCATCCGGCGGCGGCCGATCATGATCGCCAGCGACATCGCCAGGATGCTCCTCATCGCGTCGATCCCCATCGCCTTCCTGTTGGGCTTCAGGAGCATCAACCACCTCTATGTCGTCGGGCTTGTGGTCGGCGTGTTCAACGTCTTCTTCGGGATCTCCTACCAGGCCTATCTGCCCGCCCTCGTGAACCGCTCCGACCTCGTCGAGGGCAATACCAAGTTGGAGGTCAGCCGCTCGGTCGCGCAACTGAGCGGGCCTGCACTCGCCGGCTACCTGATCCAGGCGGTCGGCGCCGTCCGCTGCCTGTGGATCGACTCGGCGTCATTCCTCGTATCGGCCGCCTCCCTGTGGTTCATCCACAGGCCCGAGCCCTCCCCGGCGCCGTCGTCAGCGTCGGGCCGGAGCGGATTCTGGGTCGAGATGAAGGAGGGAATCGACGTCGTTTTTCACAACCCGACGCTCTGGCAGATCGCGGGGGCGACGGCCACCAGCAACCTTGGCACCGGCGCTTTTACCGTCTTCCTGATCTTCGCCTACAACATCCTTCACCTGAGCCCGGCGACGGTCGGCTTCATCTTCGCCGCCGGCGCCCTGGGATCTCTCATCGGGGCATTCTCGGCGGGGTGGTGGGTCCGGATATTCGGGGTCGGACCGACGCTGCTTTTCACGCTCGTCGTCATCGGCCTGGCGACGGTCGTCCTTCCGCTATCACAGTACTTTTTCACCGTGCCCTTCCTGGTCGTGCAGGCGTTGACCGTCGGCGTTTTGAACCCGGTCTACAACATCACCCAGGTCAGCCTCCGGCAGGCCATCACGCCTGATCGCGTCCAGGGACGGATGAACGCCACCATGCGCACGATCGTCTGGGGGACCATCCCCATCGCCAGCGTCCTGGCAGGGATCGTCGGCAGCGCGATCGGCGTCGTGCTCGCGATCTACATCTTCGGTGCTCTGTCCGTATTCGCAGGCTTCTGGATCCTCGCCGGTCCAATTCGCCTTCGGGAGCAGCCCCAGCCGGTCGGCTGAGGCTGCCCGGGGTGCTCGGGCTCCGGCTGTCGGGATCGGAGCGGGCCCCGCCTTGGCGTGCAGGGCGTGATAGGCCTTGAAGGCGTCCGCGCCGCCAAGGAGGACTGCCTTGACCTGAGTTGTCGTCGCGAGATCAGGTATCTGTCAGCGGGCGATAGCCTTGGCGGCGTGTTCCGCAGTCGTCTCTATCTCTTGGCGGCGGTCCTGTGGCTCGTGACCCGAATCGCCACCATGGTCCTCACGTTCGGCTGGCTCCTCCTGTTCCCCGAGGGCCACCACCTTCGCGACTGGCTCGGCTACTGGCTCCAGTGGGACACCGGTTGGTACCTCCACATCTCGGAGACCGGCTACTTCAGCACCGCCAGCACGGCCTTCTTTCCTCTCTATCCCGCGCTGATCGAGGTGCTTTCCGGTGGTGGCTCGGAGCCAGTCCGCCTCGCGGTCGCCCTCATCGTCAACAACCTCGGGGCCCTGATCGGCTTCATTGCACTCGCGGTGCTGGCATCGCAGGAGCTTGGCGGCGAGGAGGCCGCCCTGCGGACTGTGCGCATGGCGGCGGCCTACCCGTTTGCGATCTTCTACTTCGCCGGCTATACGGACGGGCTCTTCTTCGGTCTCGCGACGACGGCGCTTCTGCTCGCCCGGCGCGGCAATTGGTGGCCCTGCGCGGCGCTCGCATTCCTGGCGGCGCTGGCGCGGCCGACAGGGCTGATCCTGCTCCTCCCGATCGCCTGGGAGTACAGCCGACGCCATCGCCTCGCCGTGTCGTTGCCGGGAGTAGTTGCCATGGTCTCCGCCCCCGCGGCGCTTTCGGCCTACATGGCGTTTCTCTGGATCCGGTTCGGCGACCCGCTCCTCTTCATCCGGGCCGAATCGGAGGTCTGGCACCGCCAGGCCGCGCTGCCGTGGGATACCCTCGCGAACGCCTTCAGGCATGTCCTCGGGGGCGCGCCGGTCGGGCTCTTCGACCTGCTCCCGGTGCTCTTCTTCGCCGCCTTGACGGTGGCCGGTGCGCGGCGGCTCCCGCTCTCGCTGACGCTGTACATGGTTGGTCTGATCACCTTCTCAATAATTTCGCCGGAGCGGTCGAACCCGGATGTGCTCAACTCCGCGGCGAGGTACATGACGGCGGCGGCCCCTGCCTTCCTGGTGCTCGGCGCCTGGACCGAGAAGCGTGCCTGGCTTGACACCGGACTCGTGGCCGGCGGCTTCATGCTCCAGGCGCTCCTGGCGATCGCATTTCTTTCGGGGCGTGGGATCCACTAGCGGGCTGACGTCGGCGTCACACGGGATTCAGAGGGGCAACCCGCCCTATTCTCAGGGCTTTGCCGCGGGTGAGGTTGTCGGAGTTGGGCTTGGCTTTGGGCTCGGGCTGGGGAGGGTGCTCGGGAGCACCGACGGGGTGGGGACGATAGGCGTTGGCGATGGAGATACCGACGGGCTCGGCGAAGGGCTTGCCGAAGGCGACGGCGACGGCGACGGGTTCGCGCCACTGCAACCGAGCTTTTCAGTGCCCGCCAGGAAAATTTCGGGCTTGCCGTCGCAGCCCTTGGCATCGACGATGCCGGACGGCCGCTGGTACCAGTCCCGATAGGTCTGGGGCAGTCCGTTCACGAAGCTGCGCATGATCGTGTCGCCCACGAGCTCGCCATAGGTCGTGATGCCGCCCCCGCCACCGCCGGCGGCGGTGTTGCCGACCCACGCGCCGGCGACGATGTTGGGGTTATAAGCCATGATCCACGCGTCCCTGGTCTGGGTGCCGCTGCCGCCGCCGGTGGTACCCGTCTTGCTCGCCATCTGCCGGTTCCAGCCCAGGTTCCATTGCTTCTGGTAGTCCTTGAGGATGTCGGTCATCAGGAAGGCTTCGGCCTGGGTAAGGATCTGGGCCCGGCCGTCCTGCTGACCGGGCGTCGTCTGGCTCAGGACGCCACCCTGGCTGTCGACGATCTTCGTGATGCTGACCAGCGGCACCTTGTTGCCCTGGTTGGCGAATACCTCCCAGGCCTGCACATGGTCATACATCGTCACGTCGCTGCTGCCGATCGCCGTCGACAGCACGGGCTTCAGTTCTGAGTTGATGCCCATTCCACGGGCGAGGTTATTGACGTTGTCGATGCCTTCGATCTTGGCTGCCTCGACGGCCGGTATGTTTCGCGAGAGAACAAGCGCCCGGCGCATCGTCAGGTCGCCCATGTAGCGGTCGTCGAAGTCGTGCGGCCGGTAGCCGCCGCCGAAGTCGGTCGAGACGTCGTGGAGGTAACTGCCGACCGTGAGCCTGTGGTCCTTGAGGGCCGCCTCGTAAACGTAGGGCTTGAACGACGAACCGGGCTGCCGCGGCGAGTTGATGACGTCGTACTGGCCGCCGATGGCGTCGTTGTAATAGTCCGCCGAGCCGACCCAGACCAGGATCTCGCCTGTGTCCGGCTTCGCCGCCAGGAACATACCGTTGTTGACGCCCGTGTTCTTGAGGTCGGCGACGCCCTTCTTGACGGAGTCGTCGGCCAGTTGCTGGAGGTCCAGGTCGAGTGTCGTGTAGATCGAGAATCCGCCCTGCTGGATTGCCGCCGCCCCGAAGTCCCGCTCCAACCGCTGGAGAACGTAGTCGACGAAATGCGGCGCCTTCGACTGGCGGGCGATGGGGTCGAACTTGAGCTCGGCCTTGACGTCCTCGGCCTTTGCCGCAACGGCGTCCTGGCGGGTCAGGGCGCCGGTCGCGACCATGCCGTCGAGCACGTAGACCTGGCGCTGGCGGGCGAGGTCGAAGTGTGTCTGGGGGTCGTAGGCAACGGGCGCCTGAATAAGGCCGGCGAGGAAGGCTCCCTCGGCGGCGGAGAGGTCGCTGGGATTGTCCTTCCCAAAGTAGATCTTGGCGGCGGCCCCGAGCCCGTACGCGTTGTGTCCGTAATAGACGCGATTCAGGTACATCTCCAGCACCTGGTCCTTCGAATAGCGGCTTGCAACGCCCTCGGCGAGTACGACCTCCTGGATCTTCCTGAAGATGGACTTTTGAGGCGTCAGCAGCTGGATCTTCACGAGCTGCTGGGTGATCGTGCTGCCGCCCTGCGCGTAACCGCGGTGGGCGATGTCGGTGAGCAGCGCCCGACCCGTGCTGACGAGGTTGACCGCACCTTCGCTGTAGAAGTTCCGGTCCTCGGCGGCAAGGGTTGCCGCGGGACCGTACCTGCCCATCTGCCCGAGGTTCAGGAGCCGGTGATACTGGCCCTTCGAGTTGCGGGTCTCGATCTCGCTGCCGTGCCTGTCGTAAACGGTGATGGTGTTGGCGAGAACATCCTGCTTGCCCGGGTCAGGCATGTCCTTGAGGGTGTAGGCGACGTAGAGCGAGAAGGCGACGAGCAGCCCGCCG
>JAYUBK010000050.1:0-52948 GCA_043740835.1 Chloroflexota bacterium
TTCCGATCCGTGCCAAGGGCCGCCCGGCCCGGTGCCAAGAATGACGAAGTTAGCGTAGGTTGCAAAAGCATCCTTTGGATACGGCAACCATCTGGCGTCGCGGCCGAAATTCTCCTCGCGGCCGCGCCTCATGGGAATCCGAGGGGGCCTTACTCCGGCGGGCTGGGCAGCCCCGCAAACTGCGACACGGCGCCGACCAGATCCGGAAGCGCATAAGGCTTGGAGAGAAACCCGTCGCAGCCGGAGGCCATGACCCGCTCGCGGTCGCCGCTCATGGCGTGCGCGGTGCAGGCCACGATCGGCTGGCTCGGGTTGGCTGCCTTGATCCGCCGGGTCGCCTCCAGACCGTCCATCCCTGGCAGGGATACGTCCATCAGGATCACGGCCGGCAGGTGCGCCGCAGCCATCGCGACACCCTGCTCGCCGTCGGATGCCATCAGCACGACGTAGCCCTTCTTCTCCAGGACCTTTCGCGCGATGATCTGCAGACGGGGATCGTCCTCGACGACCAAGACTGTGGGCATCACGCCATGTTCCGCTGCCGATGGCCGACAGCCTGCCGAACGGTTGCGCAGAGGTCGGCAGCACGGAGATCGGATTTGGAGACGATCCGATCGACATGGGAGGAGAGGGTGGCGCGGTCTTCCTCGCTCAACTCCTTGGCGGTAAGGACGATGATCGGAACCGACTTGAGGTTGTCGCGGCTGCGCAGGCGCGCGACCAGCTCGAACCCGTTCATGCCGGGCATCATGAGGTCAACGAAGACCGCGTCGGGGATCGACCGGTCGACCTCGGCCAGGGCAGCCTCCCCGGAGGCTGCCATGCGAACTCGGCTGCCGGCTGCGACCAGGGTTCTACGCACCGACTCCACCGAATTGACGTCGTCGTCGACGCACACGATGTCGGCTCCCCTGAGCGAAGGCAGAGCCCGGCCGATGCTGTTCAGCAGTTCCTTTTTGTCGACCGGCTTGGCGAGGTAGTCGAACGCTCCCAACTCCAGGGCTATCTCCTGTCCGTCAACCACACTGACGACGATCACAGGGATGTCGCAGAGGGACGGGTCGGCCTTGAAATTGGCAAGCACCGACCAGCCGTCTGGCCCGGGCATCATCACATCGAGCGTCATCGCCGCCGGGTGCAGCTCGCGGGCCAGTCGCACCGCCTCTTGGGCGTTCGCCGCCTCCGCGGTGGTGAATCCCGCGTCTCGCAATCGTCGGACGATCACGTCCCTCAGTGCTTTCTCGTCGTCAACGACCAGGATCAGGTTCCGGGTCTGGCTGGCAATGGCTGGGGTCGACTGATCCCGCGGGGGTGCCACTGCCCGCTGCTCCGGCTCCTCGAGCGCCGCCGGGATCCTGAACCAAAACCGGCTTCCGGCGCCAAGCTCCGACTGGACTCCGATTCTGCCGCCCTGCAGCTCTATCAGACGCTTGCTGATGGCAAGACCAAGCCCGGTGCCGCCGAACTGCCGCGTGGTGCGCCCATCCGCCTGCCGGAACTCCTCGAAGATCAACGCATGCGCCTCGGCCGGAATCCCGATTCCGGCATCCTCCACGCTCACCTCGACCTCGCCCTCGACCACTCGTGAGGAGATCCCGACGACACCCCGGTCGCTGAACTTGATCGCATTCGACACCAGGTTCGTGAGCACCTGCCCAAGGCGTATCTCGTCGGCCACAACGAGAACCGCCTCCGAATCCAGATTGACCTCGATGAGAAGCTGCTTGCTCTCGGCCAGTGGCCGGACGCCGGCGATGACGTTCTCGACAAGTTGGCTCAGGCTGACCCTGCTGATCTCGACGGTCATCCGCCCTGCCTCGATCTTGGAGAGATCGAGGATGTCGTTGATCAGCCCCAGAAGGGAGCGGCCGCTGCTCCCGATCTGGGAGACATCATCGATCTGGTCCGGGGTGAGGGACCCGTCGACGCCTTCAAGAAGAATGTCGGAGAAACCGATGATGGCCGAGAGAGGTGTTCTCAGCTCATGACTGATGTTGGCAAGGAATTGCGACTTGACAACACTTGCCTGGCGCAGCTGGTGGTTCATGTCCCGGAGCTGGCGGTCGTAGGCTCGTGCCATCCGAAAGAGGCTCGAATCGCAGCTCATCCTTGTCCCCTCGAGCGCCACTTCAAGCTCTTCGGCGGGCGTTCCCAGTCGGGTGGCCTCTTCCCGTGCGATGGCGAGGACGCTGTCCCGCCACTGGTAGTAGCCGCGGGTGGTATCTGCAATCGGGATCCCTTCCGTTGCGGCCATCTTGCCGCCGAGGCTGATCCACGCCTTCTCGTCCTCATTGGCGTTCTCGCCAGTGACCAGCCAGCGTCCGATCAGGAGCGTCCCGAGGAGCGTTCGAGCGTAGCGGTGAGCCTCGTATTCCGCGCTTGGCACCACGCCCTCATAGCCCGGCTCCGCGGTCTGAGTGCGCGCCGGGGTCTCGTACGCTCGGGCGCCGATCGCGAGGCCGAGCCCGACGCGGGCGGCCCGGGGGTCGGCTGTCACCCTCTGAGACTGGGCCGGACCCCCGTCGGGTCGCCGAGGAATCGGCGTCGTACCGGGGTCGCGACGGCGCCAGATCGGCGTTGCCGGCGGTCGCATCCCTGCGCCTTCGGACTGCGTTTGCGATGGACGGCGGGACGAAGTTCAACCTCGTGGTGGTGGATTCATTCGGCTCGGACGCCGTTCCGACCCACCTGCTGACGAGACAGGCCATCCAGCTCTACCTGGACCGGCTGGCGCCTGCGGGCCTGCTCCTCGTCAACGTCTCCAACAAGTACCTGAACCTTCGCTCAGTCCTCGCCGCCGAAGCCTCCAGCCTCGGACTCAACGCCCTGGCGAAGGTGGACGCCTCGGTGTCGGCCGATCAGGCGGCCACGGGCAAGTTTCCTTCCGATTGGCTGGTGCTGGCACCCGCCGGGGAATCGCTCGACAGGTTGGCCGCCACCGGAGGCTGGGTGTATCCGATGCTCGCATCCGGCCAGATGGTCTGGACTGACGACTACTCCGATGTGTTGGTCGTGACGCGCTCGCGCTGAGTGCGCCGCCGATGCGGTGGTCTACCCTTGGCGTGCCTTTTTTAGGTTCTCCATTTCGCCCTGGCTGATCTGGCCGGATGCGAGCCGCTGTCGGAGGGCGTCGATCTCCGGATCGGCGCCGTGCCCGGGACCGGCGAAAGTCCGGAAGGCCCAGGCGATAAGGGCGACGACGCCACCCCAGAAGAGGAACATCAGTCCCGTCATCACGAGCCAGCTCCAGCCGTTGTAGTAACGCCATATCATTTCGGTGACCTCCGATCACGGTGTTATCGGACTGCACCCCCACCGTAGGATCGCCGGAGCCTTCGGACCAGGGCCAGAGGACCCGGGTGTTCGAGTCCGAAATACCCTTGGGTCCTCTCATCAGGCTGGTGGGCCGACGCACCGGCCGGGGCGGCGAACACCCCGGCCGGCTGGATAGGAAAGGTCAGAGGGACGTGGTCGCTGGGACCTTCGGCTGGAACTCGGTGCCAACCGGTGTGCCCTCGAGGACGACCTTGAGCGCCTGGGTGTTGGCGGCGTCCGCGAACACGTCGTAAGCCGTCATCGCTTCTGCGATCGGGAAGCGATGGGTGGTCAGGACGGTGGGATCCAGGCGGCCGCTCTGGATAAGGGAGAGGAGTTGAGGGATGGTGCGGCCGTCCACGAGCCCGGTGGTGATGGTGATGTCCTTGATCCACAGGCTCTCGAGGTGGAGCGTCACCGGCTTGCCATGGACGCCGACGTTGGCGAGGGTCCCACCCGGGCGGATCAGCTCAGCTGCCAGCTCAAAGGTGGCGCGGCCGCCAACTGCCTCGATCGCCACGTCCGCGCCGAGGCCGCCGGTCAGTTCCATGACCATCTTGACTGCGTCCTCGCGCCCGTTGTTGATGGTCACATCGGCGCCTAACTCCCTGGCCTTAGCCAGGCGGGCGTCGACTATGTCGATCACCACGATCCGGCCTGGGGTGTAGAGCTTGGCGGTCAACACGGCGGCCAGACCGATCGGGCCCGACCCCACGATGGCGACGGTGTCGCCAGGCTGCACGCCGCCGTTGAGGACGCCGATCTCGAATGAGGTCGGGAGGATGTCGGAGAGGAAGAGGACCTGCTCGTCGGTCAGGCCGGATGGGATTTTGTAGAGGGAGTTGTCGGCAAAGGGCACTCGAGCGTATTCCGCCTGCAGCCCATTGATCAGGTGCCCGAAGATCCAGCCACCGCCGCCGGTGCACTGGCCGTAGCGGGCCTCCTTGCAGAAGCGACAGCTGCCGCAGGAGGTGATGCAGGAGATCAGTACGTGGTCTCCGATCTGAAAGTTGGTCACCGCCGCGCCGGTCTCGACAATGGTCCCCACTGCCTCGTGGCCGAGGATCGTGCCTGGTTTCACGGCGGGGACGTCGCCCTTGAGGATGTGGAGGTCGGTTCCGCAGATGGTGGTCGTGTCGATTTTCACGATGGCGTCCGTCGGGCTCTGGATCGTCGGGTTGGGGACGGTGTCCCAGGATCGCTGTCCGGGTCCGTGATAAACAAGTGCTTTCATGGCTTCGCTTTCTCCGTAGCCGGGGAGCGGGCTGGGCTGGGCGTCATCCGCCATTACGAGGCTGCGCTCTTCGGAGTTGCCAGGTCCGTGCCGAAAGTCCCGGACGCTGGAGGCCCATCAGCCGCTACCGGGCGATCAGTGGACGGGGCGCCTCCGGTTCTGCGACGCGGGCTCGGGCATCGATGATGACAGCACCCGCGGGTCCGACCACGACCGGGTTGAGGTCCATTTCGGCCAGTTCAGGGTGGTCTTCGACCAGAGCGCTGACGCGGAGGAGGACATCTTCGAGGGCCTCGACGCGCGCGTGCGGCGCGCCTCGGAATCCCTCCAGGAGGGGGAAGGTCTGAAGCGAGCGGATCATGGCGGCAGCGTCGCGGTCGCTGAGTGGAGTGATGCGCAGGCTGACGTCCCTCAGGAGCTCGGCCTGGGTGCCGCCGGCGCCGCAGGCGACGACGGGACCGAAGTGGCGGTCGTGGACGACGCCCACCAGCATTTCGACCCCGGCGGGCGCCATCCGCTGGACGATGAAGCCGGTGGTTTCCAGACCCCCGGGACGCATGCGCGCGGTCATCTCCCCGGCCGCCCGGCGGACTGCCGCGCCACCGCGGAGGTCGAGTCGCACGGCTCCCACCTCGGTCTTGTGCAGGAGACCCTTCGCGATCGCCTTGACTGCCACCAGGCCGCCCATTTCGGCGGCGAAGCGGCCAGCCTCCCGGGCGGACCGGGCGACTCGACTTTCAGCCAGCGGTAGCCCGTAACACTGAAGCAGGGCGGCCAGTTCCTCGGCCTCGAGCCAACCTCCTCCCGCGGCCAGGCGGTGGGCGAGCAACCCATCCGCTTCCGGGCGCCGGATTCCCTCCAGCACCGGTACCGTACCCTCGGGTTCGCGGCGCCAGACCGCATAGCGAGCGGCGTGAACCAGGGCCCGGCCGGCTTCTTCCGGGAAGGAGTAGGTGGGGATCGCGACCTCGTCGTCGGGTGACTGCGGAGGACCGCCGGCTGACATGAACACGGCAAGCAGGGGCAACGCGGTCGCTTTCGCCGCCGCTCGCACCGCCTCCGCCACCTCGCTTGCGGCCGTGATCATCGGGGGGATGAAGATCGTCACCAGGGCATCGACTTCGCCGGAGGCGGCGACCTCGTTCAGCACCTGCCGGTATTGGTCGCCGCTGGCGGCGGCGGTCATGTCAACCGGGTTGAGAGAGGAGGCGTGGCCCGGGAGGAATCCGGCCAGGCGCTTGCGCAGGCCGGGCGAGAAGGCCGGCACTTCGAGACCGCCGGTCTGGAGCGTATCGGCGCACAGGATGCCGGGCCCGCCGGCGTTGGTGACGATCCCAACCCGGGGGCCGGTGGGGGCGCCGGGGCCGGCCAGCAGGGCCGCCACGTCGAGAAGCTCGGCGACGGTGTCGGTCCTGATCACACCGGCCTGGTTGAAAAGCGCGTCGACTGTGAGGTCGGAGTCGGCGATCAGCGCCCCTGTGTGCGACGAGGTGGCTCGGCTGCCGGCGGGTGAGCGTCCGCTCTTGACGACCACGATGGGCTTCTGACGGGCGACCCTGCGGGCGACTCGCGCGAACTTGCGAGGATTGCCGAAGGACTCCAGGTAGAGCAGGCAGACCTTGGTCTGGGAGTCCTGCTCCCAGTACTGGAGGAGGTCGTTTCCGGAGATGTCGGCCTTGTTGCCGACGGAAACGAAGGTCGAGATGCCGATGCCGCGCGCGGCTGCAAAGGAGACGGCCGAGATCCCGAGGGCGCCGCTCTGAGACATGAACCCGACGCTCCCTGGGGGCGGGAGCGGTATTGCGAAGGTTGCATTCAACCGGACTGCGGGCGCCGTATTGAGAACGCCGAGGCAGTTCGGACCGACCAGGCGCATGCCCGATTCCCGGCAGACCGCCAGCAGCTCGCGCTGGCGCTCGACTCCTTCAGCGCCGGCCTCGCCGAACCCCGACGAGATCACCACCAGTGCCCGGACCCCGGACGCGGCGCACTGCCGGGCGACCTCGACCACCTCGGCCGCCGGGATCGCGATCACGGCCATCTCGACCGGAGCGGGCACGTCGCCGATCGAGGCGAAAGCGGTGAGGCCCTGAATCGTCACGGCTGACCTGTTGACGGGGTGAAGCTGCCCCTTGAAGCCGGCCTCGAGGAGATTGAGCACGATTCGGCCGCCGACGCTTTCCTGCGAGCGGGAGGCGCCGATCACCGCAACCGACTTCGGCTCGAGGACGTACCGAAGGGCGGCGGCAGCGGCTGTTCTCTCCCGGCTCTCGAAGCGCTCGAGCGCATCGCCGGAGAGCTCGGTGGGGAACTCGAAGTGGATGTTGCCCGAGATGAATTTGCGGCGGACCGGGAAGCCACTCTCCAAAAAGACCTGGGTCATCTTGTCGTTGGCGTACATCACCTCGGCCTCGAACTCAGGTATCCCGGCCGCCTCCGCAGCCTGGGCGAGGTGGCCGAGGAGGATGGTGCCGACCCCCTTGCCCTGGAGCTCGTCGGAGACCGCCAGCGCGACCTCGGCACGATCGACAACACCGGCGGCGTAGAACGCGTGGGCGACCAGCTTGGCGTCGCGACCGGAGGTGGCCACCAGCCCGTAGCGACGCCGGTAGTCAAGGTCTAGCAGCCTGGTCACGACGTCTCCGAAGTTGCCGCCTCCGCTGAAGAAGCGAAAGGTGCGCGACTCGGGCGAGAGGCGGGAGTAGAAGTCGACCAGGTCGGCATGGTCGCCGGGGCGAGTGGGGCGCAGATGGAGCGTGGAGCCGTCTCGGAGGACGACGTCCGCCTCCCTCCAGCTGGGGTAGACGGCCGACGGTGATGCGGTCCCGTCCGACTTTCCTTCGACTCCCAACGTCCTAACCCGCGGTCCTTGCGAACACCATTTCGCGAACATCATTTCGGCGGACATGATTTCTGGGACCTGATTTCTGGGACCTGATTTCTGGGACCTGCATTGTTCGGTCGAAGACTAGGCTTCCCCGGCCTGCCGGGTTTGCGCTGAGCAAGCGCCGGGTGTGGTGACGGGTCGGTTCCGTTCCATCTCCCGCGAGACCGCCGAGAAAAGAAAACGCGAAAGGGATTCCCCGGCGCTCAGGTGCAGTCGAATTGTCATCTCAGATGTTGAGGCTGCCTGGCCTGCCGGGGGTTCCTTTCGCTGTCATCAAGGTACGACCGGGGCACGTCCCTCAACAGGACCAATGGTCCCCTCCTCGAAGGGCCCTCGGGTCCTACCGCGGGCAAAAAAAAGTGTCGACGGTACCGATTGCACACGCGGTCTGGTCGGACCAAGGAGATGAAGAAGGGCCCGTAAGACCCCCAGAACGGGGGCCCTTAGGCATTCGGCGTACTCGGCCGTGACCGCTTGACTAGGTGAGACAACAGCAGGCAACCAGGTCATCGACCCAGTTTCTGACCGCTGCAATCCACGAATGAGGGTTCCTACCGGGCCCAACTAGGAGGACACGAAAGTGAACAAGGCAATTCGATGGCGGATCATGACCATCCAGGCGGTCCTGATCATCGTCCTGGGATCGGCAGCGGCCTTTCTCATGAACGAGGGCAACTTCGTCAACACCACGATCCACGATCAGTTGACGGCCCAGCAGATCTTCTTCCCGCCCGCTTCGGCAGTCGTCGCCGGCGGCGCGCTCGACCCCGCGGAATTCAGTGACATCACCCAGTACGCCGGACTTCCCGTCGACAACGGCATTACCGCCAAGGCATATGCGGATGGGTTCATCGGGCGTCACCTCAAGACCATCGCCGGCGGCCAGAGCTACGCGCAGGTAGCCACGGCAGCACAGAAGGACCCGACCAACGCCAAGCTGGCCGGCCAGAAAACATCCCTCTTCCAGGGCGAGGCCCTGCGCAACATGCTCCTCAACGCGTGGGGCTGGTCGACTCTCGCGACCTATACGACCTACGGCGGTGCCGGCCTCCTGCTGGCGGCACTCGTCGTCCTCTTCGCCCTGGCCTTCGAGCTCCTTGCCTGGAGGCGGGAGGTGGCCACGATCAAGGTGAAGGCAGCCGCCAAGCTCGTGCCGGCCCTCTAGGTCTGACGCGACAGCGGTTCACCGACTCCGGCGGGCAGCGCCCGCCGGAGTCTCTTTTTGCCCCCACTCCAGCGTCGGACTCGCATCCCCACGTGGCAGGTGCCGCTTCGATCGGCCTCAGCTCTTCTCGACGACCAGCACGGGGCGATCGGTGAGGTGGATCACCTCGTGGTTGATGCTGCCGGCGACCAGCCCGCCCAGCTCCGAGAGCCTTCGGGAGCCCATGACGATGAGGTCGGCGTCCCACTCCCTGGCGGCCTCGGCGATGTCCCGGGCGACGAAAGAGGACGGACCGGCAACCTCCGTCTCCGCGCTGACGCCTGCCACGAGGAGCCTGGTAAGGATGGTGTCGATGATCGCCGCGGCGTCCTCTTCTGTCTCAATCCACGCCATGCCTTCACCAGCGGTCTGGTTGCGCACATGGAGGACCCTGATAGTGGCACCGGCGGCGAGCGCGATCGTGCTGACGGCCTCGACGGCCTGCGCAACCTCGTCCCCGCCCGCAACGGCGAGGAGCACCCGTTGGAGGTGTGGGCCGCGCCGCTTGTCGGTGGGCGTCCGGACGATCAGAACCGGACGCGAAAGTTTGTGGAGCACCCGGTGGCTGACGCTGCCCAGGAAGAGTCCCCCGAGGTCGGAGCGGCCGCGGGAGCCGACGGCGACGAGGTCGGCCGACCACTGGCGCGCCGCCTCGGCGATCGCATCAGGGATCGTCTTCTCCGCGGTCTTGATGACCTCTGGGGTGGCAGCGACCCCGGCGGCGGCCAACTGGCGGGCGATGCCGTCGACAAGTTCGTCGGCCTCGGTGAGGGTTTCGACGTCCCAAAGGACATGAAGTACGCGAACTTCAGCCTTGGAGGCCTTGGCGATCGTCGCGACGGCGTCGACCGCTCCAGTCGAATGAGGCGAGCCGTCGACCGCGAACAGAATCTTGCTGAACTTCCCGCCGGATGCCGATTGTGTTTTCATCGCGGTAGCAGGATCTCCGGTAGCCGCTTCGCGCCGAGGGCCGAAGGGCCCAGGGGATTCAGGTCGGAAGTCCCGGCCGAGTTCAGCGCAGGCTTCGCGAGAGGCCGAGGGATTGGGCGTCCATCCCACGGGTGTCATCGAATCGATAGGTGAGCGAGCTCTTGATCCCGACCACCCCGTCGACGCCGCGGATCAGGCGGGTCAGGATGGGAATGTCGCTCCTCCGCTCAACCACGCCGTCCAGGTTGACGACCCCGTTGACCGCCGTCACCGTGACCAGGTCCGGATCCATCCAGAGGGTTCGCACCATCACCTCCTCGCGAACGTCGAGGACCAGTTCCGCATCGGGCCTCAGGAACGCGGTCAACATGTCGCCGCGGCTGACGATTCCCACCAGCAATCCGTCGTCGTCGACGACCGGGAGTCGCTTCACACCCTTCGCATGAAGGAGGCGAGCCGCCTCTCCCAGGCCTGCCGCCGCCGGCACCGTGTGGACCGGGCTGGACATCAGGTCGGCCGCCAACAGGCCTGCCGCCTTGGCGAGATCGCGGCGCCGGCTCGGACCCTCGAAAAGGCGGTGACCCTCGTCGGGGTCCGGATTGGCCTCCTTGAGGATCAGATCGCCCTCGGACACGATGCCGATCGGCCGACCCGCGGCATCCACGACTGGCACCGCGCTGATCCGGTGAGTCAGCAGCAGGTGCACGATCTCCTTGAACGAAGTCGACCGGCTAACCGTGATCGGATTGCCGGTCATGACATCGCTGACGCTGCGGCCTGCTTTGGGGGCCTTCTGGGCGTTCATCTGTACCGACGATAGCTCCTCGCCAGAGGCCGGTTTAAGGGTCTTTCGACCCGCTTCGTGAGGGACTTGAGGGAATCACAGCGGGAGCCTGATGCGCACCGTCGTGCCCTGTCCCGGTGTGGTCTCGATCTCCATCGATCCCTTCAGCGCCTCGGCCCGCTCGCGGAGGTTGGGCAGGCCCTGGCCGCCAGCGCTGGGGACGCCCGAATCGAAGCCGCGGCCGTCGTCGGCGATCTCGAGAACAGCCCAGCCGGACTCCTCGGCGAGGGTGACCCGGCAGGTTCCCGGGCCGGCGTGGCGAACTGCGTTTGACACCGCCTCACGGACCAGCTGGATGATGTCACCCGCGATGGGGGAGAGCCGCGCGGCAAGGCTCGGATCCACGTCTGCCACCACCGTCAGACCCGACTCCTCGGCCACGTCGTGTGCCAGGCGGCGGATCGCCTGGTCGAGCTGGCGGTCGGCGAGGATGCCGGGTCGCAGCCCGAAGATGTAGTTGCGCAGGTCGCGGATCGCATTGTCGATCTCGGTCACGGCCTTGTCGATCCGGTCTGAGACCTCTGGCTCCGCGGCGAGCGCGGTCGCCTGGAGGCTCATCCCGACGCCGAAGAGGGACTGGATGACGCCATCGTGGAGCTCGCGCCCGATTCGCTCCCGGTCCTCGAGTATGGCGAGACGGCCCAGTTCGTCCCGAACGCGAGAGTATTCGACGGCCACCGAGGCCTGGGCGGCGAACAGTTCCACCAGTTGCTGTTGATCGGGCCGGAACGCCGCATCGCCCGGCTCATTGGCGACGGCCAGGGCACCGAAAACACGCCCCCCCGCCTCCAGGGGTACCACCAGCGTGGGTCCGAAGCCGCCTCCCTGGATCGCGGGCGCATGGGACCTCGGATCGGCCCCGGGGTCGGCCACGTTCACGGAGCGACCCGTCCGGAAGGCCTCGCCGGCCAGTGACCCATCCAAAGGCATCAGCATGCCCTCGAGCAGTTCGGCTCCCACTCCGTCGGCAACCTGGATCGAGAGGTTCGACCCATCTCCCGCAGGCATCGAGAGGGTGGCGATGGCAGCCCCCGCCATCTCCCGCGCGCGGCGGCAGACCGTTGCCAGGAGCGTGTCCGAGCGTTCACCGGCGAGGATCGACTGGCCGATCTCGAGGAGCGCCTGGAGCCGGTCCTGTCCTCGCTTGAACTCGGTGATGTCGCGTGTCACCTTCGAGAAGCCGCGCAACTTCCCGCTCTCATCGTGGAGGGCGGTGATCGCGATATCCGCCCAGAAGCGGACGCCACCTTTCCTAACCCGCCATCCTTGCTCCTGGAATTGGCCGGTCTCCGCAGCGATTCGCAGGATCTCGGCCGGCCTCCCGGAGCGGATCTCCTCGTCGATGAAGAAGATGCTGAAGGAGCGACCGACGACCTCTTCCGATGGATAGCCCTTGATCCGCTCCGCACCCGAGTTCCAGCTTGCAACCCTGCCCTCCGCGTCGAGCATGTAAAGCGCGTGGTCGCGCACGCCATTGATGAGCAGCTGGAAGAGCTCCCGGCCGTCGCGGAGCTCCTGCTCGCGGGCGACCCGTTCGCGCGCGTCGCGCACTGCGCCGACCACCAGGGTGCCCGCCGCCGTCTCCAAGGGGCTGAGAGCGATGTCGACCGGGATCTCGGTACCGTCCTTCGCCAGGAGGACGATCTCCAGCCCGCTGCCCATGATCCTGATCGGGTGGCCGGCGGCGCCGTAGCCGGCTCGATGCCGGGCGTGCACGGCGTGATAGCGCGCGGGGATCAGCGTCTCGACCGGCGTGCCGAGCAACTCCTTGGCCGAGTAGCCCGAGAGCTTGATCAGCTCTCGGCTGGCAAGTCTGATCGCGCCCTGGGCGTCGACCGCCACGATCCCATCCGGCAGAGCGTCAAGGAGGGACTGGCTGATCTCGACCTGGTCGGAGCCTCGATTTTTCACAGCCAGCCGGAATTCTAGCCGCCACCGCCGGGCCTCCTCTCTTCACTGAGAGAAGGACCCATGTCTGGCGCGGGACGTTCAGGCCCCCGCCAAATCCGCCGACCTGAGAAACTACAGCCTCAATGGAGGAAACCACCAGCGACGGCGCCCGGCGGCTGCGAGTGATGCTTGTCGATGACCACGAGGTGGTCCGGAGCGGCGTACGCGCCCTGCTCGAAGCGGCCGGCGAGATCTCGGTGGTGGCCGAGGCGGGCACCGCCTCCGACGCAATCCGGGCAGCGGCAGCCAACCGGCCCGACGTGATCGTCATGGATGTTCGGCTGGCAGACGGCAGCGGGATCGAGGCGACACGCGAGATCCGCGCCCAGCGCCCGGAGACAAAGGTCCTGATGCTGACCTCCTTCGCGGATGACGAGGCACTGTTCGCCTCGATCATGGCGGGCGCCTCCGGGTACGTTCTCAAGCAGATCCGCGGTGGCGAGTTGATCCGGGCCGTGCGTGCCGTCGGCGCCGGGCAGAGCCTCCTCGACCCCGCCGTCACAAGCAGCGTCCTCGACCGCCTGCGCAAGGGCAAGCACATGCTCTCCGACGAGCGCCTCGCCCGGCTCTCGGCCCAGGAGGAGCGGATCCTGACGCTGGTCGCCGATGGACGGACCAACCGCCAGATCGGGGAGGAGCTCAAGCTCGCCGAGAAGACGGTCAAGAACTACGTCTCGAGCATCCTCTCGAAGCTGGACGTCGCCCGGCGCGCGGAAGCAGCCGCCTACCTCGCCCGCCACACCCGCACACCGGGCTAGCAGGGCGCACCGGCCGCCAGCCGGGTTCCCGCAGTTTCATTAGCTGTCGGGCGCAGCGCCCGCGAGCCGCGGTGATCGCCCCGGAAACCTCGGTAACCGGCGAACTCGCTTGCGGTGCCATGGCCCTGCCACTGGCAGGACCTTCGGCCCGTCATGCCGAGCTCCTGCGGACGCACGATGGGCTAGAGGTGATTCAGATGAACGTGCGCCGCCGAATATTCAAGCCACCCGTCAC
This sequence comes from Chloroflexota bacterium, assembly GCA_043740835.1. Classification (GTDB taxonomy): domain Bacteria; phylum Chloroflexota; class Dormibacteria; order Dormibacterales; family Dormibacteraceae; genus JAYUBK01. The sequence continues at coordinate 13,358 of JAYUBK010000050.1, forward strand.
CGTCGAGACACTGATGTCCCGCAGCGTCATCGCCGCGGACCCGCGACAGTCCATCGCCGAGGCGGCGGTCCTGATGCAAGCCCGGCGGGTAAGCGCCCTGGTTTTGGTCGCAGGCGACCAGGTAGTCGGCATCATCACTGAACGGGACCTCGCCCGGGCGATCGCGGATGGTCATGAATGAAGAGAAGATCAACAGCATCGTGGAGGACCTCCGGCGCTGTGGAATAGTCATATACCCCCGGGGGTATAGTTGGGTGTGGAGTATGAGAACCCAGCCGAACTGATCAGTGCCCTTCGTCGAATCGAGGGTCAAGCCGGTGGGATCCAGCGGATGATCGAGGAGAGCCGTTCCTGCCACGAGGTCGTGCGCCAGCTGTCGGCGCTGCGTGGCGCCGCCGACCGGCTCAATCATCGATTGGTTGCCAGCAACCTCCGCGCCTGTCTGGACGATGCGAACCTCGGGCCCGAGATCGTTCAACGGCTGAATCGGGGCCTTCAGGCCCTGGCAGAGATCCGTTCCTGACAATCCAAGACCCGACATTCCTAGAGGAGAATTACGAAATGGCTTTGATTGATGAGAAAACGATGGGGCAGCTCCGGGAGCGCCTGGCCGACAGCCTGACGGGGCCTGTTGAGATCCGGCTCTATCGGAGACCGGATACCAGCCGCCTGGTATTGCCCGGGGGGATGGGCTGCCAGACCTGTGAGGCAGCCGAGGAGCTGGCCCGCGCCCTGGCTTCCGCAGCTCCTGACCATGTGCAGCTGACGGTGGTCGACGTGAGCCTGGAATCGTCGGAGGTCGAAGCCGTTCCTTCCCTGACCGTCGGCGCTCCCGGCGAACTCCCCCGGATCACTTTTCAGGGTCTGCCGGCAGGTTACGAGTTCTCCTCCCTTCTAGACGCCGTCGAGCGCGTCTCTGGGCACTCTGACGGTCTGGCCGCAGAGCACAGCGAGCGGCTGGCCGGGCTCGAAGACGAGGTCGAGGTAATGGTCTTCGTAACTCCCAGCTGCCCCTATTGCCCGGGAGCGGCTTCGATGGCGAACCGGATGGCGATCGCCTCTCCGAAAGTGCGTTCGGTCGTGGTGGAGGCGAACGAATTTCCGGAGCTCTCCCGACGCTACGAAGTCCAGGGCGTGCCGCGAACGGTGGTAAACCGAGCGGGCGCCTTCGTCGGAGCGCTGCCGGAGGCGCAGTTCGTAAACGCAGTGATGGACCTTGTGAAAGGAGAGGTGGCGTGATGGCGACGACTCCCTATGGCTTCAGCGTCGACACGCTCCTGTCCTTTGAAGAGGCGGAGGTGAGGGTCAAAGAACTCCTCAAGGAGGAGGGCTTCGGCGTTCTGACCGAGATTGATGTCAGGAGCACACTGCGCGAGAAGCTGAGCGCAGAGTTCAGGCCTTACAAGATCCTGGGAGCCTGCAACCCTTCGCTGGCGCACCGCGCCCTGCTGGCGGAACCAATGATCGGCCTGATGCTGCCCTGCAACGTGGTCGTCGAGCAGCGGCCGGAGGCCGGTTCGCGGGTGTCCTTCCTGGATCCCAAGGCCGCTCTTGGTCTGGTCGGCAATGCCGAGTTGGATGCCGTGGCAGACGATGCGGCTGCGCGGCTGGCACGAGTGGCGGATCGCCTGTCCAAGTCGCCTGAAAAATGATTGGCGCCGAGCCCGGCGCGGACCCGTCAGCCGTGGATCGCCGGCTCGAATAGGGTCGGGTCGCGAACCAGGAGGGGCGAAGCGCTGCGATAGATCTCGGCGAAGGCAACCCCGCAGAGACGCCCGTAGTACTGATCCTCGGCTTCGTAAAGAGTCACGAGCGGATCGCCCTCGGCCTGGAAGATGGACGTGTAAGCCGCCAGTGCTCGCCTCTTGGCGTCGTAGAAGCCGCTGACATCCACCGCGAAGGCGAACCGGGACCACGGCGGCTCCATCTTGCAGTGAGGAAAGAAGAGCCGCTCCACCGCCCATGGCTCGTGCTCGGCCACTTCCTCGCCACCAGGCACCCGGTCCCAGTTGCGCAGACGGGCCAGGAAGGTGGCCGCCCTCGTCAGCCCCACGCAGGCAGCGTGGTCCGGGTGGACACACGCCTCGCCGGTTCCGAAGACCCAGCGCGGCCGATGCTCCCGGATGAGGCCGGCCAACCGGAGGCGCAGCTCCTGTGAATCCGAAAGCAGCCGATCCTGGAGGCCCAGGGAGATCCTGTCGACGCCCAGGATCGCAGCCGCATCCGCCGCCTGCCGGGCTCGAACGCCGGGTTCCGCAAAATCCGTCGGCTCCCCGTCGGTCAGGTCGATAAGCAGGCTTCGATGGCCATCGGCGGCGAGCTTGGCAAGCGTGCCGCCCATCTGTGTTTCGGCGTCATCGGCGTGGGCGGCGATGACCAGAGAGTCGTAGCTCATTCGGGGCCACCTCGTGTCACAGCTCCGTACCTCCTGTCCAGTGAGTGATGGTCATTTCAGATGAGTCGGACGTTCGCGAGGTTGACTGAGCCATTGCCGGAACTTTAGGAGTTGACCCCTCGATTCCCGTGGGTATTTCGGCCCCATGTTGTCGGGACGTCCGGCCGTGTCCTCCCGGGAGATCCGACGGTCCCGGCGAGCGGGGGCCATCAGGCCCTTCTGGTCCGGCCGTCGCCGAATTTAGACTTGCGGGATGGCCCAGTACCGAATTGAGGAAGTTGAATCCGGCGTCGCGGTCGAGGTGACCGATGTTGGCGGCAAGGCAGCGAAACTACTGCAGGCCATCGGTGACTGCCAGGCTGGTCAGTGCTCCTGCCCTACCGACGAGTACAAGAAGCTGGCGTCGCTGGACATCGACTACTCGGGCGATGGAATCAGTCTCCGACTACAGGCGAAGCCTGGCGAGACTTTCGATACCTCGGAGATCGCGGCCTGCCTTGACCATACGATCAAGAATCTCGAAGCTTAGGACTCGAATCGTTCTACTGATTCGGGTCGCTGCGGGGCGATTCAGCAGCTCGCAGCGAAAAGTGGTCGACGGCGGCCAAATTCCAGACTTCCACTTCGGCAAACCCGGAAGCGGCCTCGGTAGGTACCGGGATGAGCGGCCGGCGGGAACGGAGAAGGCGACCGTTCTTCTGCTGCACGGTTGGGCCGGTACATCCGAACTCAACTGGTCTCATGTCTATGCGCCGTTGGTGGCGGCCGGATATCGAGTCCTCGCGCCCGACCTTGCCGGGCACGGCAGGGGAGCCCGAGATGTCCCCTTCACGATTGAAGGCGTCACCGAAATGGCCGCTCGTCTGGTCAGGGATTCAGGAACTGGGAAAGTCGTCGTTGCCGGGCATTCGATGGGCGCTTCGATGGCGATGGCATTTGCACGACGCCATCCGGATCAGGTCCTCGGCCTGGTTCTGATGGCCACGCAGGCCAGTTGGCCGGGCATCCCACCGGACTGGCTCCTGCGCGCGGCCGGGCGCGTGGCGACGGTGGCGGCGAAGCCAATCCTGCGTTGGGGTGCAAGGTCGATTCTCGGCGAGGACCCGGTGCGCAATCGCTGGATCCACGAGGAGCTGAGTCACACGTCCATCGTTCATCTCTCGCAGGCACTTGCCGCGCTCCGTGGTTTCAACGCTGAGCCCTGGCTCACCCGGTTGCGGTTTCCCGTCGTTGTCCTCGTCACGACACGTGACGGCCTGGTCCCCCCGGAGCGGCAGCGCCATCTCGCCGCGGCCATCCCCGGCGCAATCGTGATGGATGTCGACATCGATCATTCCGACCCACCTTCGAGACCCGGGCACTTTCCCGAACGGCTGGTTGCGGCGATAGGAATCTGCCTTGAGGCGCGCTCAACGGATTCTACGCACGCCCCTGGTCCGTCTCGGGCTGCACGCGGAATCGTCGACCCGTGACTTCGGAAGGCCGGATCGCCAGCCAATGCCACCGCTCGCCCGGTGCGACCGGATCTATTCGCGCCCGGCGGAGGTGCTCGGCGGTTCGACCCGGATTGGCCGTGACCTCCTCGGCCCGGCCCTTGATCACGACACTCCAGCCGATGCCCAGCTCAGGCTCCCAGCTATCCACCTCAAAAGCGACCGGGGTACGCGGGACGCCATCCAATTTCTTGCCCAGCCCGCTTCGGAAGACCACGATCCTGCCCTCCATGGCGTAGTTGACCGGGAAGATCTCCGGTTGCGCATCGATGTTGAAAGCAATTCGGCCCAGGTTGCGAGATTGGAGGAGGAAGAAACAGGTGTGCTCGTCCAGTACCTCAGGCTCAGGGTCGAAGGTCCGCCGGCCATGCCCGCGACGCGCTTCGGCGAGTGAACCGCCGAGTTGCGGGGCGCCTTCGCTCACCCGATCGGGGTCCTTCTCGAGCCGCTGTTCCGCTTTTTCCATTTTATCTCGCTCCTGTAACCGAGAACACCTTCGGTGTCCTGTGAGTGAACAGGATTCGAGATGGCCTTTACGGGACCAATGGCCCGGCCGCACCGAGCCTTTCGGCACTCCTTCCCGCGGGCTCCGCCGGTCGATGCTGAGGAGCCATGAAAGAAGCCTCAGCGCTCAAGAAGTTCACCCGGATCCTCCTGGCAGTCGACAGTTCGGAGCACTCGATGGCGACCGTCGACCCGGTCGCAGCACTGGCCGCCTCGACCGGGGCCGAAGTGCAGGTCATGCATGTCTGGAACTTGGAGGTCCACTCCTCGAACGGGCGCTGGGATGTCGAGACCCTGGCCGAGGCACGCACCCTCGTCGATGCGGTCGCGGCCCGGATCACCGAGCGCGGAGTTGTCGTGACGACCCGGCTCGATTCAGCCGCTAAGGCCAGGATCCCGGCGGCGATCGTCACCGCGGCCACCGAGCTCGGCGCCGACCTGATCGCGGTCGGTTCCCGCGGTATCGACGATTTCAAGGCGCTCCTCTTTGGCAGCGTCAGCCAGCGCGTGCTCCATGACAGCGATTGCGCGGTGCTCGTCGTCCGCGCCAGCAAGTCACACCCGGTCTGGCCCGCCGTGCGGCGGCTCCTTGTCGCCGTGGCCGGTCCCGACGACGCCGAACCGGCGACCGCAGCTGCGCTCTCAGTCGCGAAGAGCACAGGCGCCGTGGTCATGGTCGTGCACGTGCGCTTCTTCACTGCCGGCGAGGGCGCAGCCTGGATCGAGCCCGGGGAAGAGGCGACCGAGCTGGTCGACGGTGTCGTCAGCCAGTTGCGAGCGGCCGGTATCACTGCCGAGGGCACGGTCACAAGGCCTTCGTCGAGTGTCGCGACGGACATCACGGCCCTGGCTCGCAGCTGGGACGCCGACCTGATCGTGATGGGTTCGCGGCGGCCGTCGGGCCTGGGAGCCCTGTTCGCGAGCAGCGTCAACCACCAGGTCATGCACGCTGCCGACCGACCCGTGCTGGTCGCTGAGCGCGTGACCGCCGACAAGCTGAATTGATCCCGCGGCCGCCCGCCTCTTCGCCCGGCGGGCGGCCGCGGCGGCGAACCTTCCGAGCGCCACTGCCGCAGCTCGAGCTTCACTTCGGTGGCGGACCCACTGTCCGCGACATCGTGATCGGACTGTCCGACGGCCTGACGGTCCCTTTCGCCCTTGCTGCCGGCATCTCGGGCGCGATCCAGTCGACTGGCATCATCGTGACGGCGGGCCTCGCGGAAGTTGCCGCCGGGTCCATCGCAATGGGTCTCGGCGGCTACCTGGCGGCCCACAGCGAAGTGGAGCACTACGACCGCGAGCGCCTTCGCGAGCAGAAAGAGATTCGCGAGAAGCCGGAGTTGGAGATGGCCGAGGTCGAGGAGGCGCTGATGGCCTACGGCCTCACCCGTGAGGCCGCTGCTCCGATGGTGGCGGCACTGCGCGCTCAGCCCGAGTCGTGGGTCGACTTCATGATGCGCTTTGAGCTTGGCCTTGAACGCCCCGTCGCCGGTCGAGCGATCTCCAGCGCCCTCACGATCGGGGCCTCTTACGTCGTGGGCGGGCTCTTTCCCCTGGTGCCCTACATGCTGGTGAGGCGGGTGTCGACCGGTCTCGTGATCTCGATTGCGAGCACCCTTGCCGCCCTCTTCGTCTTTGGTTACATTAAGGGCCGGGTGGCAGGGGTGCAGGCGATCAAGAGCGCCTTCCAGACTGCCGGCATCGGCAGCGTTGCCGCCGCGGCGGCCTTCCTGCTGGCGAGGGCGATCGCGCCCTCTTCCTAGCCTTCCGCCCGTCGCCTGCGCCACTTTGGCTTTCGTTACTCTGGAAGCGCCTTGGAGATCGGCGTCGAAGTTCGAAGAGACCTTGTCGGGGTCGACTGGTCCGCCCTCAAGGCGTCGTTGGCCGCCGATCGATTCGACAACGGCCGCGCCCCAGACGAACTCCGCCAATCATTCGAAGCCAGCTTCGCGACCGCCCTCGCGTGGGCCGGAGGCTCGGTGGTCGGTGCCGCCCGCCTCCTTGCTGACGGAGTCTGCAACGCCTATCTCGTGGATGTCTGGACCGCGACTGCTCACCGGCGCCGGGGAATCGGTGGAGCCGTCGTCCGCGACCTCCTTTCACGAGTCCCCGGACACCACGTGGCGCTCTTTACCGAGAGCCACGTTCGTTTCTATGAGAGCCTGCGCTTCCGAGTTGAGGGAGACACCGGCATGTCGCTTGTCGTCGGGGAGTGGCTCAAGCGGCCGTGACCAGAACTGACCTGACGACCGCGTCAGGCCGGAGGCTCGTCGGAGGTCGAGGCTCCCTTCGGCGCGGGGTCTGAGCCCAGCGCGGCTGCCACGTAGACTGCGATGTCGTCGACGGCGATCTTTTCCCCGAGCTGTTGAGAAGCGATTCCTTCGTCGAACATGCCAAGGCAGAAGGGGCAGGCGGTCGCGACCTTGGTCGCCTGCGTTTCCACGGCCATCTTGACGCGGGCGTGGTTGACGCGTGGCTTGGTCTCCTCCATCCAGTAGCGGCCGCCGCCGGCGCCGCAGCACATCCCCTCCTTCCTGTTCTGCGCCATCTCCACGAGCTTCAGCCCGGGAATGCGCTCGAGGATGCTCCGGGGAGGCGCGAACACGTCGTTCCAACGACCCAGGTAGCAGGAGTCGTGGTAAGTCATCGTCTCGTTGAGGGCCTCTGTCAGCTGCAGCCTGCCCTCCTTCAGGAGGTGGTCGATCAACTGCGAGTGGTGAATGACCTCGTAGTCGCCCCCGAAGTCCGGGTACTCGTTGGCGATCGTGTTGAAGCAGTGCGGGCAGGAGGCGATCACCTTCCGAACCTGGTGCTTGTTGAGGGTGGCGATGTTCTCTTTGGCCCGCTCCTGGAACAGGTATTCGTTTCCGATCCGGCGGGCGGGATCGCCCGTGCACTTCTCCTCCGAGCCGAGGATCGCGAAGTCGACCTTCGCCGTCTTCAGGATCTTCACAAGGGCGGTCGCGACCGTCTTCGCACGGTCGTCGAAGGAGGCGGCGCAACCGAGCCAGTACACGTATTCCGCGCGCGGGTTTTCGGTGATCAGAGGTACCTGGAGATGCTTTGCCCACTCGGCTCGAGTGTTGTGGGGCAGGCCGTATGGGTTGCCGACATTCTCGATGTTGCGGAGTGCCGACTCCGCCTGCCTGGGCATCCGGGACTCGTCGAGGACGAGGTGCCGGCGCAGGTCCATGATCTTGGGCACGTGTTCGATGAACACCGGGCACTGGTCCATACAGGCGCCGCAGGTGGTGCACGACCAGAGCGTCTCCTCGTTGATCGTCCCCTTGATGAGAGGGCGGATGCCGCCGTTGGCGGCCACGGCCTTCTCGACGTCGTCGGGACTCAGGTAGGAAGGCTGGAAGAGCCCGGCCAGATCCCGCCGCGTATCCGGTCCGTGGTCGCCGGTGACCCACATCGTGGCGGAGGGCGTCACGGTCGGGTTGCTCGTCAGTTCGTAGGCCTCGTGCTTTGTCTTGGCGTAGCCCCCGGCGAGGTCTTCGAACACGTTGTCGCGGAGGTCGGTGATGAACGTTTTCGGCGACAGTGGCTTGCCGGTGTTGAAGGCGGGACAGAAGCTCTGGCAGCGACCGCACTCGGTGCAGCTGTAGAGGTCCAGGACGTCCTTCCAGGCGAAGTCCTCCTTGGCCGCAACCCCGAAATGGACGCCCTGCGAGTCGTCGGCGTTCATGACGGCCTCGATGTCGAGGGGACGCAGTCGCCCCTTCGGGAGTGTCGTCTTGAAGAAGACGTTGGGGGCAGCGGTGATGATGTGCAGGTGCTTGCTGCGGCCGAGATAGACGAGGAACCCGAACACGAGAGACAGGTGGAGCCAGAAGAAGGCGCCATGCGTTATCCAGAGGGCCTGGCTGTCGGCTCCCATCATCTGGAACGGACGCGCCATCAGCGACGCGACCGGGCGCCACGTCGCGACCGCTTCGGGGGCGTTCTGGGCGATCTTGGTGGCGTAGTCGAGCTCCATCGCCGTGACCAGGGTCGCGATCCAGCAGAGGATGAGGATGGCGTCACCCTTGTGGCTCCCCCGGAAGCGCAGCGGATTGAAAGCGATGCGCGAGACGAGCGCCATCGCGACGCCGACGACGACGGCCACGTAGAAGATGTCCTGGAAGAGGGCGATCGGACCCGCCAGCGGGACGCGATCGAATCGAAAATCGACGAAGGCAGCTTCGGCGATGGCCTGGAGAATGGCCGTGATGAGGACGACGAAGCCCCAGAAGATGAGCACGTGCAGCACCCCGGCGTATTTCCAGCGCAGTAGCCGTTTCTGGCCGAGGACGTAGATCAGGAACGCTCGGAAGCGATCCACGAGATGGTCCCAGCGCAGGTCCGGCCGCCTGGCGTTGAGCATCGCCCGCCAGAGCTGGCGGGACCGCAGCCCGGTCAGCACGCCGGAGGTGCCGACGATGAGGAGCAGGACGAGAGGACTGAGGACCCTCAAAGGCGCGTCCGGTCCGCTCTGATCATCGGGCCATCATAAGCGGGAGCCCGTGACGGTCAGGTTCGGCCCTGACGGCGACCTTGCCGGTGGCCGAGGAAAGGCTACGATCCTCGTACCTGCCGATTTACCTGGCGGCCGCAACGGCGAATCAGGGAGTACGCCAAGATTGCATCCAAAGTCCTCAATTCAACCAGCGGGGAAGTCCATCGACCCCGAGGTTGCGAACAACAACCGCCTCACGGCTCTCACAGGCGCGCTCCTCTTCGTGCTTCTTGCGCTCCTCGGCATAACGATCCTGGACGTGCAGCAAAATCTCCCGCAGCACTTTCTTCTTGGCTTTGTCCTGGTCCCGCCAACGCTCCTGAAAATGGGAACCACCGGCCGTCGCTTCATGCGTTATTACGCCGGCGATCGGCGCTACGAAGCCGCCGGTCCACCGCCGCTCTTCATGCGCCTCCTCGCGCCCATCGTCGTCCTGTCGACGGTCGTGGTGTTCGCCACCGGCATTGAACTGTGGCTTTTCGGGCTTCGGTTCGGCAGCGAGTGGGTCGGCGCTCACAAGGCGAGCTTTTTCGTCTGGATCGCCGCTACGGGGCTCCACGTCCTCGGCCATCTCGGACGGACGGCCGATACCGTCACCGCAGAGCTCTCCTCCACGCCGCCTGCCGCGTTCACACGACGCTCGCTCGTGATCGGCAGCCTCGTCGTCGGCGCCGCGATCGCGGCGGCCTCCCTTGTCTACCCCTCGCCATTCATCTTTCCAAACGACTGATCGCATCTGAGTTCAAGGCCGGCTCTATGATGGTCCGAATGGGCGATAAAGTAAGTGCTTCTGTTCCCGAAGTCGCCCTCGGATGGACGCGCGGTTCGGTCCCTCTCCACACCCATGCCTGCTTCTACTATTCGGACGAGGCCAGCCTCAAGGGAACGCTGGCGTTTCTCCGCGCCGGCCTCGACGCTGCCGGCGAGCTGAACGTGATCTTTGCGGACAGGAGCCGCCACGAGGAGCTCCTCTCCTGGCTCCAGGAGGGCTACGAAGGCGATGTCTCGGAGGCGATCGCGCGGGGCACGCTGGCCCTGGTCCCGGGCGCCCCGACCAAGGAGCAGCTGCTTGAAAACATCGCGGCCACCCTTGACGCCGGTATCGCCCGGGGGAAATTCGTCATCCGGTTCCTCGGATTCATCGCCTGGGGCGCACCCGGATGGCCGGACGAGGCAGAGCTGCTGGCCTTCGAATCCGAGGTCAACGCCGCGGTGCGGGCCTACCCGGCTGTGGTCATCTGCACCTACGGCGTGCCCACTCTCAGCGGGAAACAGCTGATCGATGGCGGACTCCTGACACACCCGGTCGTCTTTCTCAACGGCAGCACACTCAGCGAGAGCCCGCTCTATGTGGACCCCTCGCCCGCCGCCGAAGTAGGCAAGCGGGCATCTTAAGGCCCGCGCGTTGGGACGACGCGGTGGAGCAGGTTGGTCTTGAACGGGCGCTGCAGGCGGTCCACAGGGTGGCGGCCGAGATCGAACCGTCCGATGACTTGCGGCCCGAACTCGTCGGTCGCCTCAGCGCCGCTGTGGCCGAGCTGGTCTCGGCCCGTCGGGTCGGCTTCTTCCTCCTCGAGGGCAAGTCGCTGCGGCTCCTCCAAAGGCCCTTCGGGATTGACCCGGACCTCGCCGCCGGTGTGACCGCGCTACCCTGCCGCCCGGGGGGCAGGGGCGTCGCGGAGCGAATCGTTTTGAGTGGGGAGTCGTTTCGCGCCGGACCTGATATGGCAGGCGCGGAAATGGGTCCCTCCCGAAAGTGGCTGGGAACTCTTGGGTCATGGGATGCCGTGGCGGCGCCCTGGGCAGTCGGCAAACGGCGGCTTGGCCTGGTCGCCGCCTTGGACTCGACGCGCGACGGCGGTTTCAGCAAGGAGGATCTTTCGGTCCTCCAGGCTGCCGCGGCGACCGCCGCACTCGTGTGGCAGCAGCGCGAACTCGCGGGCGAGTTGTCGTCCGCGCGTTCCGAGGAGGCGGCGCGGATGCGGGCACTCGCTAAACGGATGAGAGAGCTCGAGGAGATGAAGGGCCACATCCTGAACCTCGCCGCCCACGAGCTCCGCGGACCGATCGCCGTCATCCGCGGCTACCTCTCGATGGTTGCCGATTCAAGCCTCGATGCCGACGGTCTCCGCAGGATCCTCCCGATCCTGCTCGGCAAGATCGCGCAGATGGACAACCAGGTCACCCAGATGCTTGAGGCCGCGCGTCTCGAGGAAGGACAGATGGAATTGGCCACGCAGGACGTCGACCTCGGCGCCATCGTGCGCCAGGTGGTGGAGGTCGCCGGTTTGCTCGCGCCGCCCGGAATCAGCATCCTTCTGGAACGCGCTCCAGAGCCTGTTATCGTCGAAGCCGACGCAGCCCGGGTCGCAACAATCGCGGGCAACCTGATCGACAACGCAGTCAAGTACTCGCCGGCGGGCGGGCTCATCAAATGCACGGTCGGTACGTCAAACGGGAGTGCCGTCGTGCGCGTGGAGGACAACGGTCTCGGGATCGCACCGGAGGACATGAATCGGCTCTTTTCGCGCTTCGGGCGCATCCTGACCCCGGAGAACAGCCACATCGGGGGCACCGGCCTCGGCCTGCACCTCAGCCAGCAACTGGCGCGCCTGCATGGCGGCGACCTCCAGGCTGAATCAGAGGCCGGCCGAGGCAGCATTTTCACCCTATCGCTGCCGCTCCGGCAGGAGCACGGAACCCCTCGCTAGAGGTCGAGAGTGTGGCCTTCCGTTGCCTTCGTCTGCAGGTAGCGCAGGTTGCTGTCGTTCTGAAAGAGGCCGGTCGGAACCATCCTGCGGACCTCGATACCGAGAGCGTCGAGGGCGATCGACTTGTCTGGGTTGTTGGTGAGAAGGTCGACCTTGCCGACGTCGAGCGCATGTAGCATCTGGGCCGCCGCCGTGTAGTCGCGGGCGTCGTCGGGTAACCCCAGAGCCCGGTTCGCCTCGAACGTGTCGAGGCCCTGCTCCTGGAGGGCGTAGGCGTCGATCTTGTTGTACAGGCCGATGTCGCGACCTTCCTGCCGCATGTAGATGAGGTAGCCGCCGGCTTCGGAGATGCGCTCCACGGCTTCCCGCAACTGTGGGCCGCAATCGCAGCGCTGCGACCCGAACACGTCACCCGTCAGGCACTCCGAGTGCATGCGGACGAGTGGGACCTCCACTTCCTGGCGGGGGCCGAGGCCGATGGCAACGTGCTCCCTGCGGTCGGTCAGGCCGTTGAAGCTGAAGAGCGTGCCGAGCGCCTCATAACCGTCCCCGAAGCGGAGCGGCAGGCGGACCTCGGCGCGGATGCTCGCGGGATCAAGGTCGTGCAGCCGGGGCAGGTGCCCGACAACGTCGGAATGGCGGTGCCCCTCGGCATTGGGATCGAGCGGTGTCTCGGCGGCCATCGACACATAGGATGCGCCAGGGCGGTCAGGGGGCCTCGATCGCAACTCCAAACTCGAACTTGATGATCCGGAGGTCCCTCGGCCAGTCGCGCGAGTTGCCGGCAGTTCAACGGTCGTCGGCGGACCGCTCGGCCCGGCAGACTTGATGGTCGTGAGCAGAGTTCCCGTCCTCATTGCGTCCTGGCTCGACAGGCATCTTGTCGACAGGATCGCCGCCGCCCAGCCAGACCGCGTGGAGGTCATCTACGAGCCGGATATCCTTCCCCCGCCGCAGTTCGTGGGCGACCATCGCGGCCCCCACCGAGTCCTATCGGCGGACCAGTTGCAGCGGTGGCGGGCAGAGGTCGGCAGGGCGGAGGTAATGTTCGATTTCGACTGGGAATCGGACGACGCGCTCGCCGACCGGGCGCCGAACCTGCGCTGGGTGCAGGCGACCAGCTCCGGCATCGGACCGCTCGTCAAACGCCTCGGACTGGCAGCCTCGCCGATCAGGGTCAGCAACGCCGCCGGAATCCATGCCCATGCCCTCGCGGAGTTCGTGATGCTCGCCGCCCTCCACTTCACGAAGGAGGTGCCGCGGCTGGAGAGGTGGAAGGCCGAGCATCACTGGGAGAAGTACTGCGCCCTGGAACTGGCCGGCACCAGGTTGCTCGTCGTCGGCCTCGGGAAGGTAGGGCAGAGGGTGGCAGAACTGGCATCGGCCTTTGGAATCGAGGTCGTCGGCATCCGGAAGTCGACCGATCAGCCCGTCCCTCTGGGGGTCACCCGGGTTGCCGGACCGAGAGAGCTGGATGCCGTGCTGCCTGACGCCGACTTCGTCGTGCTCATCGCTCCAGCGACGTCAGAGACCGCCCACCTCATGGACCGCCGCCGGCTCGGCCTCTTGCCGGAGCGCGCCGTCCTCATCAACATCGGGCGCGGTTCGCTCGTCGACGAAGCTGCACTCGTGGACGCTCTCGCGGCCGGCCGCCTGCGCGGAGCTGCCCTGGATGTCTTTGCGAATGAACCCCTGCCCTCGGCGAGCCCGCTCTGGGACCTGCCGAACGTGCTCATCGCGCCCCACTCGGTGAGCACCGTGCCCCTGGAGAACGATCGCCTGGTCGCCCTGTTCGTCGAGAATCTTCGCCGCTACCTCGATGGCGAAGTCCTGGTCAATGAGTTCGACCACTCTCGAGGCTACTGAAACAAGAGCGGACGGCTCACTCCGGAGCCGCCCGCCCGCTCGCGACTCGGTTATTTGGCTCCGACGCTCTGGTTGTACTGGTCGATGGCCGGCTGGACCGCCGCAGTTGCATCGTCGAGTGCCTGCTTGGGCGACGACTTCTTGGTCAGGGCGGCCTCGATGGCGTTCTCCGCGGCCTGGCGCGCCTGCGGCATGACGCCAAGGAGGCACCCCTGGGTGGCCTTGTCCACCTTCGTCTGCTGGAGCTGGGTGATGGCTGTTGTGAACTGCGGGTACTGTGCCACCCACGCTTGGTCGTCCGCCTGCTCGAGGGCTTTCTTGTCCGTTGGGAAGTAACCGGTGTGGGTGTGCCAATACGACATGCTGTCGGGCTGCTCGAGGAACTTCACGAACTGCCAGGCCGCGTTCTGAACGTAGGCCGGCTTGCTGTTGCCGATCCAGAGCGAGGCGCCGCCGATGATCGGGCCGCCCGCCGCGGTGTTGGCGTCGACCTTGGGCCAGAAGCCCGTGCCGAGTTGGAACTTGACCTGGTTGGTGAACCCGCGCAGGGCGCCGGTTGACTCCACGATGATCGCGGCGCGGCCGGCGATGAAAGCCTTCTGCGCATCGCCGGTCGAGCGGCCGGTGTTGAGGGCAAGCCCGTCCGCGACCATCTTGCTCCACCAGTCGACCACCTGGACTTCCGTCGGCTGGCCGAAGTTCATCTTCGTCGCGTTCTTGTCGCGTCCGTTTCCGTTGTTGCAGAACTGCTGGTCGTTGCGCGCCGTCCACTGCTCGAGGAACCAACCGTAAATCGCCGCCGAGAAGCCGTACTGGGTGACGTTTCCATTGGCGTCCCTCTTCGTGAGCTTCTGAGACATCGTGCGGATCTCGTCGAGGCTGGTCGGCGGCTTGTTGGGATCGAGACCGGCCGCCGAGAAGGCGTCCTTGTTGATGTAGAGGATCGGCATCGAGACGTTCCAGGGCATCGAGTTGAGGCGGTTGTTGATGGAGTAGTAGCCGAGGATGTTCGGCCACAGGTCGGTCGAGTTGTAGTGCTCTTTGTCGATGAAGGTCTGGATCGGAGTGGTCGTCTTGGAGTCGATCATGAAGCGGGTGCCGATGTCGTAGACCTGCATCAGGTCGGGAAGACTGTTGGACTGGATCGAGGCTTTGTACTTGGCCAGGGCGTCATCGTAGTTGGCCGCCGCGGCGGTCGAGGTGACGTGAATCTTGCCCTGGTTCTGGGAGTTGAACTTGTCGACGAGGAACTTCGTGGCGTCGCCGTTCGCTCCCGAAGCGAAGGCGTGCCAGAAGTTGACCTCGACGACCTGGCCCGGCGGAGCGGTCGCGTCGGCTGCCGGAGCCGGTGCCGGCGAGTTACCGCCGCAGGCCATTGCGACGACTGCGGCGATGGCGATCGCAATTCGTTTCACGGGTCAGTTGCCTCCCATTCTGGAAATGTCAGCCGCGGATAGCGCCTGACGTAAGGCCGCGGACGATGTGGCGCTGGCCGGCGTAGATCAGCAACAGCGTAGGGATGAGGACGAGCACGGTGCCGGCGAGGACCAGGTTCGGTCCCTGGGCCGCCTCCACGTCGCGGAGCCGGCTGATGCCGATCTGGACGGTTGTCATGTCGTCGCTGCGGGTGACGAGCAGTGGCCAGAAGTACTGGTTCCACGTGGAAAGGAACACGTAGATGCCGAGCGTCGCGAGGGCGGGCCGGCTGAGTGGGACGAGGATGCTCCAGAGAAAGCGAGCATGTCCGCACCCGTCCATCAGAGCCGCCTCCCAGAGCTCACGGGGAAAGCTCATGAAGAAGGTCCTGAGCAGGAAGGTTCCGAACCCCGCCGCAAGAAAGGGCAGGACCAGGGCCTGGTAGCTGTTGACCAGCCCGTGGTCGGCGAACAGCAGGTAGTTCGGGATCAGCACGGCTTCAGCCGGCACCATCATCGTCGCCACGAAGACGCCGAAGAGGAGATTTCGAAGCGGGAAGCGGAGGAAGGCGAACGCATAGGCAGCCAGCGTCGCCGTCACCAACTGACCGGCGGTCACCAGTGTCGCGACGAGGATGCTGTTGAAGTACTCGCGCAGCAGTGGCACGGCGCGGAGGACATCTCCGAAGTTGCCGAGCGCCGGATGTGCCGGCAAGAGCACGGGCGGGTAGGCGGAGACCTCCTGAGTCGTCATCAGGCTGGCCGAGATGGCGTAGAGGAGAGGAAAGAGGGTGACAAAGGTGACGACGGCAAGGGATGCGTAGAGGACTCCGTTGCCCATCCAACGCAAACCGCCGAACCGTCTCGTCACCGGTAGAAGACCCGCCGCTCGAGGATTCCGAACTGGGCCGCCGTGATGGCGACCACGACGAGGAAGAGCACCACCGCCATCGCGGAGGAGAGTCCGAAGTTGCTCGAACCGAAGGCGAAAGCGTTGAGATACAGGCTGTACACGAGCGTTGTCGTTGCGCCCGCAGGGCCACCCCGGGTAAGGATGTGGATCTGCCCGAATGATTGCAGCGAGTTGATCGTGGAGATGACGAGCAGGAAGAAGAGCGAGGGGGTAAGCAGGGGGAGCGTCACCTGCCGGAGCAGCCCGACGCCTCGAGCGCCGTCAAGGCGCGCGGCCTCGTAGATGTCCTCGGGGATGGCCTGGAGGCCCGCCGAGAGTACGAGTAGCCCGTAGCCGAGGTGCAGCCAGATCGTCGCCGCGGCGATGCTGGGGAGCGCTGTCGCCGGTGACGTCAACCAGTTGACGGCCGGTAGGTGAAGCGCCTGCAGGATCCCGTTGAAGATCCCTACGCCGGGGTTGAAGAAGATCGCGAAGACGACCGACGCCGTGGCGACCGAGAATGCAAAAGGGGTGGCCAAGAGGCTCCGAAAAACGCCGATCCCGGCCAGCTTGGCCTGGAGAAGAAGCGCGAGGGCGGTGGCCAGGATCATCCCTGGCACGACAGTCAGGACCGTAAACAGGGCCGAGTTGACGAGCGTCTCGCGCAGGCTGGGAATGGAAATCAGCTGCCGGTATTGGTCGAGACCGACGAAGAGAGTCGGACGACCGATCAGGTCATTGGCATAGAAGCTCAGCGAGATCGAGCGTATGAGCGGGTAGAAAACGAAGACGCCGAAGAGGACGAGGGAGGGCAGGAGGAACAGGACCGCCCGCGGGATGTCGGTGTGCCCCGCCTTCCCGGCTGTCAGGGAAATGCTCTTCAACGACAGACGAATCCCCCTGACCTGCACCGAGGGTCAATTCTACGGTCGGCGGGCCAGGCACAACCATGCGCCCAGCGCGAAGCCCGTTCGACCGCCTGGTGCCCAGCGGTCAGCCGTGGTCGAGGGTGGGATGCTCGCGCACCCGCCGCAGCGGCGTGGCAAAGACGAGGAGGTGCACGAGCGCGCCCCAGGCGCCGCCGATGACGATTGTCTCGACGAGACCGATGTGGTTTGCCAGGACTCCCCCGAGGAGGTTGCCAATCGGCCAGGCTCCCCAATAAACCGTGCGGAAGGTGGCGTTCATGCGGCCCTGCAAGGAGTCCGGCGTCAAGCCCTGGCGCAGGCTCTGCTGGGTGACGTTGTGCAGAGGGTCGAGAAATCCCGAGATGAAGATGAAACCGATCAGCGTGGGCAACGGCGGAAGGACGACGGCGAGAGCCAGCGCCGCCACGCTGAGGCCCTGCCCGAAGCCGGACCATCCGATGGCCGGCCCGACGCCGGCGACTCTTATCAGTCGGGCCGTCATGAAGACGCCGGCCAGGGCGCCGACACCGCCCGCGCTGAGGAGGAGGCCGACAGTGCTGGGTGTGAGCCGCAACTGCTGGTACAGGAACGGGTACTCGGCCGACTCGACAGCGTGGAATCCGAAGATCGAAGCTCCGATGATGAGCACCAGGCTGCGCAGGACAGGCTGAGTGAAAACGAACTTCAGGCCCTCGCCGATGTCCTGGGCCCCGCTGCGTCCCGTCGGCTGCACCTGCTGCTCGGGCGTGCGGATCCACGCCAGGGTCAGAGCGGACACCAGAAACGAAGCCGCATCGAGTGCGATCGCCCGCGCGCCACCCACCAGTTGCACCAGGAAGCCGGCGATTCCGGGCCCAGCGAGGGTGGTCACCGACCAGCTGAACTGGAGTTTGGTGTTCCCCTCGACGATGGATTGGCGGCCAACCAAACTCGGAAGGTAGGCGAGGTAGGAGACGTCGAAGATCACTGTGAAGAGGCCGGTGACGAGCGCGACCGCATACAGCTGATTGAGCGTAAGCACGTCGAAGGCCGCGGCCAGCGGGATCGAGCCGAGAGTTACAAGCTGGCCGAGATCCGCCGCGATCATCAGTGGCCGCCGCCGGACTCGGTCGACCCAGGCGCCGGCGAACAGGGCGAGGATGGGGAAGGGAACGCGAACGAGCGCGATCAGAAGTCCAACCTCGAAGGGAGTCGCGCGGAGCACGAGGATTGCCGTCGTCGGCAGAGCGAGCGACGTGACCGAGCTCCCGAGGATGGATATCGACTGCCCGCCCCAGAGTTTCAGGAAATTCGGGTTGCGCCAGAGCCCCTGGAAGCGCGACACGCGCCGCAGTTTATCTAGGCTTCACCGGTGGCCGGCAGTCTCCTGAGCCAGCGCGAGCTCAACCGGGCGACGCTCGCCCGGCAGCTTCTTCTGGAGCGAGTGGACCTGCCGCCGCTGGCTGCCATTGAGCGGGTGGGCGGGTTGCAGGCGCAGAACGTCGTCTCGCCGTACTTCGGTCTCTGGTCGCGACTAAGCCGATTTCAATTCTCCGACCTGACCCTGCTCCTGACTGAGCGGACAGCCGTGAAGGCGACCCTGATGAGGGGCACTTTGCACCTCGTCTCGGCCGATGACTTCCTGCACATGGCGCCGGCGATCAAGCCCCTGCTCGTTGGGGTCCTTCGCGGCGATCTGCCACCGCTCGAGCAGTTGGACGGGCTGATCGAACGCATCCTCGAGCACGGTTCGGTGCCCCGGACGGGGCCCGAGCTGCGGGAATTCGCGGACGGAATCCCGGAGGCGGCCAATCTCAACCGGGCGGGACTGTTTTGGCACGCACGCGCGCACGGCCCTCTGCTCCAGGTCCCGCCCTCCGGCACCTGGGGCCATTCGGGCGCGCAGCATTTCGTCCATTCCCGAGCCTGGCTGGGGCGCGACGTCGTCGACCTCGAGATCGGGCTGGTGAGGCTGGTACGCCGCTACCTGGCGGCGTTCGGTCCGGCCACCATCGCCGACATCCGCTGCTGGACCGGACTCAATGCCTCGGCGTTCCGGATGGCCCTCGACGCGCTCGAACCCGACCTGGTGCGGTATGTCGACGAACGCGGCAGGAGCCTGCTCGACCTTCGGGACGCTCCTCGGCCGGCGGCCGAGACGCCGGCGCCGGTGCGCCTATTGCCGATGTGGGACTCGCTCCTGCTCGGACACGACGACCGCTCGCGGGTCCTCCCCGACGCCCTCCGCAAGATCGTCATCCACAAAAACGGCGACGTGCAGCGAACGTTTCTAATCGATGGCCGGGTCGCCGGGCAATGGCGGTTGGACCTCGCCGCCAGGTCGGCGGTCGTAGTGCTTCAGCCGTTCGGGCCGCTTTCGACCGCTGCCCGCTCCGAGCTGCTTGCTGAGGCCGAGCGATTCCTCGCGATCCCAGAACTGGAGCGCCCCCGGAGGGACGTGAGGTTAGAGCCCTTCTAGCCGTTCGGAAGCAGCACCGAGCGGGCCACCTCCCCGGCGAGCAGTGCGGCGTAGGCCTCATTCACAGCCTCGAGGGGATAGGTTCGGCTGATCAGCTTCTCGAGCGGGAGCCTTCCGCCCAGGTAGAGGCCGAGAAGGCGAGGGATGTCGCTGTGGGGGTGGGCCGTCCCGTAATAGCTGCCCTTCAGCGTTTTCTCCGCGTAGACCAGCTCTCCGGCGTTGATCGTCATCTCGCTGCCGACCGGCGCGATGCCGACTGCCACGGCGGTACCGGCCCGCCGCAACGCCGCATAGGCAGCACTCATCAGCCCCGGGTTGCCGATCGCCTCGAAGGCGTAATCGACGCCCTCGCCGCCGGTGAGCGCGCGCACGGCCGTCAGCAGGTCCTGGTCCTTCGAGTTGATCGCGTGCGTGGCCCCGAACTCGATGGCCGTCTCCAGCTTGGAATCGAGGATGTCGGCGACGATGATCGGGTTGGCGCCCACCAGGCGCGCGCCCATGATCGTATTCAGGCCGACACCTCCGGCGCCGATGACGAGGACACTCGCGCCCGCCTCGACGGCCGCCGTATTGACCACCGCTCCGATGCCGGTGAGCACCGAGCAGCCCATCAGTCCGGCGACCTGAAAGGGGATTTCCTTTGGAATCTTGACGACTCCCTGCTCGGGGCAGACGGTCAACTGTGCGAAGCAGGAGACGCCGAGGAAGTGCCTGATCTCCTCGCCGCCTCTGCTGAACCTGCTGGTTCCGTCCAGTAACCGTCCGGAGGCACGAAGACCAGCAGCCATCGAGCAGAGTGCGGGCCGCCCTCGCTGGCAGAACTCGCAGCGTCCGCAACTGGCGCGGAATAGCATCACGACGTGGTCGCCGGGCACTACGGCTGTGACGCCCGGCCCGATCGCCTCGACGACGCCCGCCCCCTCGTGACCGAGGACGCAGGGCATCTCGATGGGGAGGTCGCCGTTCATGAAGTGGTAATCGCTATGGCATACGCCGGCGGCGGCGACCCGGATCGAGACCTCGCCGGCCCCGGGCGCCGCCACGTCGAGGTCCTCGATCGTCAACGGTGTCTTGATCGCGCGGAGGATGACTGCCTTCATTGCCCTGCAACGGTATCCCCTCCGGCGCTGATTGAGACAATGTTGATATCGATGAGGTATGTTTAGTGGCACCGGCAATGGGGATATCACTCAAGGCTCAGCACGTCAAGCGGTACTCGGCGATCGCCTGGTTGCTCATGAAGTACGGTCGCAGCGACCTTGTCCAGAAGGCAGGACTCGAAGGCGCTCTTGAGGGCGAACAGCGCGGGAGTGGCGTCACATCCGGGCACGCCGAGGAGCTCGCGGCCGACCTCGAGAGGATGGGCCCCACCTACGTCAAGCTCGGCCAGTTGCTGTCCTCGCGGCCGGACCTGCTCGCTCCCGAGTACATGGAGGCGCTGACCCGACTCCAGGACCACTGCGAGCCCTTCAGCTTCGCGGAGGTCGAGAGGATCGTCACGGAGGAGTTGGGCGTCCGGATTTCGAAGGCCTTCGCCGAGTTCGATTCAACGCCCTTGGCCGCTGCATCCCTCGGGCAGGTTCATCGCGCCACCATGCGGGATGGCCGCCAGGTGGCTGTCAAGGTTCAGCGCCCGGGAATTCGCGCCCAGATCCTCGAAGATCTGGAGGCACTCGACGACATCGCCAGGTTTGTCGACAGCCAGACCGAGGCCGGTCGACACTTCGAGTTCGCACGTATGCTCGCCGAGTTCCGCAAGAGCCTGCTCCGGGAACTCGACTACAAGGTCGAGGCGCAAAACCTGCTGACCATGGCGAGCATCGTCGAGGATTTCGAGCACATCGTGGTCCCGAGTCCCGTCGAGGACTACACCACAGGCCGGGTGCTCACCATGGAGTACATCAAGGGTCGAAAGATCACGGATGTGAGCCCTCTCGCACGCCTCGAGCTCAATGGGGGGGAGCTGGCGGACGAACTCTTCGCAGCCTATCTGAAGCAGATCCTCGTCGACGGCTTCTTCCACGCCGACCCCCACCCCGGCAATGTGTTCCTCACCGACGATGGGCGCATCGCCCTCCTCGACCTGGGCATGGTCGCGCGCATCGCTCCACGCCTCCAGGAGACGCTGTTGCAGCTCCTGCTGGCCGTGTCCGAGGGCCGCGCAGACGACGCGGTCGCGATGGGCCTCCGAATTGGCGAGAAGACCGACCTATTCGACGAGCGGGAGTTCTCCAGCCGGGTCTCCGACATCGTGGCCCGCCACCAGTCAACGACGCTCAGGCAGATCGAGGTGGGGAAGATGGTGCTGGAGATGACGAAGGTGTCATCAGACTGCGGCGTCCGGCTCCCTCCCGAGCTCACCATGCTCGGCAAGACCCTCCTGAACCTCGACCAGGTCGCCTGGACCCTCGATCCCGACTTCGATCCGAACGCCGCGATCAACCGCCACGCGTCCGAGGTCGTCCGGAAGAACATGCTCCGGAGCGCCTCGCCCGGCAACATCATCGGCAGCATGCTCGAGGGAAAGGAATTCCTGGAGCGCCTTCCTGGGCGGGCCAACAAGATCCTCGAAAAGGTCGCCGAGAATCAGCTCGAGATCAAGGTGAACGCCATCGACGAGACGAAGTTGATGACGGGTTTTCAGAAGGTCGCGAACCGGATCACCACGGGCCTCATCCTTTCGGCGCTCATCGTCGGTGCCGCGCTCCTGATGCGAGTCCAGACCTCGTTCACACTCCTGGGCTACCCGGGTCTGGCGATCATCTTCTTCATGATTGCCGCCGCCGGCGGCAGCGCGCTCGTCCTCAGCATCCTCCGCGACGATTAGATAAGTTGCGGGCGTGGACTCCACGCTGCTCACCTTCGCCGGGATCTCGCTGCTGCTGGCGATGACGCCCGGGCCCGACATGGCGGTCGTCACCAGGCAGGCACTTTCCAATGGGCGGCGGGGGGTTCTCCTCTGCACGACCGGCATCACTCTCGCGCTGACCATCCACGTCACGGCTTCGGCGGTCGGGCTGTCGGCACTTCTGCGGGCGTCGGCGACGATGTTCGAGGTCGTGAAGATCGCGGGGGGTTTGTACCTGGGCTACTTGGGCATCCGGGCCTGGCTCGCAAGCCGGCACCCGGGGGGCGATCTCGTGGCTGGGGCGGAGCGCCCGGTGTGGAGCAGCTTTGGGATTCTCCGCCAGGGCTTCCTCAGCGCGGTCCTCAATCCCAAGCTCGCCGTCTTCTTCGTGACCTTCCTGCCCCAGTTCGTCCGGCCCGGAAACGCCGTCTTTCCAAGACTGCTTCTGCTCGGCGTCGTGTTCGCGACCATCGGGCTTCTCTGGATGAACGTCTACGGCCTCTTCGTGACGCGCGTCAGCGACCTCATCACCGCACCGCGCGTGCGCCAATGGATGGAGCGCGTCACGGGAACCGTGCTGATCGGGTTCGGTGCACGCCTCGTGCTGGAGCGCGGATAATCGCGCCGTGATGAAGCAGGAGCGGTCCGAGGAAGGACGCGACCGATATGACGCGCTGGCCGCGGCGATCGCCGCCAGCGGCCGTGCCAGGCCCGGGAAGATGTTCGGTATGCCGTCGATCTTCGGTCCCGACCGCAAGTCGATCATGGGTTACTTCGACGGCCACATGGTCTTCAGGCTGGCCGGCAAGGCGCACGCTCACGCTCTCGCGCTGCCTGGCGCCGCGCTCTTCGATCCCTCCGGAACGGGACGCGCGATGAAGGCGTGGGTGCAGGTGCCGGCGGCGTCGGCAGACCACTGGGAAAAGCTCGCCGAGATCGCCCTGGCGGAGGCCGGCGAAACCTAGGGGCCAGGCCACCGAACTCCCCATCCGGGAACCATCCCGCCCGAGCGGTGTAATCAGCCGCGTTGGGTTTCGCCGCCGTGGAGGGCCATCCGCTGCAGGAAGAGGACCAGGAAGAGGACCTTGTCGAGCGGGCGCGCGCCGGAGACGGTGCCGCCTACGAGGAGCTTGTGCGCCTTCATTCGGACATCGCATTTCGGATTGCGTACCTGGCCGTCGGCAACGCAGCCGATGCCGAGGAAGTCGCGCAGGAGGCCTTCGTCAAGGCCTTTCGTGCGCTCGCATCGTTCCGCCCCGGCTCCCCGTTCAGGCCCTGGCTCTTGCGAATCCTCGCCAACGAGGCCAGCAACCGCCGGCGCAGCGCGGGCCGGCGTGCGCACCTCGAATCGCGCGCAGTCAACGAGGCCCTCATCGGCGACGTGGCCCCGTCACCCGCGACGGTCGCCGAGGCCCTTGATGAGCGCCGGGCGCTACTCCGGGCCGTGAACGGTCTTGGTGAAGACGATCGTGCGGTGATCCTGCACAGGTTCGTCCTGGAACTGTCGGTGGAGGAGGCAGCCGCAGCCCTCGGCTGCGCGGAGGGGACCGTAAAGTCCCGCCTCTCGCGAGCTGTGGGGAGGCTCCGGGAAAGGATGACAGAACGTGGCTGACGAGCTTCTTGAGGCGCGGCTGCGGGCGCTCACCGCCTCCGTCGAATGGCCGCCGACCCCGGATATCGCCGGCGCGGTCGGCCGCCGGGTGGCTCACGCTTCCCCGGCTCGGGATCGGCGGTGGGTACGCCGGCAGGTTGGCCTCGCCCTCGCGGCGGCGGTGCTGCTGGCCTTCGCACTGGCAGCCACGCCGCCGGCGCGGGAGGCGATCGCGGGCTGGCTCGGCCTCACCCACGTCACCGTGAAGCGGGTGCCGGTTCTGCCCACTCCGGCCGGCAACCTGCCTCCTGGCCGGACACAGGTCAGCCTCGCGGAGGCGCGTGCCGGCGTTGGCTTTGCGGTGCGGGTACCTTCCGGCCTCGTTCAGGCGGTATTCGTGGTGGGCGGTGTCACAGGAGGCGAAGTCCAGTTCCAGGTCGGTGGCGGCGTTCTCCTCACGGAGACGGCGGGCCGCTTCAACGAAGGCTTCCTGGGCAAGGTCATCGGGCCCGGCACGGAAGTCAACCCTGTCAATGTCAACGGTCATCCGGGCGCCTGGATCCACGGAGCTCCTCACGTAATCGCATTCATAGACAGCGCGGGGAATTTCCGGACCGAGGACCTGCGCATCGTGGGCGACGTGCTCATCTGGGAGGAGGGGGGCGTCGTGATGCGCATCGAGGGGGCCTCGAGCCAGTCGGCCGCTCTGGTGCTCGCCGCAGGACTTCGTTAGGGCTCCCCACCGGACGTCCACGCCAACCTGATCCCGCTTCGTCGCTGGAGGGAACCCGCGCCCGCGGCCGGTGTATTGGTTGCGAGGTGAGATGAGATGAAAACGAAATCCGGTGTTCTCTGGCTGGCGTCCGGCGCACTATTGCTGGCGGGTTGCGCTTCCGCCACCGTCGCTTCCGGCGGCCCGGGATCCTACCGCGTTGTCGTCGCCTCAGCGGCGCAGGGAGCAGGCGGCGTCGACGTTCTGACGACGGAGAATAAGTCGGTCCTCAGCCTGCCCTTCGGGACCCTGTCCCCGGATGGTCATCGGCTTTACGTGACAGCCGTCGACCATCAGGGCCAATCCAAACTTCGGTCAGTCGACACTCGAACGGGCAGCACGACAAATGAAACTTCAATTTCCGCCGCCTACTTCGAAGCGCCCGGGATCATCTCGGCCAACGGCCGCTGGCTGATCCGCAGCTTCGTGGACCAGGTCCTTACGACTCATATCGGCGTTTTCGACACACGCAACCTGGCCGAGCGCGCTCTGGCTCTGAAGGGAGTCTTCGCCCTTGATGCCATCGATGACGCAGGTTCTGTTCTGTACCTCTTGGAAACGGTCGGTCCGAACCAGTACCGGGTGCGCGACTACGACCTCGCCGGGGACCGTCTCGACGACCAGGTGATCGTCGACAAGACCGATGCCTCGCCGGTAATGAACGGGACCCGGGTGGCGACGGTTGCCACGGCCGACGGTGAGAAGGTCTTCGGCCTCTACCAGCGGCCCGGAAGGCCGCCATTCATCCACGTCCTCTGGACAACTCAGAAGCAGGCCTGGTGCGTCGACCTGCCGCCGGTCGGTTCCGCAGATGTTGCGACCGGCTGGTCGCTTCTGCTCGATGAACGGAGAGCGCGCGTCTACGCGATCAACGCCCGCGGGATCGTTGCCGAGGCTGACTACTCAAACGTGCCACAACTGCTGCGGACCGAATCGTTTCAGCCACCGCCGGCGACGTCCTGGCATCTCCCCTGGGCGCAGTCCCCCCTCGTCGGTGACGCGTCCGCCAAAGGGTACGAAGGCCTTGCGATGAACGGTGGCTCAGCACTCTCGCCAGACGGCATGACGATCTATGTGCCCGACACCTCGGGCTATGTGACCATTGCCACGGTCAGCCTCCGCCCGACCGGTCGTCGGCTCTCCGGTCGCAGTCTTTCGAGCCTCGCCATCTCCCCGGACGGAAAGAAGCTGTTTGCACTGCAACCGAACTCGAACCTGGTCATCGAGGTCGAGTCGGCGAGCGGTCAGCAGGTGGCGACTTTCACGGTGCCGTACCCGGTCGGAATCCTGAGGGCTGACGCCCCTTAGCCCGAAGGGCCAACCTCTGCCGGCCGGCTTCGGTCACCTGCCGAAAGGTCCCGAGTAGGGATACGAAAGGGCACCGTCGTCACACTCGGCTTTACGAGCCGCGGTTCACAGAGCGCGTCGAAGCCCGGAGTGAAGGTGGCGATTCCGTCAGGTTCGATCGCATATGCCTCATACGGCGGACGGTTGATGATGAATTCGAGCCCCGCGCGGCCCATGGCAAAGGCGGCGGTGGCGTAGACGTCCGCCTCCACGATGTCCGGGCCGACGACCGTGAGACTCACCAGCTCGGCCGCCGGCAGGCCGGTCCTCGGATCGACTATGTGAAGACCCTTCTCGTAGGTGCCCGAGGTCGCGACGGCGAGATCGTGAGCGACGATTACACGCACGATCCTGTCCGGTTGCCAGGGATGGCGGATGCCGACCCGCCACGGCGTTCCGCCATTCATGCCGCGCGTCTGCGCGTCGCCGGCGCCATCGACATAGAAGTTGCGGCAGCCGGCCGTCGACAGGATCGAACAGGCACGGTCTATCGCCCATCCCTTGACGAGGCCGCTGGGATCGAAGAGTCCGCCTCTCCAGGCTGAGAAGGCGCCGCCGGTGTCGCGTTCGTATGAGCGGCAGAGGGAGGCTGCCAGTTGAACGAGCTCACCTCCTTCCTCGAGCCGGATGTCGGCCCGATTGATGCGGCTCACGACGCTCTCCTCCCTGTAAGTGCTGAACACGGCGTCGAGGTGTCTGAAGTCGGAGAACACGGCGTCAAGCAACGAGTCGGTGACACCCTCGTCCATCACCTCGACGGTCACGGGCATGCCCATGACCTCCTCCGTCCTGCGCATCAGCCGAGGTGCGCCTGCTGGAGCGCTCCCTCGAACGATTGGGCATAGCCATTGCTGGTATAGGTCGCGCCGGAGATGATGTTGATACGCGCGCTCTGCGCCTGGATTGCTTCCTGGCGCAGGACCGGCCCCGAGAACTGGCTGATCTCGGCCGATCTTGCCCGGTCGCCGGGCAGGTCGATCGCCTGCACATCGGTCACCCGGCCGCCCGACACCACGATCCGCACCTGCACGTTGCCGAAGCGGACGAAAACGGACGGGCCCGTGAACGTGCCGTCGATGACGCCGTTGTTCGCCGGGCTCGGCGTTGCCCCGCCGGAAGTGGCCGGATTTCCCCCCACGCCCTGCGTGGCGGGCGCCGCGGCAGGCTGCGCGACAGGCGGCGTCACCTTGAAGTTGAGGATGTAAGCCACGCCGACGACAGTCGCGCCGGTCGCCATCAGGGCCCTTCTCATCGAGTCAATACCTGAACGCCTCGGAGTGGACCTGGGCAGGCTCGAGGCCGATGTCGTGGAGGGTCCTGGTCACGTCCCGGGTCATCGCGGGTGGGCCGCAGATGTAGACGTCGCGCTCGAGCAGGTCGGGCACCATCCTCTTCAGCGAGTCCGGTTGGAACCACTGGATGCGTCCTGGGGAGCCCGCCCCGACCTCGCTCAGGAGGTAATGCACGGAGACGCCTGCGCTCCTGGCGAGCTCGTCAAGCTCCGCCCTGAAGATGACGTCCTTCTCGCGCCGGGCGCGATAGAGGAGGCAGACGTCATGTTTCTCGGCTGCCATCGCCTCGGCCAGGGCCCTGATCGGCGTGATTCCGACACCTCCCGCCACCAGGAGGGCCTTGGGCCGCGTTCCGGCGCCCGGCGTGAACCTCCCGAATGGACCTTCGAGCAGCACGGGCGTGCCCGGCTTCAGCTCGTGCAGCTTCATCGTGAAGTCCCCGACCCGGCGCGCGGTCATCCGCAGTCCGCCGCCGCCCGGGCGGCCGGAGAGTGAGAACGGGTGGGCCTGCCACCAGCGCCGCCTGTCGAGGAAGCGCCAGATCAGGAACTGCCCGGGCTCGACGTGGAAGGCCGCAAGGTCGCGGCCGCGAAGGTTCACCGAGGTGACGCCCGGCGCTTCGGCAACGACCGAGTGGACGTGGAAGCGATGGCGCTTGAACGCCAGCAGGGGCCGGCCGACGCGCCAAAAGAGCAGGGCTCCGACGACCACCGCGTAGATGGCGATCCAGTAGTAGGTGAAAGCCGGGTTGCCGGCAAAGTCAGCGCCGGTCTGGAGTTGGTGGCTGAACGCGAGGGCGATGCCCAGGTACGTGTAAAGGTGGACGAAGTACCAGGTCTCATAGGAAAGGCGGAGGCGCGCGATCGAGATCGACGTCGCGACGACCGCGACCATCATCAGGAAGCCGGCGATCGCTGCCGCAAGGCCTTCGTAGCGGGTGATGAAAGCGCCGATCTGGGCGAGGGGGTTGAGTCCGTCGGCGAGCATGTAACCGACCGTCTGGAAGACGACATGGCCCGCGATGAGCTCCATCGAGATCCACCCGTTGGCCCGGTGAAGGGCCGCCAGGCGTTCCAAACCGAAGGCATCTTCGAGCAGGTCCACCCGCGCCATCAGAAGAAGCTGGACGAGCACGAGGAAGGTTCCGAGCAGGCCGGTGAGTCGCCCCAGTCCGTTGAAGAAGTCGGATCCACTGCGCATCGCCTCGAAACCCGAGCTGGTCCACCAGGCGAACGTGATGAGCAGGACGTTGGCCGCGACGACCGCATACCAGAACAACGGCAGGGCAAGAAGTCCCTCGGTTCTTCCGCGGGGGCGTCCCCGCACCGCGTCGGCCGCCAGCGGGGGCGCCGTCATCACTTGAGTGCCAATGCCGCAGGTCTCATCGATCTGTAGCGGACGCTATCCGGCGACCCTTAGGGGGCGCTTAGGAACGTGCCGCCAACTCGGAGGCGCCACCCTTGAAGAGCGGACGCGCGTGCGTCGGCACGATGGCCATCCGGACATCGCTTCCGAGGTAGCCGATGATGTCGGCCGTGGCCCGGTTGATTGGGACGCGCGAGAAGACGATCACCGCGTAGAGGTCGCCCGCGCCGAGCTGGCCGCCGAAGCCCACGACCGAGCGCACGGCCAGCGGCTTGACGAACTCCTCCTGGGCGGGCACGACCGGGCTGCCCAGCGCCGCAGGGATGTGAAACACGTTCGTGGAAGGCCGGCCCTCGTTCTGGACCAGGGGCACACGTTCGGCACCCGCCAGTTCCTTCGCATCGACGCCGAGCTGGCTTACGAGTAGGGAAACCATCGGGAGCCGCGCGATCGCCTCCGCGCTCGGAAGGGGGATCGCTCTATGCCCGGCCGACGTGTGGCGCGAGTTCCACTCCGCTCGCTCGCCCGCGGTTGCCATCAGCGTCAGGCATTTCATCTCCGGCCAGGGCTCGCGCCGCTCCAGCGCCGCGGTCGCAAAGCGCTGCAGGTCCGGCTCAAGAAGTCGATAGGAGATTGTCCGGTAGAGGCGTACGAGAACCGAGGCCGGCCGGTCCGAGGCGTCGTCCCAGAGACTGGAGTGGAGGTATTCCGTGATCGCGGCAGCGGCGGTTTCGAGGCTTCCAGCACCGGAAGCCGCGCGCCGGATGCCGCTCCCGCAGAGCACCATCGAGCTGGGCGCCAGTTGTCCCAGATCGAAGCGCTCAACAGCCGGTTCGGAATGTTCAGCCACGCTCTCCTTTCGATGATAAGTGACGCCGTCGCACCGTCCGGAGCGACTCTCCTCGGGCCCCGCTAAACTCGCTGAGGTAGCGACCTGCTTCCGTTTGGCCCTCGTAGCTCAGTGGATAGAGCGGTGGCGTCCTAAGCCGCGCGTCGGGGGTTCGATTCCCTCCGAGGGCACCATCTGGGCAGGTTGCATCTAGGCAGGTTGCATCGGGGCGGCAGCCGGCACCCCTTCGAATGCCAGCTCGCCGTCCCGAACGGTCACCTCGACCGTATCCCCCTCGCCGAAGCGGCCCTCCAGGATCGCCATCGCAATCCGGTCCTGGAGCAGGCGCTGGATCGTTCGTTTCAGCGGGCGCGCGCCGTAGACAGGATCCCAGCCACGGTCGGCGAGCAGCGCCTTCGCCTCCACGGCCATCTGCAGGCGGATGCGGCGCGCCGCCAGCCTTGTCTCGAGCCTCTGGACCTGGATGTCGACGATCTTGGCCAGCTGCTCCCTTGTAAGCGGCTTGAATACGATGATCTCGTCAACACGGTTCAGGAACTCCGGGCGGAAATGGTCGCGAAGGATCTGCATCGCTGCCCGCTGAGCCTGTTCGAAGTCGACCGTTGCGAGCTCCTGGATTGCCTGGGACCCGAGGTTCGAGGTCAGGATCAGGACGGTGTTGCGGAAGTCGACGGTGCGGCCCTGACCATCGGTCAGGCGGCCATCGTCGAGAAGTTGCAAGAGCACGTTGAAGACGTCAGGGTGCGCCTTCTCGATCTCGTCGAAGAGGATCACCGCATAGGGGCGGCGGCGGACGGCCTCGGTCAGCTGGCCGCCCTCGTCGTAGCCGACATACCCGGGCGGTGCGCCGAGCAGGCGGGCGACCGTGTGTTTCTCCTGGTACTCGGACATGTCGAGGCGGACGAGCGCACTCTCGTCGTCAAAAAGAAACTCCGCGAGGGCGCGGGCAAGCTCCGTTTTCCCGACGCCGGTGGGACCTAGGAAGATGAACGAGCCCATCGGTCGATTGGGGTCGGAGAGACCCGACCGCGAGCGCCGTACGGCATTGGCGACGGCGGAGACCGCCTCCTCCTGACCGATGACGCGATCGTGAAGTCGCTCCTCCATCCTGATCAACTTCGCGACCTCACCTTCCAGCAGACGAGTCACGGGGATCCCCGTCCACTTGGCGACGATGGCGGCGATGTCGTCCTCGTCGACCTCCTCCTTGAGGAGGCGGGCTCCCCCGGCCGATTCACCGAGTCGGCTGTTGGCCTCCTGGAGCCGGCTCTCGGTCTCGGCAATGTCGCCGTAGCGGAGTCGTGCGGCGCGCTCGAAGTCTGCCGCCCGCTCTGCCCTATCTGCCTCGTGGCGGAGCTCCTCCAGCTTCTGTTTGAGTGTGCGCGAGGTCCCGATCTCGCCCTTCTCGGCCTCCCAGCGGGCCCGCAGCGAGTTACGCCTCTCACTGAGCTCGGCCAGTTGCTTCTCGATCGCGGTGAGGCGCTCCTTGGAGCCGCGGTCGGTCTCCTTCTTCAGTGCCTGGCGCTCGATCTCGAGCTGTCGGACCTGGCGCTCGATCTCGTCGAGCTCGGTCGGCATCGAGTCGATCTCCATCTTCAGCTTGGCGGCCGCTTCGTCCATCAGGTCGATCGCCTTGTCGGGAAGGAAGCGGTCGGTGATATAGCGATGAGAGAGGACGGCAGCGGCGACTAGTGCGGAGTCCTTGTAACGGACGCCATGGTGTGCTTCGTAGCGATCACGGAGCCCGCGCAGGATCGAGATCGTGTCCTCGGCAGAAGGCTCGCCGACGAAGACCGGCTGGAAGCGCCGCTCGAGGGCGGCGTCCTTCTCGATGTACTTGCGGTACTCCCCGAGAGTGGTGGCCCCGATGGCGCGCAGGTTGCCCCGGGCCAGGGCGGGCTTCAAGAGGTTGGCGGCGTCCATCGAGCCCTCGGCGGCGCCCGCGCCGACAAGGGTGTGCAGCTCGTCGATGAACATGATCACCTGGCCGTCCGATTCCTCGACCTCTTTTAGGACTGCCTTGAGGCGATCTTCGAACTCTCCCCGAAACTTCGTCCCGGCGATCAGAGCTCCGAGGTCGAGTGCGATGACCCGGCGTCCTTTCAGGCCCTCCGGAGCGTCGTCGGTCGCGATCCGCATGGCGAGGCCCTCGGCGATCGCGGTCTTGCCGACGCCGGGCTCGCCGATCAGGACCGGATTGTTCTTGGTACGGCGGAGCAGGACCTGGATGACTCGCCGGATCTCCTCGTCGCGACCGATGACCGGGTCGAGCTTACCGGCCGCGGCCAGGGCCGTGAGGTCGCGGCCGTACTTCTCGAGGGCTTGGTATTTGGACTCGGGATTCGGGTCGGTGACGCGCTGATTGCCGCGCACTTTCCGCAGGCTCGCCAGCAGTGAGTCTCGCGTGACCCCGGCGTCCTTGAGGAGCTTGTCCGAGCTGAGCGCGAGCAGCAGGTGCTCGGTCGAGATGTACTCGTCCTTCAGGGCCTCGGCTTCGTGTTCGGCCTGCTGCAGCACCTTCCGCAATGCGCTTGAGAGGTAGGGGTCCTCACCCCCCGAAATACGCGGAAGGGCGTCCACGGCCGCTTTGGCGGCGGACTCGACCTTCCGCGCCGGCTCACCCAGGATGGCGCGCGTGACGCCGCCTTCCTGTTCCATGAGGGCCAGGACGAGGTGCTCCGCCTCCACCGCCTGCTGGCCGTGGTCACCAGCCAGGCGAACCGCCGCCTGGAGGGCCTCCTGGGCCTTTTCGGTGAGCTTGTCAGGGCGCATGTCATGTAGTTACCACCACCCCGCCGCCGACAAACGCCCGCGCTCTTCCCGAGAAGCGCAATTTGGTGGGGCAATTTCCTTCAGGCCCGCAGGATTGGAACGACCTCCAATGCAACGCGCTCGAGAATCGAAGATTGGTCGGCGCGGGGCTGATCGACGATGAACTCGTTGATTCCCGCCTCGCGATAGGTGCCGACCATCTCCTGGAAGGCGTCGACTGACTGCCATGGATCGAGCCCTGCCCTGGCGACCCAGAAGTAGAGTGAGCGAACGATCGATTTCGGGTCGCGACCGACCTCCACGCACTTCTCGTCGAGAATGCGGTTGCGCTCCCGGACCTCCTCGACGGAGCCGAACGAGTTCCAGGCGTCGGCGTACTTCGCGCACAGCCTCAACATCCGTGGTCCGTGGGCGCCGATCGTAAGGGGAGGGCGCGGCTTCTGCAATGGTCCCGGCCTGAACTCGGCATTGGCGAGCGTGTAGTACCTGCCCTCGAAGGAGACCTCCTCGGATCGCATGAGCCTGTCGATGATCTCGACGGCCTCCTCGAAACGGCCGACCAGCTCGGCGGCGGGCGGGAAGGGGATGCCGAACATCGCGTGCTCGGGCTCGTACCAACCGGCGCCGAGTCCGAGCTCGAGCCGGCCGTTGGAGATGTGGTCGACGGTGACCGCCTCCTTGGCGAGGAGGGCAGGATGCCGGAAGGTGTTGCAGGAGACGAGCACACCGATTCGTATCCGGCTAGTTATTGCCGCCAGCGCCGCCAGCAGCGTCCAGCCCTCGAAGTAGGGTCCATGTGGGCGGCTCGGCTGAACGTAATGGTCGCAGTCCCAGACGCTGTCGAAGCCCAGCTCCTCGTAGAGCCGCCAGCGCCGGACCAGTTCCTCCCAGGGCAGGTTCTGGTCGGTGCAGATTCCAAAGCGGAGAGCGCCTGCCATGTCCGCCCAAGGTAACTCACTTCGCAGCGATCGGGATCAAGGCCAGACCATGAACTGGGAGCCGAGTATCGATCCGCTTTGCCCTCCCGGGAGAAGTACCCAATCCCGATTTGCACAGAGGTCGGCTCGGCGCTGGGAAGTAAAGAACAATGCCACCCCTCGCGCCGGCGCCGACGGCACCCTAACCCTTTTCGAGGATCTCCCTGATCCGTTCTCGGATCTCCGCCGTCGCATGCCCGCGCATCTCGAGGTTTGTCCGGCGGCGGACAACGTCCTCCACCGACGTCGCCCACTCCTCCGCCGCGGCGTGGTGGACCTGCGCCCAGATATCGGGCCCACCCGGATGTATGGGCTCGAGGGCGTTGCTCACGGACTCTCGATAAACGAGAACCCTGCCCACTTCGCTGCCGTAGAAATGAGTCAGGTGCTCCCAGGTCCCCAGGTCGATGTCGGGCGACTTCGGCGGCAGCGGCCCGGCGCCGGGCAGCGGATCCTCGCATTGGCGCAGGCCCCGGTACCCGTCCACCCGGCGCAGCACGTCGAGTGCGATCCGTCGGTGCGTCGTCAACTTGCCGCCCGCCACCGAGACCATGCCCATGCGACCGGTTCCGACAAGGTGTTCGCGGGTGGCGTCGGAGGTATTGCCGGTGCCGCCCGGCAGGACCCTCAGGCCGGCGAATCTGGACACGATTCGGTCCGCTCGCAGCAGCTCCGCGGGGAGCCCCATCGATGCCTCCTCCAGCACTGTGGCCTCGTCCTCCGCCGTCACCTCGACGTCCCCCGGGTCGCCCTCGTAGGGCGTATCAGTGGTACCGAGCATCAGCATCCCTTCCCAGGGAACCGCGAAGGCGACCCTTCCGCCGGCGATGGGCACGGTCAGGGCCGCCCTCCAGGCCGGTTCCGCCGGCAGCAGCAGGTGGACGCCCTTGCTGAGCCGCGCGACGGGACTCGCTCCTGGCTCCTCCATCCTCCGCACCCGGTCGACCCAGGGTCCCGCCGCGTTGACGACCTGCCGGCTGCGGACCTCGTATCCCCCTTCGAGGGTTGCCGCGACTCCCTTGGCATCGAATTCGAGACCTGTCACGGCGGCGTGGTTGAGGACGGCGGCGCCGGCGCGGGCGGCGGCGGTGACAGTCGCCAGGACAAGCCGCGTGTCGTGCGTCTGGGCGTCCATGTAGACCCCGCAGCCGCGGAGGCCGTCGAGGCGCAATGATGGAACCAGTTCGCGACCTCCGGCTGGGCTGACCATCCGCGCCTGGCTCTGTCGGAAGCCCGAGAGCGCCGAATACGTAAAGAGCCCGGCGGCGATCAGGGCGCGCGAGTGTGGCCCTCCCTTATAGACGGGGACCACGAACTGCAGCGGTCGGACGAGGTGTGGCGCCACCCTCTCGAGCAGCGCGCGGCGCTCCTGGTGCGCCTCCCGCACGAGCCGGAGGTCGCCCATCTGCAGGTAGCGGAGGCCGCCATGGATCAGCTTCGACGAGGCGCTGGAGGTGGCGCCGCCAAAGTCAGCCGCGTCCACCAGGGCGACACGCCGCCCGGACGCGGCCGCCTCCAGAGCGATTCGAGAGCCGATGATGCCCGACCCGACCACGAGCAGGTCGAATCTCTCGGCCTGAATGGCAGCGATCGCCTGGACGCGAGATTCGTGAGATGTCACCTGACTATCCTGCGGACCTTTGAGGGCAAGATGTGTTGACAAGATGCCGGAATTGATCGCCCCCAGTCGCATTCGCGCCTTTGCCGCCGCCTGTTATATCGCTGTCGGCGTCTCGCCGGAGGACGCTGCCGTCGCCGCCGAATGCATCGTCGACGCGGACCTCGAGGGACAGGGCTCGCACGGGATGCTTCGGCTTCCTTTCTATGCTCGCCGGATTGCCGCCGGGCAGATCGCCGCCAGACCGGAGATGAAGATACTTGGTCGGCGAGCCGCGTCAGCCCTTCTCGACGCAGGAAATGGCCTCGGCCCGGTGGCCGGCCTGCGGGCGATGGACCTCGCCTGTGATCTCGCCGCCGAGGCGGGCACGGGACTCTGCGCGGTGCGCGGCGGCAACCACCTGGGGTCGATGTCCTTCTACGTCTCCCACGGCGCCGGGCGCGGCTTCCTGGCGCTTGCTTTCTCCAACACTCCGCCCGGTGTGGCGCCCCCGGGCGGCCGCCGGCCGCTGCTGGGAACCAACCCCATCGCGGCCGCCATTCCAACTTCGACAAACCCCGTGATCATCGACATGGCGACCACCCAGGTCGCTCGCGGCCGCGTCCTCAAGGCCTCGCTGACCGGGCAGTCGATCCCGCTTGGTTGGGCGCTCGACGCCGAGGGACGTGACACGACAGACGCCAAGGCCGCCCTCGGGGGCTCCATGGTGCCCCTCGGTGGCGCCAAGGGTTTCACTCTCGCCCTCCTGGTCGAGGTCCTGACCGGGGTGCTCGCGGGCGCCGGCGTGAGCCACGAGGTCGGCGGGACGTTCATCGCCAGCGACCGACCCAGCAACGTCGGTCACAGCTTCCTGGCCATCGATCCAGCGGCGTTCGGCGGCGGTTTCAGCGAGCGGGTCGAGATACTGTGCGAGATGATTCGGGCGAGCGATCCAACGGACCCCGATGTTCCAGTGCGCGTCCCCGGCGATCGCCGCCACCTTCTCCGCGCAACTGCCGAGGCAGCCGGAATCGAGGTGGGGGACGAGCTGCGCGCCGAGCTCGACAAACTGGCGATCGAGCTGGAAGTCCCACGCCTCACCTCTTGACGGGCTAGCCAGCAACGGCGTCCACGCGGTCGGCGATCATCCGCGCGATCGCCAGCGACGATGTCGCCCCTGGCGAGGGAGCGTTGCGGACATGAATGACATTGCCGCCGGGCTCTTCGAAGACGAAGTCGTCGATCAGGACACCTTCCGGTCCCAACGCCTGCGCCCGGACACCCGAGGGACCTGGCAGGAGATCGGCAGCCATGAGCTCGGGGATGAACGCCCGGCAGGCGCTCAGAAAGGCGCTCTTGGAGATGTCGCCCCACATTTCCGCCGCACCCGCTCGCCAGTGGCGCATCGCGAGCCGCCGGAACCCCCCGTGCGCCAGGACCGCGAGGAGGTCACGCGGATTCGTGGTGAGGCGGCCGTATCCCTCCCTTGCGAAGGCAAGGACGGCGTTCGGCCCGAGCCAGATGGCGCCGTCGGTCACCCGGCGCGTGAAGTGGATGCCCAGGAAGGGAAAGCTGGGATCGGGCACCGGGTAAATCAGGTTCTTGACAAGGGAGCTGCGCTCGGGACGGAGCACCCAGTAGTCGCCGCGGAAGGGGATGATCGCGGGCTCGGCGCCGCCCCCGCCCAGCTGCGCGACCCGGTCGGCATGGAGGCCCGCGCAGGCCAGCACCCGCCTCGCCCGGATCTCCTCGCCGGTCGTCGTCAGGGTCACGAACCCGGCCCGTTCGTCGATGCCCACCACCTCCCGCGCAGTGCGAATCTCGCCACCGGCCGCCCGGATCTCGCCTGCGTAGGCCCGGGCGACCGCAGGGTAGTCGGCGATGCCGGTCGCCGGGGACCAGATCGCCCGGATCCCTACACAGTGCGGTTCGATTTCTCTCAGGCGCTCCGGTCCGATCAGCTCGAGGCCCTCGACGCCGTTTGCCATGCCCCGCGCGAAAAGGTCTTGAAGGCGAGGCAGCTCCGCCTCGGTGACGGCGACGATGAGCTTGCCGCAGCGCTCGTGCGCGATCCCATTGGCAGCGCAGTACGTGTACATCTCGGCGGCGCCGGCAACGCAGAGCCTGGCCTTGAGAGAGCCCGGCGCGTAGTAGATCCCTGAGTGGATGACCCCTGAGCTGTGTCCGGTCTGGTGCGCGCCCACCTCCGGCTCTTTCTCGACGACCACGACGCGCCGGCCCGGATGACGATGGAGCAGTTCGCGTGCGGATGCCAGTCCGAGGATGCCGCCCCCGATCACCGCCAGGTCCCACGAAGCTCGGTCTGAGGCCATCTCAGCGAATGCTAGCCTTGGCCCGGATGGTCACTCCCGAAGAGATCTACGTGCGGACGACCCCCGCGTCGCGGGCCCTTCACGAGCGCGCCGTCAAGGCGATGCCCGGCGGAACGACGCGGACGACGACCTACTTCGACCCTTATCCGCTGTACATCGACCGCGGCCAGGGGTGCCACGTCTGGGACGTGGACGGCACCGAGCGCCTCGACCTGATCTGCAACTACACCGCCCTGATCCTGGGCCACGCCCACCCGGTCGTCACGGCCGCGATCCGGGACCAGGCCGTGCGTGGGACGGCCTTTGCGGCAGCCAACCCGGGTGAGGTGGCGCTGTCAGAGGAGATCTGCCGACGCGTCCCCTCCGTCGAACTCGTCCGATTCACGAGCTCGGGTACCGAGGCGACGATGTTCGCGATGCGCCTGGCCCGCGCCTTCACAGGGCGGACGATGATCGCCCGCTGCGAGGGCGGCTACCACGGGACCCACGACCATGCCGAGGTATCGACCCACCCCGACCCCGACCTCGCCGGGGAGCCGGGGCGGCCACGGCCGGTTCCCGATTCGATAGGTACTCCCGCGTGGGCCCTCGAGCAGACGGTCGTTCTGCCCTTCAATGACGGCCCGGCCTGCGAGCGAATCCTGCGTGAGAATGCAGCCGGCGTCGCGGGCGTCATCGTCGAGCCGGTGATCGGCGCCGGTGGGGTCATCCCCGGTGAGCCGGACTTCCTGAAGACCCTGCGCCGGGTGACCGCCGAGCTCGGGATGATCCTCATCTTCGACGAGATCATCAGCCTGCGAGTGGCGCCGGGGGGCGCGCAGCAGCTCTTCGGCATCGTGCCTGATCTGACGACGATGGGCAAGATCATTGGCGGGGGCCTGCCCGTCGCCGCGTTCGGCGGCCGCGCCGACGTCATGGCGCTCCTCGACCCCCGCCGGAGCCCGAACCTCGCGCAGGGTGGGACCTACAACGGCAACCCGCTGGGCATGGCCGCGGGCCTGGCCGCGCTCCGTGAACTGACTCCCGACGTCTACGCCGAGCTCGACACCAAGGGTGAAAGGCTCCGTTCCGGCCTCCGCCGGGTCTTCGACTCGCATGACGTGGCGGCGCAGGTAAATGGCATCGGCTCGCTATTCGCCATTCACTTCACCAGCCTTCCGGTTCGCGACTACCGGTCCCTCCAGACCTCGAACCCCAGGCAGTCTCGAGACCTGTTCCTCGGCCTCCTCAATAACGGTGTGCTCCTCGCTCCGCGGGGGATGGGGGGCCTGCCCACGGTCATCACCGATGCCGAGATCGATTCCGTCATCGAGGCCACCGACAGGGTCGTGGCCGAGCGCGCACTCGCCTGGAATTCCGCCCTCGGATAGCGATCCCGGTTTGACTGCACACCCTCCGCAGGGCTAGAGTGGCCCCCGGCGTCAGTCCCAGCACATGTCCCAGCAAAGGTCCCGGTCCCACGTCCTAGCAGTCGCCAGCGCTCTCCTTCTTGGGCTGGTCGTGCCCAGTGTGGCGGTTGCAGCATCCCCGGCCGCAAACTCGGCCAGCTCGGCCGACGCCACGCATCCCGTGGTCATGCAACAGGCCTTCCAGGCCGACCAGGGCCGGTCGCTGGCCGGGTACACGAGGGCGACGACCCTGGCGCCGCGCAGCGCCCAGCCGGCGGCCCCACCTCCGGCGAATGGCGGGCCGTTGCGGGAAGTCTTCGCCTTCAGCTATGCGGGTTCGCTGGACGACACCGTCAATAACCCGCCGACCTTCGGCTACCGGCTCTGGGACTTCAGCGTGATCTCGACCGTCGGCTATTTCGGTCTTGGCGTGCTCGACACGGGCTCTCTCGACCACACCACCACGGGCTGGAAGGTTATGCAGACGAGCCAATTTCAGCAGTTCGTGACTGCGGCCCACAACAAGGGCACAAGGGTCGTGCTGACGATCGTCCTCCAGGACTTTGGCAGCGGCACACCGCACATGTGCAACGGTCTTGCGAACCAGCAGACGACCGTGAACGAAACGATCGCAGCCGTCATCGCCTCTGGTGCGGACGGTGTCAACGTCGACTACGAGGGATACGGAGGAGTCTGCTCCGCCGGACGCCCGCAGGATCTTCTTGTCAGCCTGGTGGCCAAGCTCAGAGCCGGACTTCCGGCCGGTCGCAACTACCTGAGCATCGACACCTACGGCGGCTCCGCGGCCGACCACTCCGGTCTGGGCTTCTTCCTGATCACGCAGCTGAATGCCTACGTGGACGCGTTCTTCGTGATGTCGTACGACATGGAGTACTCGAACTGGCGGGCCGCCGGCTGCACCGGCTTTTGCCTCGGACCGACCTCGCCCCTGACCGGATATTCGTACAACGACACCGGCGAGATGGCCGACTACACAGCCACCGTCCCGGCGTCCAAGGTGATTCTGGGCGTGCCCTACTACGGCCGCAAGGCGTGCGTGTCGGCACCGGGCCCGAACGCGAAGCCAATCCAGAAGCCCAACTTCCCGAATGAGGATTGGGTCGATGCCGACCGCTATGTGGATGCGATCTACGACGCCTTCCAGCAACCGAATGTCGTCACCCATCACCTTGACGCCAACGACCCGACCGGCGCCGAACCGTGGGAGACCTGGCATAGCAACCTCTATGGCTGCGACCGCGAACTCTATTGGGACAACACGACGTCACTCGGACTGAAGTACGACCTGGTGAACC
>JAYUBK010000051.1:0-7945 GCA_043740835.1 Chloroflexota bacterium
CTCCTCCAGGACATGCCGGGCACGGGTAAGACGATGCTCTCGCGTGCCCTGGCCAGCTCCCTCGGCGGCGTCTTCCGGCGTATCCAGTGCACGCCCGACCTGCTTCCGGCCGACATCACCGGAGCCAGCATCTTTCACCAGCGCGAGGGCACTTTCGACTTCGTCCCGGGCCCCGTCTTCGCTAATGTGCTGCTCGCCGACGAGGTGAACCGAGCCACCCCCCGCACGCAGTCGGCCCTGCTCGAGGCGATGGCCGAGGCCCAGGTCACGGTCGAGGGGGTGACGCGTGCGCTGCCGCGTCCGTTCTTCGTCATCGCCACCCAGAACCCGGGGGACTTCCAGGGCACGTATCCATTGCCGGAGTCGCAGCTAGACCGCTTCATGGTCGCCACCGAGATGGGACCGCTGAGCAACTCGGAAGCGACTGAGATCCTCGCCGCGAGGCAGCACGGAGACCCGATTGCCCAGCTCCGTCCTGTCCTCAGCGCGGCCGAGGTCGTGGAGTTGCAGGGGGCCTGCCTGCGCGTCGTCGTGGCGCCGGCGATCAGGACGTACATCGTTTCACTGCTCGAGGCCATCCGGGAGCGGCCCGAAATCGCCCTGCCCGCGAGCATGCGCGCAGGCCTCTACCTGCAGCGCGCCGCCCAGGCGCTGGCCCTGTTCGAAGGCTGCGACTTCGTCCTCCCCGACGACGTCAAGGCGCTGGTTCTGCCAGTGATGGCTCATCGCCTCGGGATGCGCGGACGGACCGATGCCGCAGAGGTCCTTGCCGAGGTAGTCGCGAATCTGCCGCTCCCGCCGCTGCGGAGCAACTCGGGCGGCTGATGCTTCCCCGGCCCCGCCTGCTGGGCGCTCTCATCCTGGGCGGGGTGCTCTTCACGTACGGGGCCACCTCGGAGGTGGCGTGGCTTTTCCTCCTCGCCTACCTCATCTGGGGAGCCACGGTCGCCTTCTACGCCTATGCCCTCTGGAACGCGGCAGGGATCCACTCCGGGCTGCGCCTGTCAGGGGTCGAGTCCGGCGCGATGTCCCCGGTCCGCGATCTGCCCGAGGCCCTGTTTCGAGACGCTCCCCTGCCGGCGCCGATCTTTGAGGGGGACACCGCGCGTATCGAGCTGGCCCTCGAAACCTCGGGTGGCCAGCGCGGCCCTGCTCGCTTCAGCGCCTCGGTGGGAGGCAGTCGATTAGAGGCTGGAACCGGCCTTGTGCAGCCATCCGGCTGGCGCGCCGAGCGCCGGCTCGGACCGCTCCGAAGAGGGTCGATCGAAGCGACAGGTCTGCTGGTTGAGGTCGGTGACCCGCTCGGCTTCTTCCGGCAGCGAAGTCGCCAGGAAGGCGCCGAAGTCGCCGCGGTGATGCCGCTCTTCACATCGCTCACCCAGCAGGTGCGCGTCCGCGAGGTGGAGTCGGTGCTGACGGCGACAAGGCCGGGCCACGGCAACGAGCTGTACGGGGTTCGTGAGTACCGCTCCGGCGATGCCCTGAGGCGGATCCACTGGAAGACCAGCGCGCGCCGCGGAGAGTTGGTCGTGCGCGAGTTCGAGCCACCCGGGCTGCGCATCGTCGGGCTGCTCCTGGAGAGCGATCCGCCGGACGCCGATGTCGCTGATCAGCTGGCGCGCCTGGCTGCGTCGGAAGCATGGGACTGCATCCGGACGGGCGGCCGCGTGACTGTTTGGGCCCCGGGGCTCGATCCGCTTCCGGCGGAGGCAGGGCGGTCGCTGTGGGCCGTGCTCGATTGGCTGGCCCGTTATCCGGACCTGCCGGAGGACACCCTTGGCATCGTCCGGCGCGCGAACGAGGTGGTCGGGTTCTGCTCTCGCGGCGGAGGGGACGTGGCAATGGAGCTGGGCCATCTCCAGGGACGCGGCGTGGAAGTTCGGGGCTGGGTAGTGGGGGAGGGGCGGCTGGAAGTCCCCTACCGCCGAGCCGGACTTTCCTGGCCGCTGTGAGGCTCCGCCTTCCGGCCTCGACCGTCGAGGAGTCCGGCCATGCCCGCCTGTTCGGCCTGGCAGCCTTCGTGGTCGCCTGCCTGTCACTTGCCGTTTATGGCCAGACGTACGTGGTCCCGATCGCCGCGGTCCTCATGGCGGCACTGGGCCACCGGTTCAGCTTCGCACGGCGGGGCAGTGTGCGCGGCTTTTTCCGGCAGTTGCTAATCGCCGGCCTGATGTTCGCGGCCATCGCATATTTCGTCTTCGACTCGGTGGTCGGATTCTTTGTCGGCCAGCTGCCCCAGGCGAACTTCGTGATGCTCCTGGTGGCAATCACGAGCTTCGATCTCAAAACGCGACGCAACCTCTATTCGAGCATGTGGATGTCGCTGGCCGTGATCTACCTCGCGGCCGTCTTCGCCTGGGACTTCTTTTTCGGCGGCTTCGTGCTGGCCTGGTTCGCCTGTCTGGTGGGCTTCTGGTCGGCGTCGAGACTGCGCCAGATGGGCGCGGCCGGCCTTCGCGTCCCCCTCCGGCCGGCTGCGATCGCAGTCGCAGCGACCATGATTGCGGGCCTTGGCGCCTTCTGGCTCCTCCCCCAGCCGAGCGCGCAGCCGAGCGGACCCCTCGTCATCTCGCTTCCCAATAACCTGAGCTTCCACGGCGAGCTCGAGAACCCCGCCCTTCCGCTCGTCCAATTCGGGTCCGACCCGTCAGGCTCCAACGGCAGCGTCGACCTCCATTACCGCGGCCGGCTCGGCGACGACGTCGTCTTCTACGTGAGAACGGGAGCGCCCGCCTACTGGCGGGGCCTCGTTTTCGATAGCTACCGGGGCGGGACGTGGGTTGCGACCGATACCGCCTCCAAGACCTTCAACTCCTACGTCGAGGCGCGCGAGCTGCCCCCTGCAGAGGGAGCCCAGCTCGGCAGTTTCGTGCAGACATTCAGGATCGTTCGGCCGGGACCGGGGGTCATCTACGTCGCTGCACCCGTCGAGAGCATCTATTACCCCGCCGCCCAGATCCGCCGCGACGCGTACGGCGACTGGCGCGCGCCGGCGCCGCACAAGGCCAATACGACCTACTCGGTCGTATCCCACCTACCGGACTACACCCCGGGCTCCCTGCGGGCCACGGAGGGCCCTGACATCAGCCGGTCGCAGCTTCCCGAGTACTACGACTCTGCCGGCCTGTCTCCCCGTGCTCGTGCTCTTGCGCAGGCCTATGCGGCCGGTGTCGAGACGGGGGACCGCTACGGGCTGGTCATGGCCCTGACCCTCGGGCTGCAGCGCGACTACTCCTACTCCCAGCAGCTGGGACGCGTGCCGCCGGGGACCGATCCTATTGACTGGTTCCTGTTCGAGGCCAGGATCGGTTATTGCGAACAGTTTGCGACGGCCGAGACGCTGATGCTGCGCAGCCTCGGAGTCCCGGCCAGGCTCGCCACCGGGTATGCCACCGGCGAGTACAGCCCGATCCTCGACCAGACGATCGTCCGCGAGCGCGACGCCCACGCCTGGGTGGAGGCCTACTTTCCGGGCCACGGCTGGGTTCCGATCGACCCTTCCCCGGGCTACTCGGCCCTCGCCGCGACGCGGTTCCCCGATCGCTGGGCGGCGTCGGGCCTCGCAAGGCTGATACCACACCTGACACTGAGCGCGCCAGGCGCCGTGCTCGGCTCGCTGGGAGCGATCGCGGCAGGTCCGGCACTGGTCGCGGTGGCCGTCGCCCTGCTGCTTGGTTTCGCCTGGCTGTTGGCGCGCCGCCACGGGCTGCCGCTCAGGGCGCGCAGTCCCGGACAGGTGGCTCTGTTGCGGCTGTACGAGAGGTTGCAGCGCCGCCTTCATCGCCCGCGTGCGCCGGCGGAGACGCCACTCGAATACGCAGCGAGGTTCGCGGCGGCCGGCCCGGCCGAGGACTTGCTCCGGGAGATCACCGCGGCAGTCAACAGGGGTGCTTACGCGGACCGCTGGCCGGATCCCGCCGAGGTGTCCCGAATGGAGAGTCGGCTACCCTAAATCTCACATGGCAAAGGCGATTGAGAACGGTGCCGAGGAGGTTCGGTGGGACCTCACCGAGCTTTACACATCACCATCCGACCCTCGCATCGAGCAGGCCCTGGCCGAGTCCCTGGACGCCGCCCAGGAGTTCGAGTCCACGCACCGCGGCCGTATTTCAAAGCTTTCTCCTGAAGACTTCGCCGAGATGATGGCGACTCTCGAGGCGATGGCCGAGCGGTCGGCGCTGACGGGCACCTACGCCGGTCTGCTGCACGCTCTCAACACGGCCGACCCACCCGCCGGTCGCCTGCTCGCCCGCGTCGAGGAGGCCGGGGCTGAACGTGGCCGCCATACGGTCTTTTTCAACCTCGAGATCGCGGACCTCACCGATGAAGAGGTGGCGCCTCTCTATGCCCATCCCCGCTCCGCCCAGTACCGGCATACGGTCGAGGAGGCCCGCAAGTACCGGCCTCACAACCTGACCGAGGTGGAGGAAAAGCTACTCAACGAATTCGGCCCCGTCGGCGGCTCCGCGTGGGTGCGACTGCATGAGGAGCTCACGTCGTCGATCAAGGTGGACCTCGACGGCGAGACGATCGGCCTCGAGAACGCCCTGGCCAAGATCCGCGACCCCCGGCGGGAGGTGCGCAAGGGGGCAACCCTGGCGGTCACCGAGGCCCTCCGCAAGGACATCCGCACGCGCGCCTACGTCTTCAATGTGCTCCTCCAGGAAAAGGCCATCTCGGATCGACTCCGCAAGTACGACTCCTGGATCAGCGCCCGCAACCTTGCCAACGAGACCTCCGACGAGGCCGTGGAGGCGCTGGTCACCGCCGTCACCGGGCGTTATGACATGGTCGCCCGCTACTACCGCGTCAAGCGCAGGCTGCTCGGGCTCGACCAGCTTCACGAATGGGACCGCTACGCCCCCGTCAGTTCTGAGACCCGGGAACTCAGCTGGGACGACGCCAAGGAGCTCGTCCTCGGTTCCTATTACAGGTTCTCGGAAAAGGCCGGACGGCTCGTCCAGGAGTTCTTCGAAAAGCCGTGGATCGACGCGCCGACCGCCCCGAACAAACGGGGCGGAGCTTTCTGCGCAGGTGTGACGCCCGGCTTTCACCCCTACGTGCTACTGAACTTCACCGGCAAGCTGAATGACGCCCTGACGCTCGCCCACGAGCTCGGCCACGGCCTTCACGACAGGCTGGCTGCAAAGCAGAATCTCTTCGACTATCACCCGCCGCTGACCCTCGCCGAGACGGCTTCGGT
Organism: Chloroflexota bacterium; assembly: GCA_043740835.1. Lineage (GTDB taxonomy): Bacteria > Chloroflexota > Dormibacteria > Dormibacterales > Dormibacteraceae > JAYUBK01. Next base: position 5,204 of record JAYUBK010000051.1, read on the forward strand.
GTTCGGCGAGACGCTGACGTTCGACCGCATCATGGCCGAGGAGAAGGATCCCAAGATCCGCCTCTCCATGCTCTGCGACCAGGTTGAGGGCGGGTTCGCCACCGTGTTCCGGCAGGTCTCGATGAACCGGTTCGAGAATGCCGTTCACACGCGCCGGCGTACCGAAGGGGAGCTCTCCGTCGAACAGTTGGGTGACACCTGGCAGGAGACGATCCAGCCCATGTTCGGGGATTCCCTCACGCTCACCCAGGACCACAAGCCGTGGTGGAGCTACGTCGGGCATTTCATCGGCGCGCCCGGCTATGTGTACTCCTATGCCTTTGGCAACCTCCTCGCGCTGTCGGTCTACAGGCGTTTTCAGGAGTCTGGGCCCGATTTCGTGGACCGGTACCTCGAGTTTCTAGCCGCCGGCGGATCGACGCGTCCCGACGAGCTGGTAAAGACACTCGGTCTTGACATCACCGACCCTGGATTCTGGGACTCGGGCCTCGCGATTCAGGAGGAGATGGTCGGCGAAATCGAAAGGCTAGCCGGGGAGCAATAGGGTTCGCGCGGTGGCTATTCCCGGCCGCGGCCAGGTCTGGAGGCACTCGTGGTTGGGGTCGGAAACGATCCACTCCGCACCCTCGACGGCTGCCAGTACCACGCTGTGACCGCCGGTCGAATACGTCTCGGGGCGGAGGGGTCGCCAGCCCCAGCTCCCGTAGTGGCCGGGCCTCTCCTGGCCCCAGGCGAGGTGGACGATGAGTGCGCCGGTGGCGGGTGGGCGGAGCGGCCAACCCGGCATTACAACGCCGCTCTCGGCCTTGATGACGAGGCCGTGCGCCCTGGCCAGGGTCTCGATCCTCTTGTCGAGCGGGGCCCGGCGGCCGGGCATGCTCACGTAGTCCCTCAATGCGGGTGCCGCCAGGGGCGAGCCGGCCAGCGCCGAAGTGGCATCCCGGAGATCAGGGAGATCCGTCGCTCCCAGTGCTCCGAGGGCCGCCAGCGCGGCCGCGGTCGTACATGAAGGGCCCTCGTTCGAAACCCATTTGATCTCTAGGAGACTCCCAAAAAGTGAGTGCACCAGATACCCTAATGAGGAATGGCCGCAGTGAGTAGCACGAGAGCATTTTCAACCGCCCAGCCGCTGGAGTCCGAGTCCGAACTCCTCCTCCGCTGCCAGCGCTATGAAGGCGAGGCGCTCACCGAATTCTTCGACAGGTTTCATGACCGGGTCTTCGACTTCCTGGTCGCCCGCACGGGCGATGCAGTCCTCGCCGAAGATCTGACAAGAGAAACCTTCATCCGTGCCCTCGGGCTCCTGCCCAAGCAACGCAACCGGGGCGGCGGACTCGGTCCCTGGCTTCTGCGCGTCGCCAATGGCCGCCTCGCGGAGCGGCGCCGTCCCCAGGGCCAGGCTAGTCCCGGCGACCCACCGCCCGCGCTTCTTGCGAACGAGGGTCCGGGGATGGAGGCCGCCCGCCTGCGCGCCGCTCTCGACCTCCTTCCAATCGAGCAGCAGGAAGTCCTCAGCCTGCGTCTTCTCGCCCGTCTGCCGGTCAACGTCGTCGCCCGGGCGGTGCATCGAGGCGCGCGCGCCACGCGCGGATTGCAGACGCGCGGCCTGAAGGCCCTGGACCGATTGCTGGTTCCGGTGGCCGACTCGGCCGGGACCGACTGAGATGCCCGTGATGGAGGCCACGGCGGCCCATGTCGAAGAAGCCCTGCGCATGCGTTCGGAGGGCGCCTCTCTTCACGAGGCCGCCGGATTACACCCCGCCAGCGCCGAGGTGGAACGCCTCGTGACGATCGCGGAAAGCATCGCCGCGTTGCCCGCGGTCACTGTGGAGCCCGCTGCGCGGGGCCGCAACCGCAGCGCGTTCGTGGACGAACTGGCGGGCTTCAGGACCGCCTGGGTCCACAACCACTCCGTCGCCCACAAGCGGTCCCGCCGTCCCGGCAAGACGCACCGGGTGCGCTGGACCCTGGTGGTCGGCTTCGCCGTATTTCTTGCGCTCTTCACGGGCGTCGGACTGGCCTTCGTAGCCCAGCTCAGCGACCCCGACAGCCCCCTTTACCCCGTCCGCATCGTCTCCGAGAGGGGCCTTCTGGCCGTCAGCCGCAACCCCGTTGACAGGGCCGCCGTGCATGTCGACTTTGCCAACCAGCGCTTTCGTGACGCCGAGTCGATGGCCGCCAAAGGGAAGGCACAACTGGCGCTCGACGCCCTGGACGCCTACTACGATGAGTTGCGCGCGGCGACGAACACACTCGGCTCGATGAAGGTGCGGGATCGCAAGTGGCTGGATACTCGTAACCAGCTTGCCTCAGCGGAATCGAAGAAGATCGACATTGTCGAGGCCGCGCTCGGCAACGCCGGCCTGAAGGATGCGGCCGCGATCGTTGCCGTGCGGCAAAAGGCGTTCAACGTGGAGCGCCAGACGCTCGACAAGCAGCTCGCCGTCGAGGCCCCGAGGCCGCCAGCGCCAGCACCGGCGAGCCCACCTCCGGGCGGTTAGAGCGGAGCAACTCCCAGCTCGGCGGCCATTGAGTTAAGCGCTTCCAGCGTGGCGTCGGCTATCTCGACGCCAGTCCGGGAGCGCACCTCGCGAGCTCGCCTCTCCGGGTCCCCGGGTACCTGGACTTCGGTGCGGCCGGGTCCGGGCTCGCGCTCCCGCAGACGCTGCAGCACCGCGGTTGTCTGCTCCTCATACGCCGCCGCGTCGCCGAAGGCGCCCGGGTTGAGAGCGATCACGAGCG
>JAYUBK010000052.1:0-7942 GCA_043740835.1 Chloroflexota bacterium
TTCGATACGTACGTTGGTCAGGCCGGTGGCGGCGATCACCGCCTGGCCGATGGAGACTTCGCGCTCCGAGTAATCGAAGCCGACGAATTCGCTGCCGGGAAGCGATTCGGCCATCGGGATCAGGTTCTCGCCCGCCGCGCAGCCGATGTCCAGCACGCGGCAGTGTCCGGGTGGCGCTGGATCGAGGCCGAAAAGGTGGGCCATGGAGGCGAGGCGGTTGGGGTGGCTGAGCACCTGCGCCGCCCCGTCGTAGGGCACTTCGTCGTACGGGTTGGACATATGGGGCTAAGCCTGAGGCACCCCGCGGGCTAAGGCAACGACCGCGTCGCACTCCGAGGAATAGTCCAGACCTGTCGGTCGGCGACAGTTACCGCTCCCGGACTGCGTAGGTCACGTGGGTCACCCGCTGCGTCGGCTCCGCACGGACCTTGGGCGGCAGCGTCATAGCCCCTTGCCGGTCAGACGCTCCAGGGCCTCCACGTACCGCGCTCGAGTATTTGACACCACGTCTGCCGGCAGCTCGGGCGCCGGCGGCTCTTTGTCCCAGTCGCTTTGGTCGAGCCAATTGCGTAGGTACTGCTTGTCGAAGCTCGCCGGCGTTTTGCCCGGCTGATATGCCGCCGCATCCCAGAATCGCGACGAGTCCGGCGTGAGCAGCTCGTCGATCAGGATGAGCTCGTCACCGAGGAGCCCAAACTCCAGCTTCGTGTCCGCGATGATGATCCCCTTCTCGCGCGCCACCTTCGCGGCGTAGGAGTACACCGCGAGTGTCACGTCACGCAACTTCTCCGCCAGGGGCGCTCCCACTATCTCGACCAGGCGCTCAAAGCTGATGTTCTCGTCGTGCCCGATGTCTGCTTTCGTCGCCGGCGTAAAGATCGGCTCCGGGAGCTCCTGGCTCTCCACGAGTCCTGCCGGCAGCGCGATCCCGCACACTGTTCCTTGCTTCTTGTATTCGCTCCACGCTGAGCCCGAGAGGTAGCCCCGAGCCACGCACTCCACGTCGATGCGCTTGGTTCGTCGCACGAGCATCGACCGTCCCTCCAGGACGTCGGCTTGTCCCCTCACCGACTCCGGGAACGATGCCAGGTCATCCGCGATCAGATGATTCGGTACGATATCGCCAGACTGCCTGAACCAGAACGTCGAGAGCTTTGTCAGCACCTTGCCGCGGTCCGGAATTGGTTGCGGCATTACCACGTCGAAGGCCGAGACCCGATCGGTCGAGACAATCAGCAGCTGATCGTCCCCCACTGCGTAGATGTCTCGCACCTTGCCGCGCGCGAAGCGCACGAGCCCGGGCAGGTTGGTCTCGGTGACGTACGCAGCCAGGTTGCTCAGGGTCTGCTGGCCGCCCTCGATCGCGTGGTACTTCTCGACCGCTTCGTCGCGCAGCTCCTTGGTGGGGAACACCGTGCGCATCCCGATCCGGGTCGCCGCGCCGTCGGGCGCGAACGTCAAGACCGACTCGAAGGCGTTCGGGTCGCCGCGGGACTCACCGTGCAGCATCGCGATCCGCTCCGGCGGGGCGATCTCGGTCCAGGAGACCCACTCCTGGTAATCCGTCCCGTCCGGTCCGTGCATCACGAAGTCCCACTCCCCGCCGACCCGGAACTCGAACGCCCGCGTGGTGGTGGTGAACCCGTCCGGTCCCCACCACCGCGACAGGTGCCGCACCTCGGTGAACGCCTCGAACACCAGCTCCCGTGGGGCACCGATGAGCCGGGAGATCACGATCTCGCGGTCGGCCGTCGCGGACTGCGCCGGCGCTCCTCGTTCCGTCGCGCTCATCAGCTATCCCTCCTGCCTTGCCTGCTTGAGGTCCTGTACGTACTCGTCCAGCCGGTCGAAGCTCTCGTTCCAGAACCGCTCGAACCCGCCGGTCCACTCGTGAACCAGCCGCAGCCCGCGGGCGTCAAGGCCGTACAGGCGTTGCTTGCCTGCCTTGCGGGCCCGCACGAGTCCGACCTCCCGGAGCACCCGCAGGTGCTTGGACGCCCCCGGTTGGGTCATCCCCAGCTCTTGGGCCAACTCGGTCACCGGTTCCTCACCCGCCCGCAGCAGCACCAGGATCTCCCGGCGCTGCCGCTCGGCGATCGCGTTGAAGACGTCCGCCGTCGTCGCTGCTCGTGCCATGGCGCAATCATATACCGATATCGGCAAACGTCAGGCCGGTAGGAATCAAGCGGGTCAGCGTGGAGTCAAGGAGGGGCCGCCGGCAGTGGCCAATGCCGCACTTTCATGATCGTCATGCGTCGGTTCTAGGAGCCGTTGCCCGCCCAGCGAATGCGGTTTGTCTTGCGACCTCCCGTTGAGGTCAGCAAGCCCAATTTGAGGAGATTCGGCACCGGGGTCAGCGGTTACTAGGGATTCCGACGGCTCCTGTAGACGCAGAGAAGGCCGAGAGTTCCAGGGCGACCGGTTTGGTTCGTGTTTGCGATGGCCTGCTAATCCAAGCCCGCTTCCGCTGCTCGACCCGTGTACCAACGCAGCGGGGAGGATGACTTCCGATACCATGTTTGGTGATAGCGGCTGACGGCCTTTTAACCGAGGACTCCGTCCCGCCTGCGGAGCGCGCCGAGAGTGTGAAGAGGACCCCTGGTCCGCCGCCAGAGACCTGGTTCTTGTTCACGATTTCCCAGCCGGCTGCAGGCCACCACCCGCCACGAACCGCAGGGCAAGGAGGAGTACAGAATCGAGAGCCCTCCCCGCAGCTTCGCCTTATCAGCCGGGCGCACGAGGGAAGGAATGGTTGCTCGGGCGTAACGAAGCGGAGCGTGGTTCGGTCGGAGGTGTCACTTGACACCTGCTGGCGCCCGCCTACAGTTAAGGACCGCTGGGAATCGTTCGGCCTGGGCTCGAGCGGCGCCGGCGATGACGCCGGCCGCTGCCAGCAGTAACCCTAGGACCGTGACTCGAGAGGTTCATCGACACCGCTCAGGCGTGGTAGTCCGCAACTACCTCGGACATGATCCGGGTCGGAGGTTCGGCCAGAAGGTCGCGGAGCAGAGGCTCCAGCTTCGGTGCCAGGCTCGCCAGGGCGGCTTCAGCCTGCTCGCGGCTGTCCCAAGCGTGGAATCCCACTATGTCACCGGTTTCGCTGGAGAGGGCGAAGTAGTGCCGAAAGCCGGCCTCCTGAGACATGGGCTTGATCGCCTGATCCCTGATCGTCTCGATCTGCTCTTCGGTGAGCGGCTTCTTGAACTTGAAGGTGGTGACTACTCCGAACATGGGCTCTCCCTCTCGGTTGCGCAGTGTGAAGCGCTGACCATCTTCCGCGTTTTCGGGCCTGGCTGCAACCCCGAATATATGCAGGTTGGCGTTCTGAGAAAGCGTCACCCCCAGCAGGTCTGTGATTAAGTCACACCCATGAATGAGGCCGGCTCACCATGACGAAGTCTGAGCAGCGACGGGTCAAGGCTGGCGGTTCGAGGCCATGGGCCTTGCCGAGGAGTATCGGCTCAGATTGCAGAGCTATCGGGGAAGGTCGACCCTCAGATGCACGGGCACATCACCAACCTGTACGTGAGTGATCAACGCTACAAGACCCACTACGACAAGATCGCGCTCGGCTTGGGCCAATACATACGGGACGCCGCCCACGCAAACGCACGCAAGATGGGTGCCTGAGCTCCCAACAAACTGAGCCGGGCGCTGAGGCGCTCCGGCCCAGTGGCCGCGATCACCAACCGGAGTGCAGAATGTTGCCCGGGCCACGATGGAATTCAGCATCCTTGGGCCGCTGGAGGTCCGGCTAGAGCAAGAGCCACTGGAGTTGGGTGGTGCCAGGCAGCGGGCCCTGCTGGCGATTCTTCTCACGCATGCCAACCGGGTCGTGGGCGTCGAGAGGCTGGCGGAGCTGCTGTGGGGTGAGGAGCCTCCGGAGACCGCCGCCAACATCCTCCAGGTCTATGTCTCGCAGCTGCGTAAGGTTCTCGAGCCCAACGGCCAACCCTTTCGGATGCTGCGCACGCGCGCGCCGGGCTACGTCCTGGAGGTCTCGGCGGAGGAACTGGATGCCGCCCGCTTCGAGCACTTACTTGAGAGTGCGCGCGGGCTCACGCCCGAAAAGGCGGCGGCGGTGCTTCGCCAGGCCCTTGCCATGTGGCGAGGACCGGCTCTGGCCGACTTCGCGAGCGAACCCTTCGCGCTCGGCGAAGCGACCCGCCTGAACGAACTCCACCTGCGTGCGCTGGAAGAGCGCATCGCCGCCGACCTGGCACTGGGGCGCCACGGCGAGCTGGTGGGAGAGCTGGGGGCACTGGTCGAGCAGTACCGACTTAGGGAGCGGCTATGTGGGCAGTTGATGATTGCGCTCTATCGCTCGGGCAGACAGGCCGAGGCTTCGGACGTCTATCAGCGAACACGGGCCTTCCTCGTCGACGAACAGGGAATGGAGCCTGGGCCGGCCCTTCAGGCAGTGCTCAAGCGAATTCTTCAGCAAGACCCGGACCTCGGCCTCCCGAATGAGCCGAAGCAGGCCGCACCGCCGAGTCTGCCCACCGGGACAGTGACCTTCCTGATCACGGACGTCGAGAGTTCCACTCGTCACTGGGAGGAGGAACGAGTGGCGATGCAGGCCGCCATGCTTCGGCACGACTCGATCTTCAACAGCGCCATCGAGCGCCACCAGGGCCAGCCGGTGGAGTCGGGGCGGGAGGGAGACAGCGTGCTGGCCGCCTTTGTGCGGGCGACCGACGCGGTGGCGTGTGCGCTGGAGATTCAGCTGGCTCTCGCCGAGGAGCCGTGGCCCACCAATGGCGCCCTAAGGGTGCGAATGGCGCTTCACACGGGAGAGGCGGAGTTGCGCGGTGGCCATTATTACGGTCAGGCCGTCTACCGCTGTGCCCGCCTCCTGGCGATTGGACACGGCGGCCAAATCTTGATTTCACAGTCCGCCGAACAGGTACTGGGGGGACTACTGCCCGAGGACTCGAGCCTTCGCGATCTGGGCTCGCACAGGCTGAAGGACCTGGCACGTCCAGAGAACGTCTTTCAGCTTCTGCACTCAGCGCTTCCAGGCGACTTCCCCCGGCTGCGCTCCTTGGAGATTCCCCGCGACAATCTGCCGACCCAGTTGACGAGCTTTATCGGCCGCGAGGCGGAGATGGCTGACGTGAGCGGTCTCATGCGGGACGCCCGGCTCGTCACGTTGACCGGCCCCGGTGGAAGTGGCAAGACCCGCCTCGCTCAGCAACTGGCTTCGCGCCTTCCGAACGAAACATCCGACGGGGTTTGGTTCATTGAACTCGCTGGTCTGAGCGAGCCCGATCTCCTCCTGAACACGGTTGCTACGACCCTGGGAATCCGTGAGTTGCCAGGCCAGATTCTCATGGCAACGGTGTCCGAGCATCTGAAGCAGCGCCAAGACCTTCTGGTTCTTGATAACTGCGAGCACCTGATCGAAGCGGCGGCGGAGTTGGCTGACAAGCTTCTTGCCGCGTGTCCCGCTCTTCGCATTCTCGCGACAAGCCGCGAGCGACTTCGAGTCAGTGGCGAGCATGTCTATCCGGTCGGCCCTCTTGGAATTCCAGGCGCAGGGAATCAAATCGGCCTTCGCGAGATCACCGCATTTGACGCAGTTCGCCTATTCGTGGACCGTGCGTCAACAGCGTCTCGATCCTTTGTCCTCAATGATCACAACGCCCTAGCCGTAGCGCAGCTGTGCCGCCGACTCGATGGAATTCCGCTGGCCTTGGAGCTTGCTGCCGTTCAGGTCGCGGTCATGACGCCCACCGACATCGTGGAGAGGTTGGATGCGCGATTTCAGCTCCTTACCTCGGGGACGCGGACCGCCCTGCCTCGGCAGCAGACGCTCCTCGCGACGATTGAGTGGAGTCACGCATTGCTCAGCGAGGAAGAGAAGGTGGTGTTTAGGCGATTGGCCACCTTTGCGGGCGGATTCGACTTGGAATCCGCCGAGTCGCTATGCGGTGGTGGTCTGGTGGCTGAGAAAGACGTCACGGGTCCGCTCGCCCGACTTGTCGAAAAGTCCCTCGTGATGTCTGAGGTCGGGGTCCTCGGGCGGTCTCGTTACCGATTGCTAGAAACCGTCCGGGAGTTTGGTCTCGAGAAATTGCTCGAGGCCGGTGAGCGGGAAATGATTCGGAGGCGCCATGCCGAGTACTTCAGGCTCTTCGCTGGGGACGCGGGCCGCGAGCTGCGAGAAGCGGGAGCTGAGATCCGACTCGCGAGAATGGAAGAAGAGCACGACAACCTCCGCGCCGCACTCGGCTGGACGCTCGACGATGATGGCGAGTTGGCCATGCGGCTCGCGTCGTCCTGGTCGCCCTTCTGGATTGCCCGCGGATACCTGGAAGAAGCTCGCGATTGGCTGGAGGCGGCCCTTACGCGTGGGAGCCCCGCTGGAGCGGATGATCAAAGCCCAGCCCGCGCCGCCGCGTTACAGGACGCAGCTCGCCTTGCCTTCATGCAGGGTGATCTCTCGGGGGCCCGGCGGCTCTATGAAGAAGCACTCGTTGCTCACCCTGACGTTGACTCCCCCGACCGAGGTGCACTCTTGAACGGCCTCGGTAACGTCTCGTGGGACCAGGGTGACCCCGATTCGGGGAGGACGTTCTACGAGCGCAGCCTGGCGGTCGCCTCGAGCTGCGGAGACATCAGAGGTCAGGGAATCGCTATTGCGAACCTGGCCACCGTTGCCTGGTACATCGATCACAACCGCCAACGAGCTCGCGAGTTAATTGGGCAGGCGAGAGATCTGCTGGTAGGAGATCGCCGTTATCAGGCGGCGAGTCAACTCGACCTTGGCATGCTGGACGCAGAGGAGGGTCGTCTCGAAGCGGCCGCAACCCAAATGCGGCATGGGCTTATCCGATTACGGGACCTCGACGACCGGGTGCAGATGGTACGGGCGCTGGCGTCCTTCAGCGACCTCGCAGCGTTTCAGGCCTCGCCTGCGCGGGCGCTGTGCCTGGGTGGGTCTGCCGAGGCCCACAAGGAAAGACTCGGCTCGACCGCCCGTTGGCCTCACCTTAAATCCCGCCACGAACTCGCCTGGCAGAGCATGAGGGACGTGATTGGACCCGACCCTGCTCGTGTTGCCTGGGAAGAAGGACGCCACATGAGCCTCGAGCAGGCAGTCGAATACGCACTGGCTGTTGCCGTGAGTGCTGATGACGCGGATCACTCTCGGAGCGCCGTGCGAGAGTCAAAACGGCCATGACCGTGGTCGCGCCTCCCCCCTGCCTTGTGATGAGCAGGTTCGCCAGCGTCGCACGCTGGTTGGGACAGCGTTGCCTCTGCGGCTGGTCCTCACCCTGACTCCCAAGGGACCCAGCATCCGGGCCTCCTTCCGGCCTCCAGTACTGCGAAGCAGCCGGCCACGCCGGTAGCTGCCCGGCCTTCACTTCTGCACGGGCCGCGGCGCGGATTTGACGGCGCTCAAAGCCTGGACCGTCCTCCCGGGTCCTCAAGCGTCACCGGCCAGACGCACTGACCACGCTTCACTTTGGGACCTTCCGCGTCGGCGTTCAGCGGCTCTTCAGCGCTTTCTCAGCGCTCATTCAGCGCCGGTCTCGATGGTTGGCGTCAAGGGGACCGCGAATGGACGGGCCCGCCACAAGGAGCAGACGAAATGCGACACATCACCATCACAGAAGGCACGCAGAGGAAGGGCGTTAACTTGGCGGTCGACCACGTGCGCTCCATGACCCTCCGATCCGCCGCGGCCCTGGCGATACTGGTCGTCCTCTGCGTTATCGCGGTCTTCATGTCTACGACCGCCACCGTAACGTCCCATTCGGACAATGCTCGAAACGCGACAGATGGCGTTGCGCCTGTGGCAGCGCCTCATAACAGGTTTAGTTGATCCCACCGGCTGCATGCGTCTTGGCATCGCGAAGAGGCCGGATGAACGTCACCCGGCCTCTTCGTCGCGGTCAAAGTGCACTGCTCCAAAACCCGCCCCGAACAATTGACC
>JAYUBK010000053.1:0-7942 GCA_043740835.1 Chloroflexota bacterium
ACGTCGGCGGCCCGGCGCACGGACCATTCCGGGTTGGGCCGTTCTCGCAGTGCAAGGGCCATGCCCGCCTCGACGGTGCCCTCCTGGAGGACCCGCGCATACCACCCGTGGCGCCCGGATTTCTCCACCCTCTCGAGCAGGTCGGCGCGTTTCCAGCGATACCCGATCTTGTAGCAGGGCCCGCGCGGCTGCGACGCCTGCAGCACGAGATCGCCCACCGAATAGATATCGCCGATGCATGCGGACCACTCGTCGAGGCCCGCGATCGTGAAGTTCTCGCCAAAGCCGCCCGGGCCCATTTCGGGAAGTCCGAGCTCCTCGCGCCAAGCCGGGTAGTGGTCCGCCGAGTAGCAGAGGACAGCCATGTCCGGACCGCCATGGACTCGCGGGTCCGCTTGCTTATCGCCCGCCACGTTCGTCCGGCCCACGAAAACGGGACCGCTCACGGGGACTTTGAAGAAGGCGCTCCGCCACGGCTTCTCCCAGACTTCGATTCCGGAGGGAGCTCCGAGGTTGCGCGGCCGACCAACCTGGATCGAGATGAGCGTTGCCATGGGTCGCCGAAACGATAGCCGAAGCCCATCTCGCATGATCCGGACGCCGAGGTGGATCGTATAAGGCGATGTGCAAAACATTGAGAGCCGGCGACCGGTGGCGATGTTGGCGTTCGGAGCGCTGGTGCTTGGCATCGGCGCGACTCTGATCGCCCAGTTCGTCCTCGACTCGCTTGCCGACCGCGGCGACTTCTTCCACCAACTGCAGCACGGGCTGCTTTTCGCCGGCGGCGCGGCCGTCGGAGCGGCATGCCTCTCGCTCTATCGAGAGGGCCAGCGCTCCGCGTAGCCGTCTGAATGGTTTTGCGGCACGAGGTGGAGCAGGTCGCGGATCCCATCGCGTCTCCGCGCGGGCTTGCCGCACGCCTCTCGCTGGGAGCCCTCGGCGTTTCGCTTGTCGTCTTCATCGGGGTGGCGTGGGGTACCGGCATCGCTTATCTCATCGCCCGGGCCGGTCTGCCGTCTCCGGTGGGCCTTGCCGTCAATGGCGCTATTCACCTCTATGTGGGCCTCGTCTCGGTCGTCTTCTTCGGCGCCAAGGTGTGGCGGGTCGGACTGCGGCGGCGGGTGCCCGGCGTCGCTCCGGGCACGCTCTGGCAGAGGTGGATCTCGCTCTCTCTTCTCGTCCTCTACTCCGCGATCTACCTGACTGGCCTGCTGGCCGTGCTCCCGCTCGGCAGTCGGCTTCACGGCCTCGCCGTCAACGGCCACCTGCTCACGTCGGTCTGGGCCCTCCTTCCGACCACGCTCCATCTCGTTCACCACCGGCTGCGGAGCATTCCATTCCTCACCAACTTCCGACATCGCCGCGCACCTCGGCGGCTCTGGGGCGCCCTCGCCCTCGCGCTTCTCGTGGGCGTGGGGTTCGCGCTCGCCCCCCGCGCCGCCGAACCGCTCGCGGCTGCCGGTGCCGGGTCGGCATGGACGCCGAGCGGGCTGAACGGCATCTACCTCGACAGGGTCGTCGCGACCCACGACGGCCGACTGCTGGCGGCGGGAGACGGTCTCTACCTGAGCTCAGACGGTTCCCACTGGCGGCATGTTGACCTGCCGAGCGGCAATGCCGAGGCGGAGCGGCTGATCGAGCTCGGAGTCAGGCCGACGGTCAATCGGCCCGACTCGGCGCCCGACGGGGTCCATGGGAGTCACGCCAACAACGTCAGTGTGGGGGCGATCCAGGCCCTGACGATCTCGCCGCGCACCGGCTATGTGTACCTGGCCACAGCCGACGGCATGTACTACAGCCCCTGGCCTGAGGGTCCCTACCTGGCTCTCCCGTTCACCGGATCGGACGTCCGTGCGCTGGCGGCCGACCCTGCGAGCGCCTATCAGGTCTGGGCGACCACCGCCTCCGGTCCCGAGTTGAGCATCGACGGGGGGCACGTGTGGACCCCCCTGGTGGCGGGCCTTTCCCGCCCGCCGACGGCGACCGCGCTCGCCTTCTATCGGGGCGATGCCTATGTCAGCGACGCCGGAGGCATCTATCGCTTCGACTTCCCCTCCGTCAGCTGGCGCCGGGTCTTTGTCGCCGATGACATCGCCGCTCTCGATGTCTCCGCGGATGGGCGGGCCCTTTACGGGAGCGGTCTCAATGGCGGTCTCGCACGCTACGACGGTCATTCCTGGACGAGCCTCGATCTCGGCGCTGCCCATAACCACAAGGCGGCCGGTCACTTCCATTCGCATGGCATCACGTCCGCCTTCGGCCGGCTCTACGCGACCGGGACGCGCGACGGAGTCACTGCCAGCGCTGACGCCGGCAACACCTGGACGCCGCTGTTCGGCGGCCTTCCCGCCGATGAGGTCACCGGCGCGATCGGTTTCCGCGGGCGCCTTCTCGCCGTCACGACGAATGGCACGTATTCAGTCCCCGCCGGTCCGCTGGCTCCGGCCGGCGGTGCCTGGTGGCTTCTGCTCATCCTCGTGGCGGGCGGGGCCGGTGCGGCGGTCGTCTACCGGGCGGCGATCGCGCCCGCGAGGCTTCGCGCGGCCTGAACTCCGTCGGTCTTTTTGGTACGGTGGCGCCGTGCGCACCTCCAGACGTCCAGCGTGCCCTCGAGGCCGCCGGCCTCAAGGCACGCGCCGCGACCGCTGCCGACATCGCATCGGCCGTTGGGCTCGGCGTCCCCCTGTGCGCACCGACAACGACGAGGCCAACGCGCCGATGGCGCATATCCACGACAAGCTCGGCTACCATCAGATTCCGGGCCGGCTCAGCTTCATCAAGGAGGTCTGACCTGGTGGCGACCACCTATCGCATGACGGAAGTTACCCCGGAGAACGCGCGCCTGGTAGCGGATCTCCGGACTCGTGCGGAGCCAGATGAGCCTGAAGACTGGATGGTCCTGCTCCACGCCTGGCTTAACCCCACTCCCGGCTACGCTCGGGAGCGATTCATCGTCGACGTCGACGGTGAGCCGAGCGGCCTCGCCTCTCATTTTCACCCCGTTGAGGTCAATGAGGACTCCTACGGCTCGATCCAGGTCTTCCTGGTGCCGGAGGCGGCGAGCGTAGAGAGGCTGGCGGAGGTCTATGAGTTCATCGAGGGCCGCGACCGGGCGGCAGGTATGACGACGATGGAGTCAGCCATCCTTGAAGACGACAGGGCCCAGGGCCGGGCCCTGGAATTGCGCGGATGGCGCAAGGACCGTAAATCGAAGGTCTGGGAACTCGACCTCCAGGAGCACCGCGACCGGCTTCTCGAGATCGCCGCCGAGTCCCGTCGCAAAATGAAGGAGCAGGGCATCCGTTGCCTACCGCTGGCAGCCGACACCGATCCCCAGCGCCATGCGAGGCTCCACGAGATGATGGAGCGAGCCGCCCGGGACATCCCGACGACGTTGCCCATCAGATCGATGCATCTGTCGGAGTTCATCGCCCATCTCGCAGCGCCCCACATCGACGAAAGCCGTTACTGGATTGCCAAGGACGGCGACCGCTACGTCGGTAACTCGAACCTCAAGTACCCGCCCGTGCGGGGCCACGTGTGGACGGGCTTCACCGCCTCGGCGCCCGAGTACCGGGGTCGGGGAATCGCCCGGGCGGTGAAGATGGAGACGCTCGTCCAGGCCATCGAGCTCGGCATCAAGCGCGTGCGAACCGACAACGACGAGGCGAACGCACCGATGCTGCACATCAACGAGACGCTCGGTTACCACTCGATACCGGCCTTCCAGAGCTACATCAAGCGGGTCTGATGGCGGTCATCTGTCGCCGCGGTCCGGGGCCATTCGTCCTGCGGATCCGATGAGCGACCTGCAGCTGCGGGAGGGGGGCGCCGAGGATGTCGTCGTGGTCGCCGACCTGGCGACGGCCATGCGTCCCGACGAACCCGTGGACCCTGTCGTCCAGCGTTACCTCTGGGACGGGCGCAACCAGGAACAGGTTGAGAATTTCTACGTCGCCGAATGCGACGGAGAACCGGTCGGGTTCACCGTCACCTCCCACCGCGCCTGGCCGGAGGATGACGAAGTACGCATGGCGCACATCGACATCGGGATCGCGCCGGAGTCGATGACAGCAGCCAGGGTTCGCCAGCTCATCCACCACGGTCTCGACGCCGTCCGGGCTGAAGGCGCGCGAATCGTCGAAGGCCGGGCTCGTGAGGATGAGACCTGGTTGCGGGAGGCGCTTGTCGCCGCCGGTCTCGAGCAGGACCACCTGTCGAGGGTCTGGGAGCTGGACCTGATCGCCAACCGCGACCGCCTGCTCGCCATCACCGCCGAGAGTCGCGATCGGAGCCGTGAGATCGGCGTCAGGTGCATCACCCTGGCAGCCTGCGAGCTGGCCGACAAGCTGACCAGGCTGCACAGACTCAATGAGCTCGCTCGCCTGGACATCCCGCGCTCGGTTCCGGCCCTGCCAAACCCCAAGGGACTCTTCATGAAGTGGATGGGCATGCCTGGAATCACGCCCGAGCGGTACTGGGTCGCAGAGCTCGATGAAGAGCTCGTGGCGATGTCATTCATGCGCTATCCCCCGCTCCGCGGCCACGTTTGGACCGGGTTCACGGGCAGCCATCCCGAGTATCGGGGCAAGGGAATCGCCCGGGCCGTGAAGATGGAGACCCTCGCTCAGGCCATCGAGCTGGGCGTGCCATCCGTCCGGACCGACAACGACGAGCGGAATGCTCCCATGCTTCATATCAACGAAGGGCTCGGCTACCACTCGATTCCGGCATGGGTCAGTCACCTGAAGAAACTCGGCCCGGCTGCTTAGCGATCCGGGGGCAGGATGCCGGCCACGAGCCGAAAGCACCTCTCGACCCGCTCGTCGCCGGCGGCTTCACCAAGCAATAGCCGGCGTCGTAATCCGGCGGTAACGCAGAGAGCGGACGATGCCGGCCATGCAGAAAAGCCCGGGCCGTGTGGAACCGATCCGCCTTCCCGTCCTGCTTGCATTCATCGCCGCAGGTCTCGCCGGCGCCATCGCCGAGGTCCTGTTCCTGCCCTACCTTGTCACGACTCCGCTCTACCTTTCGCTGACACTCGCCACGACAATCGTCGTGGCCGCATCGGTCGGTCTGACGCGGTCGGGAGTGAGGCGCGGACTTCCGCGCCCACTGCGGTTAGGGAGCACGGCAATCGTTGCAGCTCTTTCTCTGACGACGTTCTTCGTCCTCGTAGTGTTGCCCTACCTCGGCGGGTCGGGCGTGCGGCATGACCGGGCTGTCTCCTTCGCCACCCCCGCCGCTCCCTCTGCGGCGGCCGCCAACGCTGCGCCGGCCTCAGCACCAGCGACGTCGACAGCGCCATCCACGTCGGCTCCCGCGCCTGCGCCGGCGCCGGTGGTGACGACGGGGACGTTCAACCATGGTCCGGGACCGGACACAGTCAGCGGGTCCGTCATGCTCGGCAAGACCCAGGACGGCGCCAGCGTCCTGCGCGTCTCCGGCCTTGACGCGACCCCCGGCCCAGACCTATACCTGTACCTCGTCCGAGTCGAAAGCCCAAACAGCACCCAGGTCACGACGGGGGTGCTGGTCACGGCGCTCAAGACCTACCGAGGCGATTTCACCTTCACCCTCGACCCGGGGCTTGACCTCGCGCAGTTCAAAGCCGTGGCCGTTCACTGCCGCAGCTTCAACGTCGTTTTCGGGTACGCAAACCTGAAGTAAGGCTCTGGCCCAGGAGTGGTCCGCGCCACCCACCACATCAAGACGGTTTAGCGTTGTCACGCTGCGTCATAGAATTCATTTGTGCTACTGGCGCAGATCGAGAGCTTCCTGGAGGTCGCCCGCCGGGGCAACGTCAGCCGGGCCGCCGAGGCGACCTTTGTCAGTCAGCCGACGCTCACGGCGCGGCTCCACAGCCTCGAGGCGGAGCTCGGCGAAAAGCTCTTCGTCCGCGGTCGGCAGGGAATGCGCCTCACCGATGCAGGCTTCGCCTTCCTGCCCTTCGCAGAACGGGCGGCCCTGGCGGTGAAGGAGGGGAGAGAGGCGATCGCTGAACTGAAGTCGGCCTCGGCCGGCCAGTTGCTCCTGGCGGCGGCGCCGGCGGTCAGCACCTACCTGCTGCCGCCCCTTCTTGAAAAGTTCGCCCGCGCCCACCCCCGGGTGGAGGTGGCTGTGCGAACGGGCCATTCCGAGGACGTTCTGCAGGCTGTCCTCAGGAGCGAGGTCCAGCTGGGTCTCGGCCGCGAGATCCGTCACCACGAGATCGAGCTCCGCCCCTTCTACGAGGAGGAACTGGTCCTCGTCGTCGCCTCGAACCACCCGTTCGTACGCCGCCAATCCGTCTCGATGGCCGAACTGGCAACGGAACAGCTGATTCTCTTCGACCGCACATCAAGCTACTACGAGCTCACCCAGGCCGCCTTCCTCAACGCCGGAGTGGCGCCGCGCTCGATGTTCGAGCTGGACAACATCGAGGCGGCCAAGAAGATGGTCGAACGAGGGCTCGGCGTTGCCCTGCTGCCGCGGACCGCCATCGGGGCCGAGGTCCTGCACGGCTCGCTGCGCTCGGTCCCGATCGCGGACGGGATACCGCTGCGCCGCCGCATCGTCGCCATGCGCCGGCGGGACGCGGGAGTCCCGAGCGGGGTCGTGGCCGCCTTCCTGGCGTTGCTCGACCAGGCCGAGTCGCTGGTAGGGGGCTGACCTCGGCCCCCGAAACTCACTCGGCACCTACGCCTGCCGATCTGGCTTCCCAGGCCCTTCAGCGACGCGTTCGCCGGCGGATCCAAATCGTCATTCCAAGCCGGCGCGGCTCCCGTACCCATAGATCAACCCTATGGCTTCGATCGAAGCTATCAATTTGACAGATATCACACTGCTTGATAGTGTGGCCTACATGAATACTTCTCAGTGGTCGGAAGATCTGGTGGCCGCCCGGATGTCATCGGCGGAAGAGGCCGAGTGCAACTGCCCCGATGGGTGTGAGCGGGACCACGACAACGACTGACCGGCGTCTCAGGCCAATACCCGTAACACCCGATCGGGAGGTCGAATTGGAACTAGTCCGTACTCCGCTGCTGCCTGACGGCTACAAGGTGCCCAGCTCTCGTTGGACCCACCCGAGCAAGCGTCTGCGCCAGCTGCTGAAGGAAAAGCCGTACGTGTTCGGGCCCGGGATCTACGACCCGCACGGCGCCGAGCTGCTGATGTATCACGGGTTCGACGCCGTCTACTTCAGCGGCTACTCGTTCGCCATCGGGCATCTCGGCACGACCGACATGGACCTGTACTCATCCGTCGAGATCGCGGACGGCGCCCGTCGCATCGTCAGTGCGCTCCGCAAATTCCAGCTCACCATGGCGATCGGCGACCCCGACAAGGGTGAGGCGCCAAAACACCTCGAAATCCCACCGGTTGTGGCGGACATGGACGTCGGCTACGGCAACATCTTCAACGTCCAGCGAACGACCGAGCTCTATGTCAACGCCGGCGTGGCCGCGGCCCACATCGAGGACCAGGTCATGCCCAAGCGCTGCGGTCACATCGCGGGCAAGGCGCTCGTGCCCGCCGGCGAGATGGTCGGCAAGCTACAAATGATGCGGGCTGTGGCGGATGACCTCGGTAACAGGGACTTCGTCATCGTCGCGCGGACCGACGGGGTGTCAGCCGTCGATGCGCCGGAGTCCACACGCGGCATCGACCTCGCGATCGAGCGCGGCCTTCGCTACCTCGACAGCGGAGTGCCCGACCTCCTCTGGTGCGAGTTTCCGACGGCTGCCCGCGGGCCGGTAGAGCAGTTCACCGACGCCATCCACAGGCGCTTCCCAGACGCCCGGTTCGGCTTCAATTACTCGTCGAGCTTCAAGTGGCAGAACGAGACAAACCCGCTCACGTTCAAGGAACTGGGCGAAATGGGGGTCGGCTTCCTATTCATAACCCTCGCCGCACAGCACGCCATGGGCCGCGGCTTCAGCAAGCTTCTGCAGGGCCTGAA
>JAYUBK010000054.1:0-2384 GCA_043740835.1 Chloroflexota bacterium
GTGGTGGTGCGGTTGCCTTCGGTGTCCTCGCCCCAGACGTCCAGACCGATCTTGGCGCCTTCGACGGAACGGACAACGCCGCGGCAGCGGTAGGGCCGACCCGGGAAATCGAGCCCACGGTAGCTGACCTGCAGATCCGTCATGGTCCCCTCCTGCCCCAACCAGTCGGTAACCAGTTGGCCGAGGAAAGCTGTCTTGAGAAGTCCGTGGAGGATGACCCCGGGCAGCCCGACAGCGATGGCGAAGTCCGGGTCGTAGTGGATCTGGTAGAAGTCGCCCGACGCCCCCGCGTATTTCACGAGCTGCTGCGTCGTTGGTTCCTTGACCAGCTCCGGGATCTCCATCCCGACCTGGGCCTTCACTTTGGCGCCTTCATCGGCGGATCCGAGTCCCCGTGATCGTAGCCACGACCCGGCCATGTTGGTTCGTCAACGTGGTCTCCGAGACGAGGAACAGCATCGACCCCGAGCCGCCCTGCTTCTCGAACACGTCGATGAGGCGTGTCAGCGCGCTGATGGTGTCGCCGACGCGAACCGGCTCCACGAACCTGAAATGGTCGCCGCCGTTGAGCCAGCCCTGGCCGTAGGCCATCGCCTCAGGCAGCTCGAGGGTCTCGGAGCTGATGGCCACGAGGAAGGTCGGGGGCGCCTCCGATCGCCAGCGCGGGTTATCATCCCCGATCGCCTGGCAAAACCGCCGCAGATGACCGGCTTCGACAACGGACTCCCGCCGACCACCCTCCGTCCCGATGCGCGCCCGGGCGCGCTCCACAAGGTCGGACAACTACCGGCCGCGGGGCAGGCCCAGCACTCGCTCCGCGATGATGTTGCGCTGATCTCGGAGCTCCCCGCGTAGATGGTCTCCGCCTGCGACCACAGCCAACCGAACTGCCAGCGGCCCTGCTCCAGGGCCCAGCTGTCATCTGCGGCCAGTGCCCCGTACGGTCCCTGGACAGCGATCGCCAGGTCCTGGATGCGCTTGTCCATCTCGCTCCAATAGAGCTTGGTCAAACTTGCCTCTGGCCCCGGCGCGGCGCCCTGCTGCGCGCGGGTGAGCGCGCGCATCCCGTTCATTCGGAAAGTGTGCGCCTCGATCTTGGCCTGGGCGACCTTTTGACGGACTTTCGGGTCACCACCCGAACCGACGCCCCGGACGAGGTTCGCAAGCGAATTGACGGCGCTTTCGAATCGGGAGGCGTTGGCGAGGCCCCCGCGCTCGAAGCCGAACGTCGTCATGGCCGCTTTCCAGCCGTCACCAGGTCCACCGACGAGATCCCTGTCGTCGACCTCGGCGTCGGTGAGGAATATCTCGCAGAACTCGCCGCCACCCGTCATCTGCTTGATGCGCCGAACTTCGACACCGGGCTGGCGGAGGTTGACGATAAAGAAGCCGATGCCCTTGTGAGGAGGGACGTCGGGGTCGGTGCGGGCGAGCAGGAAGCTGCGATCGGAGTAATGGGCGCCCGAAGACCAGACCTTCTGGCCGTTGAGGATCCACTTGTCGCCCTGTTTGATCGCCCGCGTCTTGAGGCTGGCCAGGTCGCTGCCGGCGCCCGGTTCGCTGAAGCCCTGGGCCCAGACCTCCTCACAGCCGAGGATCTTCTCGATGTAGGTCTCCTTCTGCCATGACGAGCCGAGAAGGTTGATCGTCGGGGCGGCCAGGCTCACACCCAGGCGGCCGAGGATTCCCGGCGCTCCGGCGCCGGAGAGTTCCTCCTGGAAGATCGCCTGCTGAATTGGCGATGCCTCGCGGCCGCCCGAAGTCCTGGGCCAGGCCAGTTTCAGCCAGCCGTCCCGGTGCAGCCTGCGCTGCCACTGCCGCTGCATGTCCTCGTCGTCTTCCTCCCGGTACCCGCCGACACCGCGATGGGTCCATTCGGCAGGCAAATTGGTCTTCAGCCAGCCCTGTACCTCCGCGCGAAATGCCTCGTCCTCGGGAGTGAACTTCAAGTCCATGATTGGGAGGCTATCACCAACGGGTAAAACTTGAGCCATGGCATCACAGACCCTGTGCGGACGCTGCGGCGCACCGCTGACAAACCCTGCGGCGACATGTTCCAACTGCGGCACCGGGCCCTCGGCGGGGGCTGACTCCCGCCGCTACGCGCGCGCCCCCAAGAGCCCGCTCCTGGCCGCCGGCCTGGCCCTCATCCCCGGGATGGGCCATGTCTACCTTGGCCACAACCTGAATGGCCTCTTCTTCCTCCTTGCCTGCGGCGGGATGGAGTTCATCGGTTTCGACCTCGACCTCAGCATCATCGGTGCGGCCCTTGGTGTCCCCCTTGGCGTCGGTGGGCTCGGCCTCTATGCGTACCAGATCTGGGACGCCTACAAGAAAGCCAAGAACCTGGAGCAGGCGGCCGTCTGATTGCAGGGAACCAGCGC
>JAYUBK010000055.1:0-7926 GCA_043740835.1 Chloroflexota bacterium
CCCGCCGAGGCCGGCGAGGAAGAAGTAGGCGAGGATGAACCACTTCCAATCGGGGGAGCGGACGAAATGCTCGGCTGCGAGAAAGGCCATCATGGCGACTCCTGGCCGGAGCTCTCGCCCCGGCGTCTGAAGGCGATCATGCCGGCGACCACTGCCACCGCCGCCGTGACGAAGCCTCCGAGGTACCCCGGCAGGTTATTGCGTGCCGGCAGCACGGCGTTTTCGGCGTTGGGGAGCTGGTAGGTCTCCGGCGTGTCCATGAGCAGGAAGAAGTTGTTGAGCCCGCCGTACACCTTGTCGTCGCGGCCGTAGAGGTTGGCCCTCGAATAACCGGCGGTGTGGAGTGCATCGAGCCGCGCGTCGGCGAGCTTGTGGAGGTCTTCGAGGGGTCCGAACTTGATTGACTGTGTGGGGCACACCGTGGAGCAGGCCGGTTGCAGGTTGTTCTGCAGCCTGTCGTAGCAGAGGGTGCATTTGTGCACCGTGCCGGTGGACTGGTTGAATCCGATCACGTCATAAGGGCAGGCGGCGATGCAGTTCCGGCACCCGTTGCACACCTCCTGCTGAATGAAAACCGTGTCGAACTCGGTCTTGATGATGGCGTTGGTCGGGCAGACTTCCATGCAGCTCGCGTGCTGGCAATGCTTGCAGACGTCGGACATCATCAGCCACGCCTGGCCACCGCCCGTGCTGGCGGGCAGGTCAATGGCTCCGACATTCGCCGGAACCTGTTCGTAAAACTTCACATGCCGCCAGTTCTGGGCATCGAGCCGGCCGGTGTTGTCGTAGCTGTCCACCACGGTTGCGGGCGGGTTGCCCTCGAGGCCGTTCCACTCTTTGCAGGCGACCTCACAGGCCTTGCAGCCGATGCAGATGCTGGTGTCCGTGAAGAAGCCGACGCTCTGAGCCATGTTCAGAACCCCATCAGGTTTGGAGTGACCTTCGTGAGGCCCAGCTCCTTGGCGTGCAGGTCAAGGGGAAGAGCGGCCATCTCGTCGACGATCGGGACGGCGGTCGGATCCTTGGGCAGCTCGATGGTGAGCAGGTAACGGCGGCAGGTGTCGCAGGCGTCCACACGGACGCCGGGCAGTCTCTCGGCATCGGAGAGGATGCTGAGGCGAGGGGCATCCGTTTCGCCGCAGCCGGCGCAGACGAGCCTCGGAAAGACCCACGACTGGGAGCAGCGCGAGCACTGCAGGTAGCGCGGAGCGGTCACCAGCACCTCGCCCGACACGCCGAAATAGGAGAGCTGGGGGGCGCCTCCACAGCTTTGGCAATGGCGGTCGTCAGTAGTTTTTGTTCCGGTGGCCGACGCCAGAGCGGGCAGGGCTTCGAGAAGCGGCGCCGTCGCCGCGCGGGCCAGGAAGACGTCGATGGGGCCCTGCGGTTCGCCGGCCAGCCAAGTCTCGACGAGCTTTTCGAGGCTTGCCTCCTTAAACCGCGCCAGCACGCCGTGCGCCAGCTTTCCAGGTCCCTTGTTGACGGCTACATCGACGATCCCGGGCAGTGCGTGATCAGACACCCAGGCCGGCACTTCCGACGCACTGGGTGGGCTGCCCAGGGCCCGCTCGAAGATTGAGCGTTGCCGCTCGGCAAGTTCCGCGTAGAAAAGGAGTAGCTCGGCGGCCCAGCTGTGGCGGATGGCGAGGTCGCCCGCGCGGTCGATGCGGGCCTGCCACGGCGAGACGGTGCCGGTTAGAGCCTGCATTAGATCTTCTGGATGTTCACGAGGAAGGACTTGAACTCGGGCGTTCGGGAGTTGGCGTCGCCGACGAATGGGGTCAGCGCGTTGGCAAGCCAGTGCCGGGACAGGTCGGGGTTCTTCTCGGCAGAGATGCCCACGAAGCCCCAGTGGATCGGGATCCCGATCGTGTAGACCTTCTTACCCCCGACAGTCACCGCGGCCAGGCGCTTGGTCACGAGCGCCACTACCTCGAGCCTGCCGCGCGCCGAGCTGACGCGGACGCGGTCGCCATTTTGGATCCCCTTCTCCTGGGCCAGCTCGTGGGGGACCTCGACGAATGCCTGCGGCTGCAGTCCCACGAGGAGAGGGACGTGCTGGGTGACGTAGTGCTCGTGCTCCGTGAGCCGATAGCTTGTGGCGACGTAGGGGTAGTCGGCGACCTTCCCGAACCGGCTGGGCCGTCCGGCCGCCTGGTCGTAGAGGAAAGCGACCGGCGACTCCGACTGGTTCGGGTGGAGCGGGTTCGGGATGGGAGACTCCATCGGCTCGTAGTGCTCGGGGAAGGGCCCGTCGGTGAGTGAGTTGCTGAAGAGCCTGCCCGTGCCCTCGCCGTTCATGATGAACGGCAGCCAGGCCTTGGGATCGGCCGGGTCCATGTTGGCGGGGTAGTCGGGTACGTCGCCGACCCAGAGCTTCTGCGCCGGATCCCATTGGATGCCCGGCCGTTTGGGGTCCCAGGGCTTGCCACTGACGTCCGCCGACGCGCGGTTGTACAGAACCTTCCGGTTCAGCGGCCAGGTCCACGCCCAGTTTGGGAAGAAGCCGAGTCCCGTCGGATCGTTTGCCTTGATGTCCTCCACACCCTTGCGGCGCTTCATGCTGTTGCCCGATTCGGTGTAACTGTTCGTGTAAATCCAGTTGCCGGCCATTGTCGTGCCGTCGTCCTTCAGGAGGGCGAAGGAGGCCATCTGCTTACCTGTCGTGAGGTCCTTGCCGTTGATCTCGCGGGCAAGCTCGTCGAAGGAGGGTTTCACGGGGTCTGAGTACTGCCTCGTCATCGCATTCATGGCGTCGGGGAACTTGCCACCCTCTTTGGCATACAGCTTCTTGATTCGGTCGAAGATCTCGGCAGTGATCCAGTGGTCATGGCGCGCCTCGCCCTGAGGGGGGATGACCTGGTCCTTCCACTGGGCCAGGCGGCCGCTGTTGACGAAGGAACCCTCCTTCTCGATCCAGTGCGTTGTGGGCAGCATGAAGACCTCGGTCTGGATGCTCTTGGAATCGAGGCCCGGCGCCCGCCAGAATTCGGAGCTGGTGGTCGGCAGCGGGTCCATGACCACGAGCCACTTGAGGTTCGACAGCGCCTTCATGACCTGATTGGAATCGGGTCCGATGCTGGTGGCCGTCATCCCCGAGAGCAACAGGCCCTCCATCTTTCCCCTCAGCGCCTGGTCGTAGATTGTGATCCAGGACGAATTGGAAGCCGGCTTCGGGATGAAGTTGAAGGCGAAATCGTTGTCCTTGGTGGCTGCGTCGCCGTACCAGGCCTTCAAGAGGCTCACCGTGAACTTCTTGTAATTGATCCCGAAGAAGTTCCAGCTGTTGGGATCGGACGCCTGGGGTGCACTGGCGGTCACATATTCGTCGAGCGTCTTCTGGCCCGGCGCGGGGATCTTCATGTAGCCGGGCAGGATCTCCCAGGAGATCGCATGATCGGTGTTGCCCTGGATGTTGGCGTGTCCGCGCTCGGCGTTCACGCCGCCTCCCGGCATCCCCACGTTGCCGAGCAGCAGTTGCAGGGTGGCGCCGCTGCGGATCAGCTGGGTGCCCGTGGTGTGATGTGTGAGGCCGACCGCGTAGACCATTGACATCACCTTGTCCGGGCGGCCCATCTCGCCCACGATCTTGGCGACCTCCAGGAACTGGTCCGCCGGGATGCCGGTGATGTTGGAGACAACCTCGGGCGTGTAGCGCGAGAAGTGCTTTTTCATGAGCTGGAACACCGAGCGCGGGTGTTGCAGGGTCTTATCGCGAGTTGCGAACCCGCCCGCGCTGGTGGCCGGCCCCTGGCCCTGAGACGCGTTGGGCTCGCCGGGGTTTGCGGGCGGCGCCGTGGACTCATAAGCCCAGGTCGCGATGTCATAACTCCGCTTGGTGGCGTCGTAGCCGCTGAAGAGACCGTCCTTGAAGCCGAAGCCTTCCTTTACGACCCACGAGGCATTGGTGTAGTTGGTGACGTACTCCTTCTGGTACAGGTCGTTGGAGAGCACGTAGTTGATGAGGCCTCCGAAATAGGCGACGTCGGTGCCGGTGCGGATCCGCAGGTACTTGTCGGCAAGCGCCGAAGTGCGCGTGAACCGCGGGTCTGTGTGGATGATCTTTGCCCCGCCCCCGTTGCCCGGCCCGCGGGCGGGGTCGAGCTTGGCCTTGACGAACCATTGGAAACCCACGGGGTGTGCTTCAGCCGGGTTCGCTCCGTTGATGAGGATGACGTCGGCGTTCTTCAGGTCGCGCCAATGATTCGTCATCGCGCCCCGTCCGAATGTGGCGGCCAAACTGACCACCGTCGGGCCGTGTCAAACCCGCGCCTGTTGCTCCAGGTACACAAGGCCCAGGGAGCGCATCACCTTGGTCGTGAAGTAGCCCTCTTCGCTGCTGAAGGCGGCGCCGCCCGCGAAGGCCACGCCCTCAGTGCGGTTGACCGTGTTGCCGTTGGCGTCAGTTGTGACGAAGGTGCGGTCGCGGGAGTCCTTGATGTTCCTCGCGATCTTGTCGAGGACGAAGTTCCAGTCCTTCTTCTCCCACTGGGAGCTTCCCGGCGCCCGGTAAAGAGGCTGCTCGACCCGGCGGCTTGACGTGGCGAGCTGCATGGAGGTCGCGCCCTTCGGGCAGAGCCTTCCTTCGTTGACCGGGCTGTTGGGGTCGCCCTCGATGTGAAGTAGCTTCGTCGACCCGTCCGCCGCCTCGCGCGTGAATGCGACAAGTGAGCAACCCACCGCGCAGTACGGACAGACCGAATGGAGCTCCTTGGCGCCGGCGATGTGGAAGTTCTGTTTGGCCGTGGTCGCCTGGGCGAGGTCGAACCCGAGGGTCGAGGCGGTGACCGCGGCGCCGCTAGCAGCGCCGATCTTCAGGAAGTCGCGCCGGTTGAGCTTCGACAAGGTGTTTTGTCCCCATGGCCAACGGCCAACGGCTAACGGTTGAAGACATTTAGTCAGAACACGGCGTTGGGCGTCAACTTGTAGATTGAAGTGTCTTGAACGAGTTCTTTCAATCCCTGGGTCGCCGCTACGCCGACGAGGCAAAGGAGCGGGGTGCCGAGATTGAGGCACCCGTGCTGGACGCCCAGATGGCCCTCGAGCTCCTGGAGTTGACCCGGGTCGTCGCGCACAGCAACGAGCGTCGCTTTGCGCCTCTTTCAAGCTACCTCGCCGGGATCGCGGCGGAGCGCTTCCGCGCCGTCCGTCCCACGACGACCGACGCCGAGCTGGCTCAATACGTCGAGGCCGTCAGGAAGTCGCTCGAAAGCTAGTTGCCGGTACCGGCAACTAGTAGAGCCGCCCTGCCCCGGAGTAGACGTTGAAACGGTCGCGCTTCAGGAAGCCCACGAGCGTCAGGTTGAAGCGGACGGCGGTGGCCACGGCGAGGCTGGAGGGGGCGCCGACTGCGACGAGCATGGGGATGCCTGCGGCGATCGCTTTCTGTACCACCTCGTAGCCGGCGCGGCCGCTGACGGCAAGCAGCCGCTCTGAAGCCGGAAGGCCCGAGTCGAGAAACATCCTGCCCACGACCTTGTCAACGGCGTTGTGCCGGCCGATGTCCTCTCGGAGATGGACCCTCTCACCCTCCGCCGTGAAGAGCCCGGCAGCGTGGAGCCCACCGGTCGCGTCGAAGACAGCCTGGCTCTCCCTCAGCTTGTCGGCGAGGGCCGGCAGCGCCGCCGCCCGGACCCTCAGACCGGGAGCGAGGATCGGAAAATCTAGAGTCAGGTCGTCCACGGTGGTCGCTCCGCACACCCCGCACGCCGAACTCGACATGAAGGAGCGCTCGGGACGCCGGCCACCTTCGCGGATGTGAACGTCGATGTGGTTTGCCTCGATGACCGCCGTGTCGAGCTCGACACCGGCTTCGGACTCCCCCGATTCGGCGCTGATCCGCACCTTCACCAGCTGATCGCGTCGCGTTATCACGCGTTCGGCCCAGAGCAGGCCCAGAGCCAGCTCGAGGTCATGCCCGGGGGTCCGCATGATGATGCTGAGTTCCTTGCCGTCCACGTAGAGCTGCAGCGGTTCTTCGGCGGCGACGCGGTCGTCGATGGGATTCAGCGACTCGCCATCCCAACGCCGGATGGCGACCGGCGGTGATTGCGGCCTCGGCATGGCGGCATCTTAGCCCGGCCCTCACTGTGAACTAGGCTTGCCGCAGATGCTGCGAATCTCAGTCCGGCTGGACCCGGCGCTCCTCGAACGTGGCGAGCTTCTCGCGGAGGCGAGCGCGCTGGAGGCCGCGGGCGTCGACACACTCTGGCTGCCTGAGGACGCGGGCGGGCTCGACGGCTTCGTGCTACTGGCAGGCCTGGCCGGTTCGGTGCGCCGGGTGCGCCTCGGGCTGGAACTTGGTCCCCGGCATTCCGGCTGGCGCCAGCGCGTTCACACCCTGCGACTTCTGAGCCGTGACCGCCTTGTGTTGAGCGCGCTCGCCGACAGTGTCCCGGCGAACCCCCCCGTCGTCCTTCTGATCGTGGGAGGCGGTCCGCTCGCCGGGATCGCAGGGCTGATACACCCGGCGGGCAGTGAGACCGGCGACTTGAAGGCCGCCGTCGCCGGCGCGCCCGGCCACGAGCACTGGTTGGAGGGAGACGGATCGCAGGGCCGGGCGGCGTGGCGCAGCCTTCGTGATGCTGCGCTCGCGGCAGGCGTCACCGGCATTGTGGTACCGCACCATCCGGTCCTTCTCGACCTCCTCCGCAACCCGGACGAAGAGGATGACCGGAGCGATCTACAGATGGCTACCGGCTGAGTCCAGGGAAGGCATGGCTTAACTCGCGGAGGCGGCAGCATTGGGGAATCTGAGGGTGAAGGTGCTACCCACGCCCGGAGTCGATTCGACCGTGATGTCCCCTCCGTGCTGGCGTGCGACCTCGCGCGAAATGTAGAGGCCGAGGCCCGTGCCGGGCACGCTCCTCGTGAGCGGGTTCTCGATCCGTCCAAAGCGAGTGAACAGCTCTCCGATGAGGTCGGGAGGGATTCCGACACCGTCGTCGGAAACGCTCACATCGGGATGCTCCCCGCCGCTGACCCGACAGGTGACGTGGGCGTCGCCCGGCGAGTACTTGAGGGCGTTGTCGAGGAGGTTCAGGCAGATAGTCTCGATGCGGGGCCCGTCGCCGACGACCCAGACCGGCTCGGTCGGCAGGAATGTCTCGACCGCACGGTGGGGGCGGCGAGTGAGGGTGACCGCCGCGACGGCGTCGCGGACCGACTCGCGAATGTCGACAAGCTCGTGACGAAGGTCTAGCCGGCTGTCCTCGAGGCGTGCAGCCTCGACCATCTGAGTCACGAGGAAGTCCATCTGCGCGACTCGCCCCTCGAGCAGCGACGCCAGTTCCGGCAGCTCTCGGGCCGGGAACACGCCATCCCCGAGCATCGCGATGTACCCGCGCAAAACAGTGATCGGTCCCTTCAGCTCATGCGACGCGAGATTCAGGAAGCGAGACTTGGAGCGCTCCAGGCCCTCCATCTCGGCGGCGCGCCGCTCGACGACGAGCTCGGCCCGCCGCCGCTGCCAGACCAGGCCCGAGGCCTGTGCGGCCGTCTTCATGATCAGGACGTCCTCCTCGGTGAATCCGTCCGGGCGGGTCGAGTTGTATGCCCCCATGGCCCCGAGGCGCTCGTCGCCGGCCCGCCAGGCGATCGCCAGGCGGCTCCTGGCGTCCAGCGCTGTCAGCAGAGGCGGATGCCTAGCGAGCTCGGGGTCGCCGGGGTCCAGGGCGCCGAGCAGGACGCGGTCCTCGAACATGATCTGGGCGGCCAGGTCGCCCTTCTCGGCGTCGCAGGGGACGTCCAGCATCCCCGCCACGTCCATGGGGCCGACCCCGAAGCCCTCCGGCTGGAGATTGAGCACCCGATTCTCCGGGTCGTACAGGAGGAAGATCACCTTGCCGGCATGCACAAGCTCGGCGACAGTCGCGCTCATGCGGCCGAAGAACTGCTCGATCGAACCGCCCGCCTCGGCGTGCCGCG
>JAYUBK010000056.1:0-2356 GCA_043740835.1 Chloroflexota bacterium
GTCTGGGGAGAGCAGTACATAGGGTCCGGGATTGCCGCCATCGTGAATTCGACTCTGCCCTTCTGGATGGTTCTGCTGAGCTGGCTGCTGCTTCATGAGCGCCTCTCGATCTGGACTGGCCTTGGATTGGCGATCGGATTCGTGGGACTGGTCGTGCTTGTCGGCCCCACGACCGTGCGGCCCGGCGAGTTGATCGGGGTCTTCGCCGTCCTCGCCGCTGCGGTCGGGTGGGGTCTGGGTACCGTTCTGACGAAGAAGGTGGTAGTCCCCGACAACGCATTCCTGGTCTCGGGGATGCAGATGTTCTGCGGCGGCCTTGTCGCGTCCTTGATCTCGCTGCTGACACGCGATGCCTTCCGCTTTAATCCATCCAACCTGCGTCCGGGCGCGGCCGCGGCCTTCGTGTATCTCATCTTCGTCGGGGGCATCCTCGGCTACGGGGTCTTCCAGTGGCTCGTGAAGAACGCCTCGCTGCCGCTCGTCGCCACCTACGCCTACGTCAGTCCCGTCGTCGCGGTGATCCTCGGCATCATCGTCGTCGGCGAGCACCTGACGGCCCACGCGATCGCGGGCGGATCGATCGTCGTGGCCGGCGTGGCGGTGATCGTCTCGGCCCAGGCTCGCGAATACCGTCGGCGAGCGGCTTCGATGGTCAGGGCGGCCTCCGACTCCAGGAAGATCGACCCTGTCCTGGTGGACAGGTGACCAGCCTTTCGCCGGGTGTAACGTCTTGACCTCATCCCGCCGGCACCAAATGTCGTTGTGAAAGGAGAACCATGAGCGCTGACTTCGAGTTCGCCAGGGAGCTGGGCCGGCAGCTGCGAGTCGACAGCATCCGCTCCAGCACGGCCGCCGGGGCGGGCCACCCGACGTCCTCGATGTCCGCCGCCGACCTCCTTGCCGTCCTCCTTGCAAACCATTTCAGGTACGACTGGGACGCGCCCAAAGAGCCCAACAACGACCACCTGATCTTCTCCAAGGGCCACGCGTCACCCCTCGTCTACGCGGTCTTTAAAGCGGCCGGGGCGATCAGCGACGAGGAGATGCTGACCTTCCGCAAGTTCGGGAGCCGTCTCCAGGGCCACCCGACGCCGGTCATCCCCTGGGTCGATGTGGCCACCGGTTCACTCGGCCAGGGCCTCCCGATCGCGGTCGGCGTGGCAATCGCCGGCAAATACCTGGACAAGCTGCCCTATCACGTGTGGACTGTCTGCGGCGACAGCGAGCTCGCCGAGGGCTCGATCTGGGAGGGACTCGACAAGGCAGCCCATTACAGCCTCAACAATTTCACCGCGATCTTCGACATCAACCGCCTGGGCCAGAGGGGGCCAACCGAATTCCAGTGGGAGCTCGACGTTTACAGGGCGCGCGTCGAGGCTTTCGGGTGCCGAGCGGAGGTCATTGACGGCCACGATGTCGAGGCCATCGATCGCGCCCTGGGGGCTGCGCGCGCGAGCACCGACCGGCCGACTGTGATCATCGCCAGGACCAAGAAGGGAAGCGGTTTCAGTGAGATCGAGGACAAGGAAGGCTGGCACGGCAAGGCGCTGCCGCCCGACATGGCCGAGCGGGCGATCACCGAGCTCGGCGGCGTCCGCTCCCTGAAGGTGGCGACGACAAAGCCCGAACCGGGGCAGACGGCCACGAAGCACGGTGACGCTGACGTGAAGCTCCCGGTCTACGAGAAGGGCGCTTCGGTTGCGACGCGAAAAGCCTATGGCGACGCGCTCGAGGCACTCGGAGCAATTCCGGACGTCGTCGCGATGGACGCCGAGGTCTCGAACTCGACGCACGCCGACCAGTTCGCGAAGGCCCACCCGGAACGGTTCTTCGAGATCTTCATCGCCGAACAGCAACTCCTCGCCACCGCTGTCGGAATGAGCGTGCGGGGCTACAAACCCTTTGCATCCACCTTCGCGGCGTTTTTCTCGCGGGCCTACGATTTCATCCGGATGGCTTCCATCTCGGAAGCCAACATCAGGCTCGCCGGGTCTCACGCGGGCGTCGAGATCGGCACCGATGGACCCTCGCAGATGGCGATGGAGGACCTCGCTTCGATCCGTGCGATCGGCGGATCGACGGTCCTCTACCCGTCGGATGCGACTTCGACCGTGCAGCTCGTCAGGCAGATGGCGGACGCGAAGGGCATCGTCTACATGAGGACAACCCGTGGCGCCTACCCCGTGCTTTACGGGTCGGATGAGAAGTTCACCATCGGCGGCTCCAAGGTCGTCCGCTCGAGCGGCGAAGACCAGGTCACGCTGATTGGCGCCGGGGTGACGCTGCACGAGTGCCTGAAGGCCGCCGACCAGCTGGCCGGCGAGGGCATCAAGGCCCGCGTCATCGACCTCTATTC
>JAYUBK010000057.1:0-2355 GCA_043740835.1 Chloroflexota bacterium
GCGGATCGCCGGCGTCGGACCGAGACCGTCATGGGGAGGGTTCGCCAGGAGGTGGCGCGCCGCCGTGGACTCGTGCGCGAAGGCGAGTGGCAGTTCCTCTGGATCAATCCCACCTACCTCTTTGAGGAGGATGACGACGGCAACCTGACCTACGCCCATCATCCCTTCACGCGTCCTATGGAAGAGGACATGGGGTTCGTCGCGGAGCGCCCCTACGACGTCAGGGCACACGCCTACGACATCGTGTGCAACGGCTACGAGCTCGGCGGCGGCAGTCTCCGGATCTACGACAGAGACATGCAGGAGCGCGTCTTCAGCCTGCTCGGTCTGCCGATTGAGAAGGTGCGGGAGCGGTTCGGCTTCCTGCTCGATGCCTTCGAGTACGGAGTGCCGCCGCACGGAGGGATCGCGTGGGGGATCGACAGGGTCGTGATGATGCTTGCCGGCACCGAGAACATCCGGGACGTGATCGCCTTTCCGAAGACGCAGGGAGCCCAGGACCTCATGCTCGACGCTCCCAGCGAGGTGGACGGGCAGCAGCTCGACGAGCTCGGCCTGCAGCTCAAGCCGAGACCGAAGGACTGAGCGGGATCCGGGGAATAGGCCTGGGGTTCGGTGGGTAATATCTCTGTACCGTCGCCGAGGCGGGGATCCAAGTGCGCGTTGCCCAATAGCGTAGTAAAAGGGACCCCGGCGTCCCGGGTTGGACCAAATGCCCGCCTTGTAGCGGGACTTGGAAAGGCCTGGGCAGGGGACCCACCTTGGTCCGAGAGGACAACTCCCAGGGTCCTCGTCTCGGCGGCGGTCGCCTTCGCTCCACCTCTGGTACATCCGGGAATCGTGGTTGCCGCGGCCGTCACGCTCATCCTCTCGCAGCTGCTGTACGCGTTCTGGCCGCACAGTGAACGCAGTTACGTTGCCGTCCTGGTCCTGACGGCGGTCGGCGTCCTCCTCGGCCAGGGCTGGCAATATGTCGGTCTTCCGGGCTTCGGCCTCGGCGAGGCCAATCTCTTTCCGGCAGCCCTTTTCGCGATCCTCCTCCAGCCGCCGGCGGCGCGCCTCGGGCGTCTCCTGTCGCGTGGCGGCGTGCGCCCGTAAGATTGCGCAGGTTCGGCTGCGCGTTTGGACTCTTTGGTTTCGTTGGGCGCCCATAAGGGGTATTCGGACAGCATTGGAGAACTTCGCTTTTTTCGCGCTCGGCGTGCTCGCACTGGTCACGGCGTTCTTTCTTGCCGGCGTCCTGATTCGGCTCAGCCGCACGCTGGGCGCCGTCGAGGACCTCGTCCTGACGACGACCGAGGAGATGCGGGAGACGCTTCCCGAGCTCCGACAGAGCATCGGCAATGTCAACGACATCACGGCCGGCGTGAATGTCGGCCTGCGCACTGTGGGCGCGGGCGCCGGGGACGTGGCGGACCGCCTATCGGTCCAGCTCAAAAAGCCCGCCCGATCGGCGGCGGCGGCGGTTCACGGATTCGCGGTGGGGGCCAGGACACTCTGGCGCTCTTATTCAGGAGGAGATGGACATGGCTCGTGAGGAAGGCGGCGGCGGATTCGGTTGGGGCATCTTCGTCGGCGGCCTTCTCGGCTTTGCCGCTGGGGCGTACCTCGCCTCCGGTCCCGGCCGCGAGCACGTCGACAACATCCGGATGCGCACGATCGAGTTGACCAACCGGACCGACCTGCCCGAGAAGGCACGCCAGGCCACCGAGCGCGCGCGAACGGCGATCAAGGATCCCGAACACCCGCTCAACAAGGCGGTCAGGGACGGCGTCAGCGCCGCCCGCCGGCGCCGTGACGAGTTGGAGCGCGAAGGCTCGACAGGCGAGGGCGGTCCGGCGACGCAGAAGGCTTAGTGACCGGGACAAAGCGACAACTGGCGGAGCTGAAGCTGCTGGCCCAGCCGGAGATGATCGCCACTGCCAAGAGGACGGCGACCTCGCTCGGGAGCCTTGTAGGGTTCAGTCTCGACGACCTTGACGAACTCAACATCGCACTCGCCCAGGCCTGCGACAGTGCCATCCATGCCGGTCGGGAGGCGTGGGGCGACGATGCGACGCTGAAGCTGACCTTCTGGGCCACCGACAAGGGCATGGAGGTGGACGTACAGGCCGGACATCCGCGCGTCACGGCACTGACCTCGGGCCGCACCGTGGCGCCCGCCGGGCGGATCGCGGCGCGTGACGCCGCCTTCGACCGCCTTGCGCACGAGATGATCCGTTGCTTCGTCGACGACTTCCGGCCCAGTGTGGCGCCGAACCAGGGCCGCGTGCGCTTCCGCCTCGTCAAATACCGGGTTGGATAACTCCCAGGCAATCTCCCGGGACGAGCTGCGCAGGCTCCACCGGGAATACA
>JAYUBK010000058.1:0-2350 GCA_043740835.1 Chloroflexota bacterium
ACCCAGCAGGACCTGCGGCAGCACCCAGATCCGTTCCTCCCACGCGACAGCGGCGATCACCGCGACCGAAACCAGGGCGGCCACCGCGACCAGCCAGGGCCAGCCGCGCCCGGTCAACATCACGACCCGCTGGGCCCCCACCTCGGCCCACTCGGAAAAGTCGCCCGCTGCCAGCATCAGCATCGGCACGAGGACGAATTGCAAGGTGGCAAGCTGCGTCGTGAAGGCGAGGGTGAAGAGAAGGTGGGAGCCGGCCGCGACAGAAGCGAGCCAGCCGTCGGCGTAGAGCGCACCGGTGAGGACGAAAGTGGCGATGAAGGTGGCCATTCGCAGTGCCCGCGGGTGCTGGGCCTGCTCGTATCTCCGGTGCCGCCGGTAGCGCACCAGCGACCAGATTCCGATCGCCCACACCAGCGCCAGGATGGCGTAGCCGACGAAGGCGTACGGACGCGTTCCCTTGACCACGTAGAGGATCGACCCGAAGGCGACCGTGTACAGGACCAGCCCGAGAACGCGGAAGACGGGGTGAGCATGGAGCGCGCCGGAAAGCAGGTAACTCCAGGCCAGGGCGATGAAGACCATGGTCAGGACGAAGATCGGAACGCCCATCTGGATGAGCCTGTTGTCAGTCGTCGAGATCGAGAGGACCGGCATCGGAAGGTCATGGGCCGTGACCAGCGCCGCCGCGACGAGCACCTGCGCGAGAGCGAGGCCCGTGATCAGGCGGAGGCGCCGGCCCCCGCCCCAGAGCGACCTCGCGCGGTGCCGAAAGGCGGCGAGTAGAGTCTCGCCGTGCTCTGCATGCTGTGCGTTCTCCGCCGCCGGCCGACGCGTTGACGTTTCCTCGAGATGACCCGCGGCCAATTCAGTCCACCTGTGCGCCAGCCGCGATGAGCTTCGAACACACGAGGTCAATCTCGTCCGATCGCTCGACGACGAGCTTCTCAGCGGCCTCGCGGAGAAGATGAACGGTCTCGGGGCGAGCATCGTCGAGGCTGGCCACGTCGAGCACCGCCTGGAACCGGTGATAATCGGATGTCCCGAGCACCTGGCGCAACTGCAGATCGATTGCTGTCGAGGCGCCCTCCATGAGTAGCGAGAGAAGCGGTTTCGCCCAGCGGAGCATGCCCCAGTGCTGGGCTTGGTCGTAGCGAAATCGAGCTGACGTCATCCCCGTGCCCAACGAGACCAGGACGATGTCCTCCCTGGCCGTGTCCCGTGCCATTTCGGCGTAGGCGCACATCGCCGGGTTGTTTGCGAAGACGCCGCCGTCAATGAGCGCCAAGTATTCATCCGCGTCTGCGACGAGGAGCTTCAGCGGAGAAAAGAAACTCGGCGCGGCGCTGGTGGCGCGGGCGACCAGCCGCATGAGCCAGTCCTTGGAGGGCCCGGTGCGCGCGTCCTTGCGCCGGAAGAAGAACGGCTCCCGGCGCTCGATCTCGTAGGCGATCACCAGCACCTCGGTCACCGCCTCGCTGAGCCGGGCGGTGCCGAGGATGCTCTCCAGCACTGACTCCAACCCGGCAACGGAGTACTTGTCCTCGAAGGCCTGTTTGAGGACCGAGAGGTGCTCATGGGGAAAGATGCGCGTGGCGTTGTCGATGTAAATCCCGATCATGTCCTGGGCCGTCAGCCGGGGCCTGCCGTCGGGCCCCGGGCACGTCAACCCGAGGGCGAGGATCCCACCGGTCGAGGTGCCCGCGACAAGGTCGAAGAGGTCGGCCACCGGCCGGCCCGTCCGGCGCTCGATCTCGGCAAGGATGACGGCCGGAATGATGCCGCGGATTCCTCCGCCATCGACCGAAAGGATTGTCTTCATGGTGAAACCACCGAACTTGGAGAACCGAATTGCCAGTGCAACTCCGGGGATACCGTCCGGGATGCCCGGACGGGGCAGTCTAGTACCTGTACCAGCCTTCGCCGGTCTTTCGACCGAGCTTTCCCGCCTCGACCTTCGCTTTGAGCTGGTCGGACGGACGGTACCTGGGATCCCCGGTGGTGTCGTAGATGTGCTTGCGCGCGCTGTAGGTCACATCGAGACCGCTGAAATCCCCGAGCCGGAAAGGCCCCATCGGCCAGTTGAGGCCCTTCTCGATCGCGATGTCGATGTCCTCGAAGGTGGCGACGCCGGCGTCGAGCAGGCGGTAGGCCTCCTGGGAGGCGTGGTGGAGGATCCGGTTGACGATGAAGCCGTCGATCTCCTTGTTGATCCGCACGGGGACCCTGCCCATCTGCCGCGAGAAAGCGATCGCAGCCTCCATGGTCGCTTCGTCGGTCTCGGGCCCCTTCACGACCTCGACGAGCTCCATCACGAGGACCGGATAGAAGAAGTGCATGTTGCAGCAGCGGT
>JAYUBK010000059.1:0-2349 GCA_043740835.1 Chloroflexota bacterium
ACACCAGGAGGTGGGCGATGCGGACGGATGGTATCTCGACCGATGAGTTGCGGGAACTACTTGCTGGCAAGGCGCCGGTGACGGTGCTCGATATTCGACCGGACGGCGAACGCGAGTGGTCGATCCCGGGCAGCGTCCACGTCGATGCCTACGAGGCGGTCAAAGCGGGGCATCTGGGTCCACTGGCCGATTTCGACTTCCCCCCCGGACGGGTGGTCACAGTGTGCGCGGCCGGCCGAACGGCGGCCACCGCGGCGGCCATGCTCAGGGCGCGAGGGCTTGACGCGGCAGTCCTCGAGGGCGGAATGCAGGCCTGGTCGCTGGCCTGGAACGTCGCCCAGGCAAGCATCGCCGGCTGCGAGGTTGTCCAGGTGCGCCGAACGGGAAAGGGCTGCCTCTCATACATCGTGGAATCAGAGGGCGAGGCGGTGGTCATCGATGCCTCGGTCGACCCCGAGGTCTACGGCCGCCTCCTGCGCGAGCGGGGATGGCGGTTGGTTGCGGTTCTCGACACTCACATCCATGCCGATCACCTCTCTCGTTCGAAGCTGCTCGCCGAGCAGATGGGTGTAGAACTCGGGCTGCCGTCGCAGGATCGTTCCAGGTATCCGTTCCGGGCGATTTCCGATGGTGAGCGGATCCCGTTCGGAGCGGCTGAGTTGGTTGCCCTGGGTACTCCCGGTCACACCCTCGAAAGCACCACCTACCTGCTCGAGGGTGCCGCGGCCTTCACTGGGGACACGATGTTCGTCGCCGGCGTGGGAAGGCCCGACCTGGAAGGTGGCGCCCGCGAGGAGCTGCTCTCGCGAGCGCGTCAACTACATCACTCGATCAACCGGCTGCTCGAGTTGCCCGCTGCTGCGGTGGTATTGCCGGGCCACGCTTCCGAGCCCATACCTTTCGATGGCAGGATCTTGGGAGCCGAGATCGGCGACATCCGGAAGAGCGTGGGTTTGACCAGGCTGGGGCCCGACGCGTTTGTCGAGGCCGTGCTGGCCCGGATCCCACCCACACCGCCCAACCACTCCCGCATCATCGACCTCAACGAACGGGGTGAGATGCCCTCGGATACCACCGAGCTGGAGGCCGGAGCCAACCGCTGTGCGATCGCCTGACGCGGACCGTCGCTTGAGGGTTCCGCAGGCGATCCGGCTCGGGCTGCGCGCGAACTGGCGCCAGTTCGCGCTCCTGCTGGCAATCAACGCCTTCGTCGGCGGTGTGGTGGGGGTCGAGCGCTCGACCCTGGCGCCGCTCGCCGAGCATGACTTCCATCTGGCCAGCCGGGCGGCAATCCTCTCCTTCCTGATCAGCTTCGGTCTGGTCAAAGCCGCCAGCAACTTCATCGCAGGCCGGCTCGCCGATCGAATTGGCAGGCGGAGGGTCCTGCTGGCCGGCTGGCTGGCGGCGTTGCCAGTGCCGGTGCTCATCATCCTTGCGCCGTCCTGGGGCTGGGTGGTGTTTGCGAACGTACTCCTGGGCATCAACCAGGGCCTGGCCTGGTCGACGACGGTCAACATGAAGATCGACCTCGTCGGACCTCGCCGCCGCGGTTTTGCGCTCGGGTTGAACGAAGCCTCCGGCTACCTGGCGGTGTCGGTGGCGGCTGCGGCTGCCGGTTTTCTGGCGGCGACCTACGGAATCCGGCCGGCTCCCTACCTTCTCGCCGAGGTCCTTGCGGTCTTCGGCCTTCTGCTGTCGTTCGGAACCCGGGAGACCAGCGGGCATGTCGAACTTGAGGCTGGGGGGACCGCAGCGACCCCCTCTGCAACCAAGCTCCTCGTAGACGTCAGCTTTCGTGACCGAAGCATGTCGAGCGCTTGCCAGGCGGGCATGGTGAACAACCTCAACGACGGCCTGGCCTGGGCGCTGCTGCCTCTCTTCTTCGCCGCCCGCGGACTTGGACTGCGGGAGATCGGGATCTTGGCCGCGACCTATCCGGCCGTCTGGGGCGCCGGGCAGCTCGGTAGCGGGTGGCTCAGCGATCACACGGGCCGCAAACCTCTGATCGTCGCCGGGATGATGATCCAGGCACTCGCGATAGCGGGCTTCGTCGAGCTGACCGGCTTCGGCTGGTGGGCCGCAGAGAGCGCCCTGCTCGGCCTGGGCACCGCACTTGTCTACCCGACCCTGCTGGCCGTGATCGGTGATGCCGCCCGTACCCCCGATCGGGCCAGCTCCATCGGGGTCTACCGGCTCTGGCGTGACGCCGGGTACGCCGTCGGCGCAATCGTGGCCGGTACCATCGCGGACGCGGCCGGGATTCCAGCCGCGATCTTCACTGTCGCGGGACTTACCGCCGCTTCAGGACTGTTGGTCGCAGTCCGAATGCGCCGCGCGACCTAGCACAAG
>JAYUBK010000060.1:0-7825 GCA_043740835.1 Chloroflexota bacterium
GAGCGCGGGATCAGGTTGAAGCTCTGGAAGACGAATCCGATCTTGTGGTTGCGGATCTCCGCCAGCAGGTTGTCATTGAGACTCGCCACGTCAACCCCGTCGAGGAGGTAGCGTCCCGAGGTCGGTTTGTCGAGGCAGCCGATGAGGTTCATCATCGTGCTCTTCCCCGAGCCGGAGGCTCCCATGATGGAGACGAATTCGCCTTCGTCGATCGTGAGACTGATGTCCCTGACGGCCTGGACGATGACCTCACCCATTCGGTAGGTCTTGACGATGTCCTCGAGAACGATCATCCGCCGGGTCCGCGCCCGCCGCCGCCGGTACCGAGGATTCCGCCGCCGTTACCCGTCCCCGTCGTCGTGCGCCCGGCGCCGACGCTGACCGACGGCAGGACGACCTTGTCTCCCGCCGAAAGACCGGCGATGACCTGGGTCGTCGTGTCGCCCACCTGGCCGAGCGTGACATTGACGTTCTGCTGCCTGCCGCCGTGGAGGACCGTCACGTAGGTCGTCCGGCCGCTGCGGTGGATGGCCGCGTTGGTGACGCTGAGGACGTTGGCGACCTGGTTGACGATCACCGTGATGTTCGCGGTCATTCCAGACCTGATTCGCGGATCCGTTCTGTCGAGGGTGAAGGTGATCAGGTAGCTCACGACGTTTGAGGTCGTCGTGGCGTTGGGAGCCACGGCCAGGACATGAGCCGGGGCCGCGAGCCCGGCGACGGCGTCGAAGGTGATGATCGCCGCCTGGTTGGCAGCGACCTTGGAGGCGTCGGTCTCGGCAAATGGCGCCTGGGCCTGGAAGGTCCCGACGCTGCTGATCACCATGAAGGCGCTGCCGCCGGTGGCTGCCGTGAGCGGTGCCACGCTGCCCGGTGACTGCGCCGTGACACCGGTGGCTGCGCCGACCGTCTCACCCGGCTGCCCGTTGATGCTGAGGATCACGCCTGCCGCGGGCGCCGTCAGCGTGGCGTAGCCGAGGTTGGTGACAGCTGTGCCGAGAGCGGTCTGGGCGTTCGCCACCCCGGCCATGGCCTGCGCGACCGCGCTGGGCTTGACCGACGACTGGATGGTCAGTGCGTCCTGGGCGGCGGTGATCCCGTTCTGGCCCGAGTTGACCTTCTGGGTGCCGGCAATCGCATCGGCCTGCTGGCGCGACTGGTCGGCCGCGAGCTTGGTGGTGTCGGCGCTCACCTTGGCCTGGTCCGAGTTGTAACCGGGGGCGATGAACCCGGGGTCCTGATTGACCTTGGCCTGGTCGGCGGTGACCAGCGCCAGGTAACCCTTGACGCCTGGGTAAAGCGGCCTGGTGGTGCCGTTGTAGTCCCTGTCGCAGGGGGAGTTCAGCACATATGGAACAGGGAGCGACGGGCATCCGTCGGTGTTGAACTGCTGCTGGGCGGCCGCCAACTGCGCCTGGTCATAAGCCAGCTGCACCTTGTCCGTGGCGTACTGGACGCTGTTGTTGAGCGTTTGTTGGTCGGTCGCAAATGCCGACTGATCCGAAGCCAGCGCCTGCTGGTCGGCCAGGACGTTGGCGGCGTCCTGCTGGTTGGTGACGTTGACGTTGGCTGTCGTGTCGGCCTGGGATTGTTGCGCGTTGGCCAGGTTGTGCTGGAGCTGAGCGACCTGAGCCGAGGTCAGAGGCGTCGTGACCGAGTCGAGGTTGGCCTGCGCCGTCGCCAGATTCGCGCCGGCCGTGTCCACAGCGGCCTGTAGAGCCGTCGTGTCGATCTTCGCCAGTACCTCGCCCTGGGTGACCTTGTCGCCCACCCTGACGTCGACTTCGGTGAGCTGGCCCCCGATCTTGAAGGCGACGAACTGCTGGGTGGACGGCACCACGTTGCCGGTTCCGCTGACGACATTGCGGACAGTTCCGGCCGAGACCGTGGCGGTCCGGACGGCGGCGGTCGAGGCAGCTGGGGGGAAATAGACGTCCCGCGCGATGAGTCCGCCGAGGCCTACGGTCGCAATGCCGAGGACGGCCACCCACACCCGCGGGTCGGCGAGGCGGCTTCCCGCGACGTCCGGACGTGGTTGCACTCTCAGCGCCATCCGGCCGCTCCTTTCCTTGCACTCCTCATCGTTCTCGGGCGCGCCTCACCATTCGAGCTCGTCAAGGGCCCAGCCACGGGCGGAGCCGAAACGGGTCATCACCGACACGCCGAGAGCGGTGAGACCGAGGACCGCCAGCACGACGATGCCGGCATAGGGAATCAGGGCGAGGTCGGCCATGACAAGAAGCCCCGTGAAGGCCGCCAGCACCGGGTGGACGGGACCGAGCCGCCGCCGCAACAGGCCGCCGACGAAGAGGGCGAGGGCGGCGGCGCCGAAAAGGACTCCGATGGCGCCTGCGGCCCAGATCACGCCGACCAGCGGGAGGAGCACGACGCTCAGCCGAACGACGAACGAGAAGGCTCCGAGCAGGAGGATGCTGGCCACTCCGGCGAAGAGCGCCAGCAGCGGCCCGCCGCCGGACTCAAGGTGGCCGATTGCCGTCCGCACGCGACCCGGTACAGCGATGACGACAAGCACCGGGATGGCGACCAGACCGACGAGAAGGCTCACGAACCACCAGAAGGAGAAGAGGCCTCCGATGGGGGCCATGACCCGGAAGCCGCGGATGCGATCAACTGGCGGGTCGCCCAGGGGCGGAGGGCCGGCCGCCGAGACCTTCGCCAACGGGTGTGGGAAGTGACCGATCAACACGGAGTCGGCCCAGGCCAATCCGAGCGCGAGGACGATGAGCGCGGCGAACAGTGCCAGCCATCGCGAGCGAGCTTGGACAATGGTCATGCCGCTCGCTCGCGTGGCTTCCGCCTGCCGGAGCTGCGTGCGATGAGCATTAAGTGGTAGGCGGTCACGCCGATCAGCGAGAGGCAGGCGAGCACGAGCACGAGGTCGGCGCTGGGCGCGGCGGGCAGAGCGGCCGCGCCGGAGCTCCAACCGAACAGCTGCGCCAGTTCGCCAAAGGTCGCCGTCGTGAGGCTGCCGAGTCCGGCGAAGCCGGAGATGTACCAGCCGATGATCGCCGAGAGGATCACCTCTGCCACGACCGGCCTCCAGATCAATTTCCGCCGGGCTTCCTCCTGGCCATCGATGGAGCCGACGGCGCTCATCACCGAGGCCAGGAACTTGGCCGGCGGCTCGGGGGCACGGAGCGCTCGCAGCCGGGTCGGTATCGAGAGGGCCTCCTCCTGCTGCAGGCGGCAGTCGGCGCACAGCGCGAGGTGCTCGCGCACGGCGCTCGATTGGACCCCGTCCAGCTCCAGGTCAACGAACGCCTCGAGCAGCGGCCGAACGTCAGCGCAGCCGAGGGCGTTCATTTCGAGCGCTCCGAAAGCGAGCGGCGGAGGATGCCGCGGGCGCGGTGCATGCGTGACTTCACAGCGCCGATCGAGAGACCCATCGAGTGCGCGACCGATTCGATCGACTGGTCGAGGTGGTAATGGAGAATCAGCGGCAGTCGGTAGCCGGGGTCGAGCTCGCCCAGCGCAACACTGAGGTCTGACTCTCCCGTAATCGCCGTCGGATCCGCCGCGCCGCCCGCATCGATGTCGTCGCGGGGCTCGGGGACTCGCCGGCGCCGGTAGTTGAGGCAGATGTTCGTCGCCAGCCGCCAGAACCACGGATCGAAGGCACGCTCGGTGTCGTATCGGCGCAGGTTCCTGTAAAGCTGGACGAAGATCTCCTGGGCCACGTCCTGCGCCTCGTCAGCGTCGCGGACGTATTGGTAGGCGAACCCGTAGACGCGACGCTGGTAGCTCTTGACGAGCTCCTCGAAGGCGTCCTGATCGCCTCCCGAAGCAAGCTCGGCCAGCCGCGCGGCGGTGATCGGTAGGCTCACCGGTCCCCTCGCCGCCGACTGCCGGAGAACATCGCCGGACAATCCTGCCATCGAAATCGAATACACGGGCGGCCCCCCCGCGGGTTTCCGGTGGGGCCTACCCGCGAGAGGAATCAGCCGGACTTCGGGTGCGTGTCGAGGATGAGCGGGGCACGGGGGAGCTGATTGAAGTCGAAGTCGCTGCTGAGATTGCCCAGCTGAGGGGCGGACTCTCGGACTCCCGGTCGGGGGTCGGGCCGGCCGTCGGTCTTCGGGTCAAGGCGCTGGCCGTTCAGGAAATCGTCCTCGATGAACTTGGCGTAGGCGTCGAAGCTAAGCGTCTGGTGGTCGATGTAGCCCTTGCGCGCGTAGGGGCTGATCACGAGTCCGGGTACCCGCAGGCCGTACCCGTTCTGGTCGATGGTCGGCGGAGTCACGTGGTCGTAGAAACCGCCCCAGTCGTCCCAGCTCAGGAAGATCGCCGTCGAGCTCCAGTCCCTGCTGTTCATGACCGCGTTGATCGCCGTCGTGATGTAGGTCTGGCCGTCGCTGACGAGAGCCGGCGGATGCTCGCTGACCTTGCCATTGGGCACGACCCAGCTCACGGCCGGAAGGGTGCCGTTCCGGGCATCGTCGTAGAAGTGATTGATCGTCTGGATGTTGCCCAACTGCTTGTCCTGCTGGACCGTCGTGAACCAGGGCAGCGGGTTCCAGATCTCGGGCGTTCCGACTTTTTGGGGCTGGGCCGAACAGGTGGCCGCGTCATTCTCGCAATCGGGCTGGGTTCCCTCGGCCACGTAGTACTTCCAGCCCACGTTGGCCCTGTGCATGAGATAGGTGAGATCGGTCCAGGCGTAAATGGGGCCGCCCTTTGCGGACGATCCCGCCCTGGCTGCCTGGCCCGGGTTTTGGAGCGCGTTGGTACAACTGCCGGGATCGGCGCTCGTGCATTTGGCGGACCACTCCGACACCATGAAGAGGTGCTGGGGAAGGCTCCAGGAGGCATTGGGCTCGAACATCCTGTCCTGGAGCACGAAGTTCTGGGCATAGGCCCAGTAGTTGGGGATCTGGCGCTGGTCGTGGTACCCCATCACGTCGGTCGCGGTCCCGTCCTTACAGGCCGGGTCGAAGGGGTTCTTAGTGCACGGGCTTCCCTGCTCTGCCTGCGCGATGAAGCCATCCATCTTGCCGTTGTTGATGTCGGCCGCCGCATTGACCTCGCCATGCGGACCACCGGCGTTCTTGTCGGTCGGGTCGTAATAGGGCTTGACGCAGGTCTTCGCAACGGGGTCCGGGGCGCAGACCGTGGGGATGCCGTTCTGCATCGGGATTCCGTCAGCTCCGGGATAGGTCCCGAAGTAGCTGTCGAAGGAGCGGTTCTCCTGCATGATCACGACGATGTGTTTGATCTTGTGAATCCCGTCCGGGCCGGCCTCCGCGGTGATGCTCGGGGTCGGGCCGGCACCCACCTGGACGGGGCCAACGCCGCAGCCGGTAACAGTGAGAAGGGCGCAGCCGGCAATCGCTGCACGTCGGACCCAAAGCGCGTATTTCATGAGGACAGCAAACTCCTGCCCGGTCATGAGCGAATCACGCAGCCGTAATTTCCTTGTCAATTGGGGGCGAGGCGCCTGGGC
The DNA here is from genome assembly GCA_043740835.1 of Chloroflexota bacterium. GTDB lineage: Bacteria > Chloroflexota > Dormibacteria > Dormibacterales > Dormibacteraceae > JAYUBK01. Next base: position 5,462 of record JAYUBK010000060.1, read on the forward strand.
CCTGCTTCGTTGCTCCCACCCGGAACCGGTCCTTGCCGTCACGGCCGCGTGCGCAGTCCTTGCTCTCGCGGCCGGACGGGGCTGGGGAACGCTGATCGTCATCGCGGCGGTTCTCCCGGGTCAGCTTTTCGTCGGTTGGACGAATGACCTTCTCGACGTCGAGGTGGATCGCCGCGCGGGCCGTTTCGACAAGCCGCTTGCAACGGGTGAGGTCGCGCCGGGAACCGTGCGTCGAGCCATTGCGGTCGCGCTCCTGATCACCGTCGTGGGGTCGCTGGCGAACGGGATCGCGGCCGGCGGCCTTCACCTCGTCGCCGTGGGTGCCGCGACCCTCTACAACCGGGCGCTCAAGGCGACTCTATTCAGCGTTCTGCCCTACGCGTTCGCGTTCGGTTCCCTTCCCAGCTTCGTAACCCTCGGACTCTCGCACGCGCACCTGGCGGCCGCCTGGTCGACGATCGCCGCTGCCGCCCTCGGCGCCGGCGCACATTTCACCCAGGCACTGAGCGACATCGAGTCCGACCGCGTACAGGGAGTCGGCGGGTTGCCTGCGCGGCTTGGCCCGCTGGGTTCGCTCATCGCGGCCGCCCTCTTGCTGGGCGGCTCGGCCCTGGCGGCGGTGCTAGGGCCCGGACAACCCGGGCAGCTTCAGTTGGTCGGTCTCGCGCTTGCCGTCACCCTTGTCGGCGGGATCGTCCTCGCCGGTCTGGGCGGCCGGCGCCGGCTGGCCTTCAGGCTCACCCTCGCCGCCGCCGGGGCCATCGCCCTCATCCTCGTGGGTAGCGGTGGCAAGCTCGCCTAATCTCGCTCGTACCGCTGCGCGAACCCCATCGAGGTCGCTGACGGCGCGGGTCTCGCCGGCGGAGGTGAAGACGAAGTCGACGCCTGCGACCCTGCGTCCGGTGGCGAGTTCGACGAGCACGGCATAGACACCACCCTGGAGCCGGTAGCGCTCGAGACGGCGATCAATGGCTGAGGTGGGGACGTCGTCGGTCTTGTAGTCGACGACTCGCAGGGCACCGTCCTCCTCATAGAGAAGATCGGCGAAGCCCTCCATAAGGTGGCCCTCGAGGCTGCCGCCGAGAGGCACCTCGCGCCAGAAGCGGCCCCCGGCCAGGGCTCTCCGGACGGGATCGGAGGCGGCCGCGGAGCGCACCGCGGCGGCGATGTCCTCAGTCCTCGAGGTGATGCCCTCGGCGGCTGCCTGCGCGGAAGCGAGATCGTCGAGGCCTGCCAAGGTTGCAAGGTCGATTGTCTGGAGGACGGCGTGGACCGCGCGGCCCAACGAGGTGCCGGCCCGTCCGCGACGGAAGGCGGCCACGTCCTCGGCACCTTCGTCGGCGCCCGCCTTGGCAAGGCCGGTGGCGCTGACGATCCGGATGGACCCGAGCGCTTCGACAAGCTCCCGGCGGTTCCGGATCCAGGCCTCCTCGGTCGCCGCCTGCTGCTCGGGAGTCGAGAAGTCAGGAGCGGTTGCGGGCAGCTCCGCGGCCGGACCCAGGACGGCGAAATCGACGGGGACCCCGAGGCCTTCGTTCTGGATCGTCTCCGCGAATTGCTCCGCCTGCGGGTACTGCTTGCTGGAGGCGCGGCGATGGAGGCTCAGTACGAGGTGGTCCTTGGGGCGGGTGGCCGCCACATAGGTGAGGCGCAGCGCCTCGGCCTCGTCAAGGCTCCTCTCCCTGTCCGTGGCGCTGTCGTAGCCGGCCGTCTTCCAGTCGCCGACACCGACCTCGAGCTTGCCGTCGATGCGGTCCGCGACGGCCTCGGTCTTGTCAAAGCGCTTCACCGAGCCCCAGCCCGTCATGATCACGATCGGGAATTCGAGACCCTTCGCACCGTGGATGGTGAGGAGGCGGACCGCGTCCTCGTCCGTTTCGCCGGTGGCCGCCGAGACGTCGCGGAACTGCTCCCGCTCGAGGCCTTCCATCCAGTCGACGAAAGCGCGCAGGGTGGCGCGACCGGTGGCCGCGAAGTCACGCGCCCGGCGGCTGACGTAGCGCTGCCGGCGCCAGGACTCGCGCGGACGGAGGTTTCCAAAGCTGGCGGCGACGAGCATCCGTCGCTCGATGAAGTCCTCGACAAGGGCCGGAACTGACAGCTCGTGGCGGCGCAGGTGGAATCCGTGGAGGTCTGTCATCGCGGCGGCGACGCGCGCGCCGGTGCCGGTGCCGGGACGCTCGAAGTTAAAGCGACCGCCCTGCTCCCGCCAGAGCAGCAGCTCAGGGTCGCTGCAGCCGTAGGCGGGCGACCTCAGGGCCGCAACCAGGGCGACCTCGTCGGATGGGTCGTCGATTGCGCGCAGGCAGGAGATGAGATCGCGGACCTCCTGAGTCATCACGATCAGCTCGCCTGACTCGATGC
>JAYUBK010000061.1:0-2346 GCA_043740835.1 Chloroflexota bacterium
CCGCGAATCGGTCCAGCGCGGCCATCATCTGTTCCGTCATTTCCGCGCCTCCCGTATGGCCGGTGCCAACGAGGTGCAGCTCGGCGTCCGGCCAGGCCCGCGAGAGCAGCCAGGGGACGTCGGCAGGTCCGCCGAGGTCGAGCAGGCCGTGGATGAGGACAGCGCGGATGCCGGTCAGCCGTTTGGCGTTGCGAAGCAGTTCACCGTCGTCGAGCCAGGCGGCGTGCGAGAAGTAGTGCGCACAGAGGCGGGCGAAAGTCATCCGCAAGTGCGGGTCGAGGTAGCGGGGGTTCGGTGTCCAGCCGTCCTCGAGCGACACTACCGCGTCCTCCCAGTCGCACCAATCCTGCGCTGCCTTGACCCGCGCGGCCGGATCGGGGTGCGCGTTGAGAAGCTGGTCGTAAGCCGCGACGAGGTCGTCCGCATTGCCGCCGCCCTCCCGAAAGCGCATCCATTGCTCCGGAAAGAAGCGGCCGGCCTCGTGATAGAGCCAGTGGACGTCTGACGGCCGGGTCATCGTGACCGAGACGAATACCATCTCGCTCACCCGGCCAGGATGCCGCTCAGCGTAAGCGAGCCCGAGAGTCACACCCCACGAACCACCCCACACCAGCCAGCGGTCGATGCCGAGGTGCTCGCGCAGCTGCTCGATGTCACTGATCAGGTGGTGGGTCGTGTTGGTGGCGAGGTCGGTGCCCAGGTCGGCCGCTGACGGGGTGCTTTGTCCACAGCCACGCTGATCGAACTGCACCAGGCGGTAGGCCTCCGGATGGAAGGCGCGGCGGCGCCCCGGTGAGCTGCCGGAGCCCGGACCGCCGTGTAGGGCGACCGCCGGCTTGCCGGCCGGATTGCCGCTGGCCTCCCAGTAGATGCGGTGGCCGTCGCCCACCTCGAGCATCCCCCGGTCGTACGGCTCTATGGCCGGGTACAGCTCTCGCACAGCGACCACTGTGACAGCCCCGGCGTGGGTCGTACGAGAGAAGGCCGTCTCTCGTTGAGAGAGTCGCGCGGTGCGAACCGGCGCTCAGCCCCTGATCAGCTCGTCCACCTGTGGACCGGACACGCCGTCCACAGCTGGGCTCTCCAGGTGCAGGCGGTCACCCGCACAGCTGTACGTCAGTGTTTGGGCGGCCGCCGCCGCGTTGCCGCCCGGTTGCGGGGCACCGTCATAGTAGAAAACGGGAGTCAGGTCGCCGGTCGCCTTCGACTGCACCATCCGGCGTCCGTCGGCAGTGTCCTGGTAGGTGAGCGACCCACGCAGGACGATCCTGATCTCGTGGCCGTGGTAGTCGCCGATCAACGGCTGCGCGCCGCTGAAGTCGACCGTCTCGCCACCATCGGCCGAGTAAGTAACCACCAGCCCCTGGAGCCCACTCACGGAAATCCGCTCGGAATTCCAGGTCCAGTTCCCGGGCGAAGTCTGCTTCTGCTCGACCCAGCGCCCGACCAAGCAGGGATCGCCGATTGCTGGGGACGGCGAGGGTGAGGGCGGCGCCGAAGATGGTGACGGCGAGGCCCGGGCGCTGGGTGTCGGGGTCGTCGAGCCCGTCACGGTGCCACAGGCGGCGAGGAGCGCCACGGTCATCGTGAAGACAAACCATTTCGCGACCATCGAACTCAATCCTGACCTAACCCTTATCGAACCGACGTTCGATGATCGGTGGGACGGGATCTTCCCGCGATCCCGTCCCAGTTTCCGTCGAGTTTCTCGCTCCGTCTAGCAGAGGACTCCGACGATCACGCCCGCGCCGGCGTGGCCGGGATCCGACGCGTACCCGGGATCGGTCCTCACGATTACGACATGGGTTGTGTCGCCTGCGACCCGCGGCCCGGCCTTCGTTATGGAACTCGCCACGATCATGGCGGTGTAGGTCGGTACCGCGGCGGGTGGAGGCGAGCTGTTGCCCGGACTTGCAGACCAGAAGGCCCCGCATGCGGGCGTTACCGGATTGCTCGCGAAGCCTTTGAACGCCGCCGGTGCGGAACCGCCGCTTAAGTCATTCGCCTTCGCCCATTGGGCTCCCCAAAAAGTGACGGGGTTTCCAGTGCCGATCACTCCGGGCGCCAAGGTGCCCGCGCTGGAATCGCCCACCACGAATGAGCCACCCGTGGTGTACGTGAAGATCAGGGCCTGGCTGGTGGCCGTCGCGCAGCTCCCGCCCGTGTCGCAGACGTTGGTGGTCAAGGTCTGCGGCCCAAGCCCACTGGCGGCGTAAGTGTGGCTGCCGGTTACGGCAAAGGCGCTACCAAGAGGTACCACAGTCCCCGCGGTGGTTGTCCCATCACCCCAATTGATCGTTGCCGTGTAGTCGGCCACGACGCCGCCCGGATCGGCGTCACTGAACG
>JAYUBK010000062.1:0-22874 GCA_043740835.1 Chloroflexota bacterium
CGGCTCCGCTCTAGACTTTCGGACGCCACCGTGCGCTTGGCGTCGGCGCCAGATGTGCCCAGACACCAGCCCTTGGCGGACAGTCCTCCGCATTAGCGCACTAAAAGAGCAGCTTCGATTTGGAGCTAGAACACGAACCTGCCGCACGTTCAGGCGCGCTACCTTAAGCGACGTGGCGCTCAAGACTGACCAGCAGGATCTGTCGGGAGCCGTCCGCGAGCTTCACTTTCTGCAGCGGCTGGCGCGGGACGCCGCGACCGCCCAGAAGCCGTCCGAGCTGGTCGAGCTGATCATCCGCGAGACGACCTCGGCGATGGCCATCGACGTCTGCTCGCTGTACCTGCTCGATTCCTCGGCGGAGAACCTGACGCTGGCGGCTACCAACGGCCTCAACGAGAGGATGGTCGGCCGAGCCCAGCTCCGGGTGGGTGAGGGCATCACGGGCTGGGTGGCCGAGACCCGGCAACCCCTGTCGGTCGCCGATGTCAGCCACGAATCGCGGTTCAAGTGGATCCCGGGCGTGGACCAGAAACGGTTCAAGTCGATGCTTTCGGTGCCGATCGAGGCCGGACCACGGCTGGTGGGCGTGGTCAACGTGCAGTCGGTGGCCTTTCGCGACTTCAACTCAGAAGACCTCGACTTTCTGCGTGCCATAGCGGGCCAGGTGGCCGGGATCCTTGAGCGCATGGAGCTGCAACGGCGGCTCGAAGCGCAGCTGGCGGAGATCAGTCTTTCGCATGAGACCCACGAACGATTCACGAAACTCTCCCTCGAAGGGGCCGGCGTAGACGCGATCCTGGAGGCTGTCGGGCTTCTCGCGGGCGGCGCGGCGGGCCTCTACACGGAGGACGGTTTCCGTGTCCAGGGCGACGACCAATTGCCCGCCCGGATCACGGTGCCTCCCGAGCAGTTGCGCAGCCTGGCCCGAGAGTTCCGGCTTGTCAGCGGCCGCCCGGTGCGAGCGCTGGATGTCGTGCCGGTCCGTGCCGGAGGGGATCTCCTGGCCCTCCTCGTGGTCGGGCTTCCAGAGACGGATTCGGCGAACCCAGCTCGAGTGCGTGCGCTGGAGCACGGCTCTACGATCCTCGCTCTCGAGCTTTCAAAGGAGCGGGCAGCGGCGGAGGTCGAGCGCCGGCTGCGCGGCGACCTGGTCGAGGAGTTGCTCGCGGGAGGTCTTGACGATGCTGAAGCGGAGCGCCTGGCTCGCCAGGCGGAGCGCCTCGGGCACCGGCTCCCGGCTCGGGCCTGGGTGATCGTCGTGGAGCCGGACGACTCGCGATCGGAGGGCGAGATGGCTGTGCGCGGGCGCCAGGATCGAATTCACTCCGCCCTCGTCGACCTGGCTCGCCGTCGCATGGGGGGTGCACTGACGTTGACGCGATCCTCATCGGCCGTGGTGTTAGTGCCGGAGGACGCCGCGCCCGACCTCGGTGCGGTAGAGCGGCTCGCCGAGCAGGTCCACGACACCGTGGCCCCAATTCTGCGCCCGGGCTCCGCGTCGATCGGAGTCGGCAACCTCGCCGAATCAGTTGCCGAGTTGGCCCGCTCCCACCAGGAGGCGCGCCAGGCACTGCGCCTCGGCCGCCGGGCAGGGATGCGAGGCAAGGTCACGTCATACCGCTCCCTGGGGGCGTTCCGGCTGCTGCTCGAAGTGCAGAGCCCGGAGGCGCTCCGGCGCTTTGTCCACGAGGTCCTGGGAACACTTTTGAAGTACAAGGAGTCGCGCGAGACGCCACTTCTCCAAACTCTGGAAGCCCTCGCCGCCGCCCGCTGGGTGCGCCGTGCGGCCGCCCGCGAACTGGGTATCCACGTCAACTCCATGACCTACCGCGTAGAACGAATCGAGTCGATCTCAGGCTTGAAGTTGGACGACCCTGAAACGAGGGTGGCGATCGCCATCGCCCTCCGGGCGCGTGGAATGCTGGGGATGTAGGCCACCCCTCCAGGGTTTCGCGGCGCGGGCGGGGGAGATCGGCAAATCTCCCCCGCGATCCTCGCGCTTACGCGTCCGAGACTTTGCGCCTGGGCACCCGAACCCGTCGGCTCAAGCGTCGTGGTAGAGGTAGAACTCCCAGGGGTGAGGGCGGAGGGCGACCTGTTCGACCTCCCGCTTCATCTTGTATTCGATCCAGGTCTCGATGAGATCCTCGGTGAATACCCCGCCCTTGAGCAGGTACTTGTGGTCGCCCTTGAGGGCCGCGAGCGCTTCCTGCAGGGAGCCCGGCACGGCCTGGATCCTCGCTTTCTCCTCGCCCTGGAGCTCGTAGATGTCGGCATCAACCGGCTCCGGGGGCTCGATCTTGTTCTCGATGCCGTCGAGGCCCGCCATCAGCAGCGCCGACATCGCCAGGTAGGGGTTGGCGGAGGGGTCTGGCGAGCGGAACTCAATGCGCTTCGACTTGGGGTTGTTGGAGTACATGGGGATGCGCACGCAGGCCGAGCGGTTGCGCTTTGAGTAGACGAGGTTGATCGGCGCCTCGTAGCCGGGCACGAGCCGGCGGTAGGAGTTCGTCGTCGGCGCGCAGAAGGCGAGCAGCGAGGCGGCATGTTTGAGCAGGCCGCCGATGTACCAGATCGCCATCTGGCTGAGACCCGCGTAGCCCTTGGTGTCGGCGAAGAGATTTCCGCCATCCTTCCAGAGGCTCTGGTGCACGTGCATCCCCGATCCGTTGTCCTGGAAGAGGGGCTTCGGCATGAACGTCGCCACGTACCCGTTCTGGGCGCAGACGTTCTTGACGATGTACTTGTAGGCCATCATCTGGTCCGACATCTTCGTCAGGGTGTTGAACCTGATGTCGATCTCGGCCTGGCCGGCGGTACCGACCTCGTGGTGCTGGACCTCGACCGGGATGCCGGCGTCGATCAGCTTGAGCATGATCTCCGAGCGGAGGTCCTGAAGCTTGTCGACCGGCGGCACCGGGAAGTAGCCCTCCTTGTAGCGGGGGCGGTTGGCCAGGTTCGGGGTGCTGTTGCTGCCCGAGTTCCAGATCCCTTCCTCGGAGTCGATGTAGTAGTAGCCGGAGTAGGAGTTCTGATCGAAACGGAGCGAGTTGAATATGTAAAACTCGGCTTCGGGTCCGAAGTAGGCCGTGTCGGCGATGCCGGTCTTCTGCAGGTACGCCTCGGCCTTGCGTGCCACGTAGCGGGCGTCGCGGCTGTAGGGCTGGCGGGTGATCGGGTCGACGATGTCGCAGATCAGGTACAGGGTCGGAATTCGCAGGCAGGGGTCGATCGTCGCCGTGTCGGGGTCCGGGAGCAGGAGCATGTCGCTCTCGTTGATCGCCTGGAAGCCGCGGATGCTGGAGCCGTCGAAGCCAAGCCCGTCGGTGAAGCTGTCGACCTCGAGCTCGCCGATCGGGAGGCTGAAATGCTGCCAGGTGCCGGGGAGGTCGATGAAACGGACGTCGACGACCTGGACGCCGGCCCGGCGCGCCTGCTCGATCACGTCGGCTGGATTGGTCGAATTGACGGCCTTGGTGGCTGTACCCATGCGTTTTCTCCTCAGAAGGGCGAACTGCGCCGGGAGAAAACTCTACCCACGCGCGCGCCCACTTGCCACTGATCAAACGCACGAAGGACGGGGGGGATTTACCGTGTGGATCGCACGATGCGCTCAGGCCTGAGCAAGACCCGCCAGGGCCTCTTATACGGCGGCCGGCGTCGTCTTCGTGAGAGCCTTGTCGAGCCAGCTGCGGACGCCGACCGGGCCGGGGTAGCCGACCAGCCGATCGATTAGCTTGCCTCCGTGGAAGAGGCCGAGGGTCGGGATGCCCATGATCTGAAAGCGCACGGCCACGCCGGGGTTGGCGTCGGTGTCGAGCTTGCCGACGTCGACGCGGTCGCCGTACTCGGCCGAGATCTGTTCCACGACGGGGCCCATCATCTTGCAGGGTCCGCACCAGTCTGCGTAGAAGTCGACGAGTACCGGGCGCTCGGCGCTCAGCACCGCATCCTTGAAATCGTTTTCGTCGTAATGAGCGAGTTCGGTCACTTTCTGTTCATACCTTTCGATGTTTAGAAGCCCGCCGCGGGGTCGCTGTATTCCGCCGCCACCTTCGCCACAGCGGCGGAGCCGATAATTCGGTCCAGTGATCGCCAACATCTCTGCGCCTCAACGGAGCCCGTTTCGGCAGGGTGCCTATCGCGTCTTCGAGGCGGCCCCGGGAGTCATCACCTGGCTGCTCCTGCTGGCCCCGCTCTGGATCCCGCTTCTATTCGAGGTGCAGGGCGCGATCTTCGTCGCCGTGAGCGTGCTCATCTTCGACATCTACTGGTTCTTCCGTTCCTTCCTCGTCATCGGCGGCATCTTCTATACCTATCGCCGCATGAAGCGCGACATGGCCAAGCACTGGATCAGCGAGTGCACCTCTTTCGTGCCGGCTCCGGGCCAGGTCCGGCCTCTCGACTACATCCACCTCTGCGTGATCCCGACCTACACCGAGCCATACCACGTGCTCGAGAAGACCTGCCAGGCAATCATCGACGCCGAGTACCCGGACGACCTGAAGATGATCGCGATCATCACTCGTGAGACCGACAAGGAGGGCTGGGTCAACGTGGCGAAGCTCAAGGAGAAGTTCGGCTCCCGGGTTCGCGGCTTCTACCACATCAAGGACCCGCTGGAGCCCGGCATCGTCATCGGCAAGTCGGCGGCGATGAACTGGGGTGGCCGCTGGATGTACCGCGTCCTCACCGAGGAGGGCTACGACCTCAGCACCATCCAACTCACCGATCTCGACTCCGATTACCGCGTCCATCCCCAGTACTTCGCCTGGATCAGCTACCACGCAGCATTGGAGCCGAAGCGAGACACGACGATCTGGCAGCCTGTTCCGCTCTTCCACAACAACATCTGGGAGGTCCCGACGGCAATCCGGGTCGTGTCGGCCAGCACCTCGCAATGGCAGATGTTTCTGCACACGCGCAAGCACCGGCTCGTCGCGTTCTCGAGTTACACCTGCACCATGGAATTCGTCCACGAAGTCGGTTATTGGGACAAGGACGTCATTCCCGAGGACTCGCGCTTCTATTGGAAGGCGTTCTTCAGGTTCGGCGAGCGTTTCAACATGCGTTCGGTCTTCCTGCCCATCTACGGGGACTCGCCCAAGGCCAAGGATTACGCCGCCACGCATGCCAGCCAGTACAACCAGATCAAGCGCTGGGCCTGGGGAATCACCGACGTTCCCTACGTCCTGAGCCGCTTTTTCAAGCACAAGGAAATCCCGCTGGGGCTGCGGACGATCCGCTTCTTCAACCTCTTTCTGAACCATCTCAACTGGATCTTCCTGCCCGTCTTCCTGATGTTCGGGGCCTCGATCCCGATCTGGGTCTCGGTCGACTTCTCCGTGACCGACCTCGGCAACAATCTCTGGGTCTACTCCAGCGAATTGCTGAGCGTGACGATCCTCACCGTCGTCGTCCTGATCTGGCTTGAGTACAAGATGCTGCCGCCGGCGCCGGCCCACTGGAATCCGGTCCGAAAGCTGGCGGCCTACCTCCAGTACTTCACCTACCCGGTCGTCGGCATCGTGCTCTCGGTGATCCCGGCTCTGGAAGCCCATACGCGCCTTCTGCTCGGGCGCTACCTCGAGTACCGGGTGACGGAAAAGGGCTAGCGCCCCCGGATGGGGATGGCGACGGTGCCTCCGACGAGGCCCACGTCGGGACTCCAGACCAGGGTCAGGGCTCCATCGGTTGTGGCCATCGTGAAACAGAGCGCCACGGGGCCGAAGGTCGGGCCGCTCTTCCGGGCGTCGGAGTCGCGCAGGGCGCCGCCGTCCGCGTTCGGAGGATAGAGGTCGGCACGCTGCCAGCGCCGGCAGTCGCCGGAGGCGGCGAAGGCGGGGTCATGGTCGGAGCCCTTGCCGTCGCGGAGCTTGAAGTCCGCGGGGTCGGCGCGCTGCTGGCTGCCGGTTGTGTTCTGGAACGTCAGCCTGATCTTCACAAGGCGGCTCGAGGCGGGTACCGCCAGGTTGGGGTCCGCCGAGTCGCGCTGGACGTCGGTGACGCCCACCAGGAAGCCGTTGATGATCCCCTCGTTGGGGCGCCGAGCCGTGAGCGTACCGGGGTGGGCGTTACCGTTGAATGACAGAAAGATGCCGTAGGCCGCGATGGCGAGGAAGGCAAGCCCGGCCCCGAGCCAGGCGGCGCGCCGCACTGAGATTCGCTTACCGGCGCTTCCCGGGGAAGAGGCCCTCGGGTGAGAACTCCGGCTGTCCGGCAATCAGGTCTTCCGAGTTCGGCAGAGGGATTGCAAGCACCGGTGCAAGCGTTTCGAGGACCTCGTCGAGCGATCCGATCGTCTCGTCGTCGAGCTTTGGGGGGAGCATGCAGTCGGTTCCTCCATCACTGCCGGCGTTCGGAAGTCGATTGACAAAAGATGGGTGACCAGAGACCCGAAGGGTAGGCCTTCGGAGCACTGCCGCCGCAATCCACCCTGGCCGGCCCGCTCGCCGCTTGGTTCTGTTCAGGCTCCGCAGATCGGCCCGCCAATGGGCCACGGTAGGCAGAACTGAGGACCGGCCAGCGCCCAGAAAGTCAGTCCCAGGACCCAGGCCATGAAGAGGATCCAGCTCGTCCCCGTGAAGACGTTGCGGCCGGGGACCGGCCAGCGGGCCCAGCCGAGGCGGCGGGCGATGCGCGGGCCGATGGTCTGATCGATGAAGGGGAAGAGCAGAAGCCAGACCAGGATCAGCGGCGGGATCAGCAGGGCCGTGACGATTTCGGGGCCCGTTTTCAGGAACTGGAACAGGAAAAGGAAGTACCAGTCCGGCCGCGGGATGACGACCTGCCGGGGATCGGCAGACTGCTCGAGCGACAGGTTCTGTTGCACGAAGGCGGCCATCAGGCCGACTGTCAGGAGCATCAGGACGGCGATGATCGGGTAGGGCCAGAAGTGGTCCGGATAGAAGGGGTGGGTTTCGTCGTCCGGCATGTCCTCGGCGGCGTGGTGGCCGCCCTCTCCAAGCAGGATGGGGAAGAGGGCGAGCCCGACGAGGACGGGATAGACGGGGTGGTCGATGCCGACCGGCAGGGTCTCGCGACGGGGCGGCAGGTCGATATCGTTCTCGTCGGGGGCGGCGACCAGCGCGCCCGGGCCCTTCGGTTTCTTCGTCTCGTCGCTCATGTTCATAGAGGCTCCGAAATCCCGTGTTGGCGGATGAGGCGGAAGTGGGCGAACATCAAAAGGAGGATTCCTGCCGGGAGCAGGAAGACGTGGACCGTGAAGAACCTCTGGAGGGTCGTTGGACCGACGACGGGACCGCCCTGCAGAAGGCTCTTGATGGCGGCGCCGATGTCGAGCACGCCGATGCCGGGGATCGGGATCGGCGGCGGACTTCCCGAGACCTTGATCGTCACCTGGGTGGCCCAGTACGCCTTGGTGTCCCAGGGCAGCAGGTAGCCCGTCAGCGAGAACACGAGGATGAGCACCAGCATCACGACGCCGACGATCCAGTTCAGCTCCCGTGGAGCCCGGTACGAACCCGTCCAGAAAACCCGCGCCATGTGGAGGACGATCATCACGATGAGGAGGTTCGCGCCCCAGAAATGGATGCCACGGATCAGCCATCCCAGGTAGACGTTCTCCATGATGAACTTGACGCTCGTGTAGGCCGGTGCGGGATTACCGGCGCCGTCCGGCACGTAGTAGAAGCTGAGGAAGATCCCGGTGAGGATCTGGAAGATGACGAGGATGAACACCATCCCGCCGAAGCAATAGTAGAAGGCGTTGGCGTAGTTCGGCACACGCTGGGTGAGCGCCTCGTCGACGGCTTCAGTGAACGGGAAGCGCGAGTCCATCCACTCGATCACCGAGACCTGGACCTGGCGGGGTGTGGGGATGGCCATGCTGGGTTTCTAAGCGCCTCCGAAGGTGATTCCATCGACAGCGATCTGCTTGGCGCCCGCTTCCTTGTACTTCAGGTGCGAGAGCGGGGCGGCGGCCGGCGGCTGCTTGACACTGCCGTCCAGATGGAACTCGCTGCCGTGGCAGGGGCAGGCGAACTTGGCGCCCGCTTTGTCGAAGTTGATCGAACATCCGAGGTGCGAGCAGTTGACCGCGTATGCCATGGTCTTGCCGCGGTACTTCACGAGGTACCCCGAGTAGGCGATGTCGCCGGGCGCGTTGGCGCCTCCTCCGTCCTGCATCACGAAGGCGCCGGTGGCGGGGGCGTCGAAGCGGACCGCGTCGCCTTCCTGGAGGTCGGCGGGTGCGGTGTCGAGGGTGACGGCGACGTCTCCCTTCTTCTGGCCCTTCGCCGGTGGGGGCCAGATGAAGACCAGGATGGGCGCCAGCCCGGCCACCACTGTCGCCGTCATGAGGCCGGCCATGTACCAGCTCAGGAACGTGCGGCGGCTGAGGTTAGGGTTGACGTTCATCCGCGGGACGTCGGACGAGTGCTCGATCTCACTGGCTCCTTGTTTCAAATTCGCCTGACACGAGGAAAAATATCACAGCCCGGGCAGCAACCCGACCGCCGCTCGGGTCTCGGCGATCGTCTGCCGGGCCAGATCCCGCGCCCTCGCCGAGCCGATGTCCAGAATCCTCTTGATCTCCTCGTTCGAAAGCGCGGTCCGGCGCTTGCGAAACATGGCGAACGTCTGGACGATTCGCTCTGCCAAAAGCTTCTTCTTGTCGTGGCAGCCCATCTCGGCCTTCCGGCAGGCCTCCCAGTAAACCTCCCAGTCGTCAGGGAAGAAGAGCTTGTAGAGGGCGCAGACGTTGCAGCTTCGGGGGTGGCCGGGCTGGCTCCGGTAGGTCCTCCTGACATCGGTGACCATCGAGAGGACCTGTTTGGAGATGACGTCGGCCGGCTCGGTGACCCCGACTATGTTGCCGATCGATTTCGACATCTTCTGTTTGCCGTCGGTGCCGAGGATCAGCGGCGTCTCGGTCAGCAGCAGCTCCGGCTCCGGGAAGACGCGGCGGCCGTAGATGCGGTCGAATCGGCGCGCGATCTCCCTCGTGATCTCGACATGAGCCGCCTGGTCACGCCCCACCGGCACGGCTTCGCCCTTCACGAGGAGGATGTCGGCGGCCTGGAGCACGGGGTAGTTGAGGAGACCGACGTTGATGTTGTCCGGCTGCTGTCGGGCCTTCTCCTTGAAGGAGGGTGTCCGCTGCACCCAGCCGTAGGGAGTGACGTTGCTGAGAAGCAGGGCCAGCTCGGCGACCTCGGGCACCGAGGACTGCAGGTAGAGGACGCACCGGTCGGGGTCGACACCCACGGCGAGCATGTCGCCGGCGAGATCGTAAATTTGTTGCTCGAACTCGCGGGCGTCGGGCTGGGTGGTGAGACCGTGGTAGTCCGCAACCATGTAGTAGCAGTCGTAGACGTCCATCTGCCGGACCCAGTTGATGGCTGCGCCGAAGTAGTTTCCGAGATGAAACCGGCCGGTTGGCCGCATGCCGCTCAGAATTCGTTTGCGGTCAGCCATGGCCGTCCCAGTCTACGGAGCCACTCGGCGAAGTACGATTCGCCCAGAATTGCAGGCTTCCAGTCCGAGCCCCCTGCCCCAGCCTTCGTCCTTCCCGCAGGCTCGTAAGGTGAAGCGACCCTCCCTGGCACCGGCCCAGGCCGCTTCCGACGCGCTGGTGACCGTGCTCGCCCTCGCGCTTGCCTACTGGCTGCGGTTCCACGTCAACCCCACCCACACGCCGATCGTCGGGGGCGAGCCGCCGGACATCAACCTGTACCTGGCGGCGGCCCCGGTCCTCGCCCTGACAGTCCTCGTCGTCCTGGCGCTGCTTGGCATCTACCGCTATCGGCGCGGGATCCAGTTCATCGACGAGGCGTTCTCGGTGACCGGGGGGATGGCCGTCGCCGCAGTTGTCGTCCTGGCCATGATCGGCATCAACCGCGCCTACTCCCGGCTGACCTGGGTGATCTGGCTCAGCTTTGCTCTCATCCTCATGCTCGTCGCTCGCTATGTCCTCCGGCGCTGGGCGCGGGCCCGGCAGGCACGGGGCATCGGCGCCGACAGGGCTCTGGTGATCGGGCATGGAGCCGCCGCCGACCTTGTGATCCAGCGCATCAGGATGTTCCCGGACTACGGCTACCAGATGGTGGGCGCAGTCACCGACGCGCTTCCGGCGGGGGGCGACTTCAGGGGCGTACCGGTTGTCGGAAGCCTCGGTGACCTCCCGCGCCTTGTCCGCGAGGAGCGAATAAGCATCGTCTTCGTGGCCCTCGCCGATGTGAGCCAGGAGCAGATCCTCCATCTGATGGACAGCTGCCAGGGATCGCGGGCCGAGTTCCGGATCGTTCCCAGCATGCTCGAGATCATGACCACCTCGGTGACCGGGGACCAGCTCGATGGGATTCCCCTGCTGCAGCTCCGCCGCGGTCTCGACATCGACGGACCCCAACGGATCGCCAAGCGGGTGTTCGACATCCTGGTCGGGGGCGTCGGGCTCATCGGCGTGCTGCCGCTGCTCGCCTTCGTCGCGCTGCTGGTGAGGGTGAGCTCGAAAGGACCGGTCTTCCTACTCCAGGAGCGGGTCGGAATGGGAGACACCCGATTCCGGATGGTCAAGTTCAGGACGATGCGCCAGGACGCGGAAGTCAAGTCGGGACCCGTCTGGGCCGGCTCCGAGGACCCTCGGAGAACTCCCATCGGGAAGTTCCTGCGCCGCTTCTCGATCGACGAGCTGCCCCAGCTCTGGAACATCGTCCGGGGCGAGATGAGCCTCGTCGGTCCCCGCGCCGAGCGTCCGATGTTCGTGGCCGAGTTCGAGGCGCGTCTGGCGCACTACGCCGACCGGCACCGCGTTCGCCCCGGCCTCACCGGCTGGGCCCAGGCCAACGACCTTCGGGGCCAGACGCCCGTCGAGGAGCGCCTCATCTACGACCTTTACTACATCGAGAACTGGAGCCTCGCCTACGACCTGAAGATCATCCTTATCACTCTCTTTAGAGTCTTCACCCACAAGAACGCTTATTAGTTGTCTGTGATCGCCAAATCGGTGGCCGACCGGCCACCACAGTCCACCACTACAGTCCAAGAAAGGAACCCCTTGTCCCCAGAACCGCTCATCAAGCTGAAGTCGCGTGGCGCCGAGCCGATGCCCTGGGACTTCCCGGACGTCGACCCGCCGGGAGTCAGTCCCGACATGCCTCTCGCCGAGGCGGAGTTTGTTGCCGTCGACATCGAGACCACCGGCAACCGGCCCTTCCTGGTCCTCGAGATCGGGGCCGAGCGTTTCCGCCTCGATTCGACGCTCTCCTTCTTCGACACGCTCGTGAACTGTCGCGCGCCCATCAACCCCTATGCGCGTCGCCGCCACCTCATCGAGCGCGCCATGCTGGCCGGGGCGCCCGAATTCAGCGACGCGCGCCGCGCCTTCCTCCATTTCGCGCGGGCCTCGATCCTCGTCGAGCACAGTCACGACGCGTTCGACACCTGGATCATCGGCCGCGGCCTGCCGCGTCCGCTCGAACATCCCGTGGTCGACACCACGGCGCTGGGCCGCCTCGTCCTCGAACTTCCGCCCGGCCAGACGCCCGGCCTGGCGCGGCTTGTCAGCGAGCTGGGACTGGGGGAGAACCCGGCCCACGCGGCGCTGGGAGACGCCCAGGCGACTGCCGCCGTCTTCCGGGAGCTCGTGAAGAGGGGGATGGCCGCCTTCGGCTGGGAGACCGTCGCCGACCTCGTGGGCGCCTTCCCGCGCCCGGTTATCGACCGCTCCTCACTCGAGAAGGGCGGGGTGGCGCCTATGCCTCGAAAAGGCTCATCTGCAGCTCGGGGCCCTCGGGGTGGACAAGGCCCGACAGCCCAACCCCGATCAGACGAACCGGTCGCGCCTCCAGGTGCGACTTCTCAAGTGCCGAGCGCGCGGCCCGGAAGATCACGTCGGCGTCGTCGGTCGCGCTCGTCCGGGACACCTGGCGCGACACCAGCCGAAAGTCCGGGAGTTTGACCTTCACGTAAACCGTTCGCGCCTTGACACCGGCCTGCTGAAGGCGATCGGTGAGTCGCGAGGTCAGGTCATGGAGGGCAACTTCGATCTGCCGCGGATCCGACACGTCCACCTCAAACGTCGTCTCGGCACTGATCGTCTTTGGAGGCTTGGAGCCATCGACAGGGCTGCGATCGCGGCCCTGCGCCAGCCGTTGCAGCACGGCGCCGCCGCTGCCGAGTGCCTGCACGAGCCTCTGCGTGTCATAAACGGCCAGGTCGCCGGCTCGCCGGATGCCCATCAGGCGGAGGCGCTCTTCCGTCTTCGGCCCGATGCCGGGGATCGAGCCGACGGGCATCGGCGCCAGGAAGTGAGCCTCGGTGTCGGGCTCGACGATCACGAGACCGTCCGGCTTGCGCGCCCCGCTGGCGATCTTGGCGACGAGCTTCGACGCGGCCGCTCCGACACTGGCCGTGAGCCGAACCTCGCTGTGGATCATGTACTTGATCCGGCGCGCAGTGTCCTCGGGCGTGCTGGTGCCGTGGCGCACTCGGGCGGTCACGTCCAGGTACGCCTCGTCGAGGGCCACCGCCTCGACCTTCTCCGGCGCGGCGAAGCGGCGGAAGATCGCCTGGACCTGGCGGCTGGCCTCCTTGTAGCGGGCCATCTCGGGCCTTACCACGGTGAGGCCGGGGTAGAGAGCGAGCGCCTCGAAGAGCGGCATCCCCGAATGCACGCCGTTGGCCCGTGCTTCGTAGGAGGCGCCCATCACCACCGCGCGGCGAGATGAACCGGCGACGGCGAGCGGGATCCCGCGCAGCTTCTCGTCGTCGCGCTGGTGAACGGATGTGTAAAAAGCGTCGAGATCCACATGGAGGATCGCCCGAGGCCAGGGCCGCGCCATATGGGCGGCAGTTTGCCACAAGATTTTGTGCCCAGGGTGTGCAATGAACCCCAGATGCGCCCGGAGACCTGTTCTTTTGGGGTCCCCATGCCGCAAATCCGGCCCGGGTCGAAGCGACCCGCGGCGTGAACTTACAGCGCGGGACACTAGAATCGCTTGGAATTGAAAGGAGTGATACTGGCCGGCGGCACCGGCAGCCGCCTCCACCCGCTGACGCGGATCACGAACAAGCATCTGCTGCCGATCTACGACCGCCCGATGATCAACTACGGCATCGAGGCCCTCGTCAAGGCCGGGATCACTGAGATCATGCTCGTGACCGGCGGCACCCACGCCGGGGAGTTCCTGCGTCTCCTCGGCAACGGCCACGAGTTCGGGGTTGACAGGCTGCTCTACGCCTACCAGGAGAGGCCGGGAGGAATCGCGGAGGCGCTCGGGCTCGCGGCCCGCTTCGTTGATGGCGATCGGGTGCTGGTGATGCTCGCCGACAACGTTTTCGAGCGCAGCATTGCACCCGCCGTGAACGCCTTCGCGGCCCAGGAGAAAGGGGCGCGCATCATTCTCTCGAGGGTCGAGGACGCCTCTCACCTGCGCCACCTCGGCGTCCCCGAGATGGACGCCGACGGTCGCGTCGTCCGCATCGTCGAGAAGCCGGACGATCCGCCTTCCAGCTTCGCGGTCACCGGCGTCTACCTCTACGACTCGACCGTCTTCGACGTCATCCCCAATCTCGAGCCCTCCAAACGGGGGGAGCTCGAGATAACCGACGTCAACAACTGGTTCGTGGACCAGAAGACGATGGAGTACGACATCGTCGACGGGTTCTGGGGCGATGGCGGCGAGTCGATCGAGGCCTATTACGCCGTGAATGATTTCGTTCGCGCACACGGCGCCAACAAGACGTGAGCGAGCGCAGGTTCGACCACCTTCTCGTCGCCGGCGCCGCCGGATTCATCGGCAGCAACTTCGTGAAGAACCTCCGGCGGACCCGTCCCGACGTGAAGATCACAGTCCTTGACAAGCTGACCTATGCCGGCAACCCGGCCAACCTGGCCGAGCTCGAAGGCACTCCGGGCTACCGCTTCGTCCGCGGGGACATCTGCGACGGCGAGTTGGTGGATTCCCTTGCGGCAGAGGTTGATGCGATAGTCAACTTCGCCGCAGAGACGCATGTCGACAGGTCTCTCCTCGACCCCTTCGCCTTCATCCTCACGGACGTCCTCGGCACCGGTGTGCTCTGCGAGGCGGCGCGCAAGCACGGCCATGAGGCGTTCCTCCTCGTCAGCACCGACGAGGTCTATGGCGACGTCACCGACGGCCGCTCGAAGGAGGATGACGCCCTCCGCCCGCGCAGCCCCTACTCGGCGAGCAAGGCGGGTGGAGAGCTTCTCGCGCGCTCCTACGTCGAGAGCTTCGGACTACCGCTTCTTGTCACCCGCGGCAGCAACAACTACGGAGCCAACCAGTTCCCCGAAAAGATCATCCCGCTCTTCATAACCAATGCCCTCGACGGGCTGCCGCTGCCTGTCTACGGCGACGGCCACGCCGTCCGCGACTACATCCACGTGGACGACCACTGCGCCGCGATAGACACCGTGCTCCACCGGGGGGAGATCGGCCAGGTCTACAACGCCGGCACCGGGGTCGAGACGAGTGGGCTCGAGGTGGCCGACCTCGTCCTCGAGCTGACTGGTCTCGATCGCTCCAAGATTCAGTGGGTGGAGGACCGCAAAGGTCACGATTACCGCTACGCGGTGGACATCGACAAGCTCAGCGCCCTCGGTTGGTCGCCGAAGGTGGACTTCCCGACCGGAATGAGGCGCACGGTCGAATGGTTCCGGGCTAATGAGGCATGGTGGCGCCCGCTTCGCTCGGGCGAGTACTGGGACTTCTACCGCCGCAACTACAGGCCCGTCGGGGCTCACTCGGAGGAGTGACGGCGGCGGCGAGCAATGTCTCGCCAGCCGGCAAACAGCTAGAGCGGCTTCTCGGCCTCGGCTTCGTTGAGCGCGAGAGCGCGCACGAGCGAATTCAGCCGGTTCTCGAGGCGCCGCAGGGCGCGATTGAGAGCGAAGACCACCGCGGCCAGAAAGAACAGCCCTCCAACTGTGATGACGTCGAGGAGGCGCGCCACCTGGAGGGGGGCGATGACGGCCCTCAGTTGGCCGGGGAAGATGCTCAGGAGCACGAGCGCCACCCAGACCGTGACCCAGATCGCGTACTCGGTACTGCGCACCTCGCTGCGACGGTAGGCGGTGTGCGTCAGGAAGAGCATGCCCGCGGCGAAGCAGATGGCGACCAGCTGGATGCCGGTCACAGGCCGATCCGCCAAAGCAGCATGTTCGCGAAGATTTTAAGTCCGTCGATCGGAGTGGTTCCCTTGTAGCGGTCGTGGTAGATGGTGGCGATCTCGATCTCCTCAAGGCGGAGGTGGGCACGCGCGGCGCGGACCAGCATCTCGGTCTCGACCGAATAGTCGGTCGCGCGCCAGCGCACCTTCCGGTAGGCCTCGGCGGTGAAGGCGCGCAAACCGCATTGGGTGTCGGTCACACGGGCTCCAAAAAGCATTTGGAAGAACCGGGAGAGGCCATGGTTGCCGAGCCGCATCGCCGCCGGCATGTCGGTCCCGAAGTCGCGGTAGGCGCAGACGATGTCCGCCTCGCCGGCCAGCAGCGGCGCCACCAGGCGAGGCAGGTCGGCCGGGTCGTGCTGGCCGTCGGCGTCCATGACGGCGATCACATCACATTGTTCGCGCAGGGCCACCTCGCAGCCGGTTCGAAGGGCTCCGCCCTTGCCCAAGTTGACGTGGTGGCGGACGACGGTCGCCCCGCCTTCGCGCGCCACCAGCGAGGTGCCGTCGGCCGAGCCGTCGTCGACGACGAGCACCGTGTGGGATCCGATCCCGGGCACCTTCTCGATCCGCGCGAGCACATCCCCAATTCGCGACGACTCGTTGCGAGCGGGGATGACGATGCCGAGCCGCGGTGGCCCGGCGGAGGGCGTGGTGGGACTTTTGGGCGTCGGGATGGTTCCCAATTATCGCCTCGGCGCTGGTCCGTAGACTGGCGCCTTGTGGGAGGCCTTCCGACGCTGCTCCGCGCCGTCGCACGGACCGAGCTGGCGCTGGACCGGCGGATCACCCCGCTTGCCGCCGCGGTCCTTCTCGCTCTTGTCATCGGTGGCGCCTGCGCGGTGGCGGTTCTATGGGGGTTCCTGGTCCCGATCTACCAGGGCCCCGACGAGATCCTCAACGACGACTACAGCTTCAGCGTTCTGAGGGCCGGCCATCTCCTCAACGCGCGCGACCTGCCACCCGGCAACGCCCATCCCTACACCAGGTACCTTGCCGACAGGACGGGGGGCGAGAGGATGCCGTTCCAACCGCTTGTCAAAGCGCCGCCGGGTTACGGGACCCCTGCGTACTTCGCGGCTCTCGACGCCGGGCGGCCGGGACTTGACACCGCGCCGGACCACACGCCGTACCTGGTCACGCGATACCCCTTCGGATACTTCAGCGTGGTCGCACTCTGGCTCGGGACCATTTCGATCCTGGCCGGTTCGGGGCCCGTGACGCTTTTCTTCGCGGCGCGCCTGCTCTCCGTCGTGATGTTGGCGGGAACCCTCGCGATGACCTACGGAATCGCTCGGGAGCTTGGTGTCTCGCGACTTCGCACACTGGCGCTCACGGCAGCGATCGGCTTTTTTCCGATGACGACTTTCGTCGCCTCTTACGCCCAGGCCGACAACCTGAGCTGGCTTCTCGTCTCCGCAACCTGGCTCGTCTCTCTGCGCAGCCGGAACCGCGGCCTGGGTCACCTGGCGGCCCTCGGCCTCCTCCTCGGGGCCCTGCTTGTCACCAAGTACCAGTTCTTCATCTGTACGGCGATTCCGGTTGTCGCGCTGGTCGGCCTCCGGCGTCGCCGGTGGTCTGCGGCCGACCGACGCTGGCCGCTGGTCGGCGCCCTGATCACCGCACCGGCTGTTTTCCTCGGAGCCGTGCAGTACTGGGTCGGCTATGGATCTCCCTTCCCACTGATCGGCTCAAGCCGTGAGAACACCGCCTTCTGGACCGACCAGGCGCTCCTGACGGCCGTCCATTCCGGCCCGGTCGCCATCGTCCGCTACGCCGGCCACGACCTGCTTCGGGCGTTGATCGACTACTTCGGCGGCGGACCGACCTTCCGAGGCTTCTGGGGCGAATTCGGCTGGTCGGACACAGTCCTGGTGATTCGTTCGCGAACCATCTCGTCTGCCATCCGCGGCATGCTGCTCGTTCTCACCGTCCTGCTGGTGGTGCTTGCCGTTTATCGCCTGTGCAGCAACGCGCGCCGGCTCTGGAGACTCCGGCGGGCCGGCCGGGGCCACCGCGCACTGCAGATCCTGGGCGCAGATCCGGCCACCGGCACGTACCTGCTGTTCGTTCTATTCATGCTCTCGTTCTACGTCTTCACCGACGATTCTTTCTTCGCTCAGGGCAGGAACTGGATACCGGTGATCCTGCCGGTGTTCGGGCTCGGCATCCTTCTCGGCCCGAGAGCGCTGCCCAGGAGGCTGGCGCCGGTTGTCTCGGTGGCGCTACTGGCTGGGCTGCTGCTCTACTCGGCCGTTGCCTCGCACTACGCCATCACCACCCTCAAAGAGCGCTACTACGGCAATGGAAGGGTGCTGGTCGCCGCCACGCTGCCCGGCAACTCGGTCTCCGCGGGCGACATCGAGCAAGGCATCGACTATGTACTTCCCGCAAGCCTGAAGGTGCGGCCGGGAGAACCACTCGCGATCGGCGGGTGGGCGGGCTCGGCGAGACGCGCCGATGGGGTACTTGCGGTCTTCGTCAGCATCGACGGCTCCGGGGCGTTCGAGGCGGTTTATGGCGACAGCCGCGACGATGTTGTCGGCCGGACCGGCAATCCCAATTTCGGCCATGCCGGATTCGACCTCATCGTCCCGACGGAAGGGCTGGCGCCGGGAAGCCACACGCTGACGCTCAAGATCGTCCCTCGCGACAGGAGCGGCTACTTCCAGCCGGCCGAGAGGCGGACCTTCACTGTCGCCGGTGGGTGATCCTCCGGATATAGCCGACTCCCTTCCGGGCGAGCCCCGCCGGCCCCTCTTCTCGCAGCGTGGTGGCAAAGACACGTGCCAGGTGCCGGCTTTTCCTCTCAGGTGGGGGCGCGGCGCGGTCCTCGGCTCGAATCGCCTCGCGGTCCGCTGCCGAATACGGCGCCCGGCAGTAGTCCGCGAGCGGCCGCGCGACAGCTGACCAGCGGAAGCGCTCGGCCACGGCGCGGGAGCGGCGGCCCCGCTCGGCGAGAAGCGGGCGGTCCCCCTCGAGGCGAACCAGCGCCGAGCCGACCGCGGCGACGTCGCCGTAGGGCACCACCTCTCCCAGGCCCTCGCGGCGCACCAACTCGGACAGGACGTCGCCCTCCGTGGTGAGGATGGGGAGGCCAGCCCAGAACCAGTCCAGCATCCGGGTCCGGAAGCTGTAGCGGGTCTCCACGTCATCGAGATGGAGGCTGGTTGCGACGTCGGCCTCGAGCAGGATCGAGCCACGCTCCTCATACCCCATCGAGGTGCCGAAGAACACCCGCCGGCCGGTCAGTCCGAGCCGGTCCGACAGGGCACGCGCGTCGGCGGCCATCCGCATCGGGCCCACCTCCGCCGACGGGCTGGAGGGAACCGGGAAGACCAGGCGGAGGGAGGGCAACCGGACCTCGGTCGCGGCCACCGCCTCGATCAGCGTCAGAGGATCGAACCAGTTCCAGATCCCGCTCGACCAGATGACGATGAAGTCGTCCTCGGCGATGCCGGGAACCGCACCCCGGAATCGTCGCGTGCCCGCCTGCGGCGGCTCCTCCGGCAGCCCGAAGGGCACCACCAGGAAGAGTCTGTTGAGGCCAGGGTCGGCAGCGTGGAGGATCGGGTTGACGCGTCCCGCCGCGGCCAGCCAGCCGGTCCAGAAGTCGCGTTGGCGTTCGCCCGAACAGAGGAACACGTCGCCCGCCCGGATCAGCCGTGACAACACCTCACGATCCGCGGCGGCGATCCGCTGCCGGTCCGCAAGGGGGGCATCCTCGTGCATGTGCAGGTTCTCGAGCGTGAAAGGGCCGTTCAGGTCGACCACGAGGTGCCTGGCCTCGCGCAGCTCGGGGTGCTTGTCGAGGAGGTAGCCGGAGATGACCACCACATCACTGGTGGCGACGAGAGCGGCGAGCCCGTCGCCGTCCATGCTCACGACGGCGAACTCTCCGCTGCTCCGCGTCGGCTGCCCGGGTGCCGCGAGAGTCACCGCGTTGGTCTCCGCAAGCACGCGCGCCAGCTCCCAGTTCCGAATCGTCGGACCGGACATTCGATCTCCCACGTGCTCGTGGTTGACGAGCAGGACCCTGCTCATGCGCGCGCTTCGCCGAAGCGGCTGTCGAGACCCTGGACCCTGTTCAGCCAGTCGTAGAAGCTGAGGTAGCGCTCATCGACCCAGTTCGGATGTGTGAAGTCGCCCGCCAGTTCGATGATCTCCGCATCGGAGCGCAGCCTGGTGGCCTGCACCCAGCGTCGCTGCTCGCGAAGCCGCTCCAGCGCATGCGCAAACTCGCTCAGCGCCACGTAATGGCTGAGGGCGATCGCCTCGACCTGGACGCCGGAGCCGGCCGGAGGGGGCTCCGCCAGCCCTCGCCTGAGGGCGCGTCCGGATTTGAACGCGAGCCTGGCGACTCCCTCCTCGCGGAGGATCCGCGCGGCCCTGGCAACGATTCCCGCCGGAGCCGAGATGGCCGCGGAGGGTGTCTCCGGAGCGTCTGCGGGCCCGAAGCGAAACCTCGCGATGTCCGCGCCGCTCAAGAGCAGAGCCCGCTCATTGAGGAGCAGCATCGCCGCCGGGAGGGCGGCCGCAAGGTTGCTGTCATCGAGGCACTTGTAGATCGTGAGCAGCGCGTTGCGCTCGTAAAGGACCCGGAGGCGGTGCGGCTCGACCTTTCCGCCCGAGGAGTGATGGTGGTGGTATGCCGTCGCGCCGGGCGTGTACCAGACGTCATGGCCCAGCAAATTCATCCGCCAGCCGAGGTCGATGTCCTCGAAGTAGGCGAAGAAGGCGGGGTCGAAACCACCCAGTTCCTCGTAGACGGCGCGCCTGACGAGCATCGCCCCCCCGCACCCGAAGAGCAGCCGGCGCCCACTCCCGCCCGGGCCCACCGAACGGCCGAAGTCGGTCTGGTAACCGTGGCCCTGGTAGTTGACCCCGCCGCCGACGAAATCGACCGTGGCGCCGTCCCAGCCCAGGATCCGGGAGGCGAGGCAGGCCGCGCCGGGACAGGCGTCGAGCCCCGCCAGGAGCGCGCTGAGCCAGCCCGGCTCGACGCGCATGTCGTTGTTGACGAAGCCGATCCATTCCCCGGTGGCAGCAGCGGCGCCGCGGTTGTTCCCTTCGGCGAAACCTAAATTGGATTCCTGGCGGGCTACCTTCCAGCCTGGATGGCTCGCTTCGACGTACTCCACCGACCCGTCGCTGGAGCCGTTGTCGACGAGGATGAGTTCGAGCCGATCAGCCGGGTAGTCGAGCTTTTCGAGCGAGCCGAGGCTGCCCTCGAGGTGGCTGCGGCCGTTCCAGTTGAGAACGACTATGGAGACCGTGGGGAGCAGCCGGCTCATTCGGGGACCAACTCTAACGAAGCGTCCCCAAAGGTAGAATCCGGCCGAGTGACCCCGGCCTCCACCCATCTCGACGCGCCAGATGTCGAATTCCAGCATGTCGACAAGCGCTACCGGCTCTACAAGCAGCGCTATCGCTCGCTGAAGGAGATCGTTTTCAAGCGCCGTCTCGGCGAGTGGGAGGATCACTGGGCGCTCCGGGACGTCTCCTTCAAAGTCAAAAGAGGATCGACGTTCGGACTTATCGGGCCCAACGGCGCGGGCAAGAGTACCTCCCTGAAGATGATGGCCGGCATCCTCGTGCCCGACGCCGGAGAGGTCGTCGTCCGCCGGCGCCTGGCAGGGCTGCTGGAGCTGGGGGCGGGCTTCCAGCCGGAGTATTCGGGCCGCGAGAACATCTTCCTGAACGCCTCCCTGATGGGCCTGTCCCGCCGCGACATAGAGGCCCGCTTCGACGCCATCGTCGCCTTCAGTGGGTTGCAGGAGTACATCGATCAGCCGCTCCTCACCTACTCCTCCGGAATGCACATGCGGCTCGCCTTCGCGGTCGCAACTCACGTTGACGCGGAGGTGCTGCTCGTTGACGAGATCCTCGCGGTCGGCGACGAGGCGTTCCAGCGCAAGTGCTTCGACTGGCTCGATGCGTTCCGCGCCAGCGGGGGCACCATCGTCCTGGTCTCCCATAACCTGGCGGTGGTCAGGGAGATCTGCGACGAGGTGGTCTGGATCGACAACGGCAACCTGCGGGACATCGGCCATCCCAACGCGGTCGTCGGGGCCTACCTCGACCATGTTCACCGCGGCGGCGGCAGTCTCGAGGAGGTGCTCTCCACCGAGGGTGCGCGGGCGAGGGCCAGGCCCCAGGTGCAACTGGGGGAGTTCCGCGTCCTCGACGTGACCGGCGCCCTGGCAGGCAGGGTCGGCACCGGGTCGACCATCACCCTCGAGGTCGACTTCACCGTCGACAAACCGCTCGCCACCCCGGTCTTCGGCGTCGCCATCTTCAATTCCGAAGGCGCCTGCGTCTATGCGACGAACAACAGCGAGGATGGGGTTCCGCTCGGCACTCTCGAGAACGATGGAACCCTGCGGGTCGAGTACCGCGACCTGGCGCTGCTGCCCGGCCACTACCGGGTGACGGTATCCGTCTTCTCGGCGCCGCGGAGCGACACCCTCATCGACTCGCTTCCCCTCCTGGATGCCTTCGAGGTCGACACAGCCACCCGCGAGGCCGGAGTCGTCCGGCTTCCACACTCCTGGAGCGTGACGAGCCGCAGCGGTATCGCCGGTTGAGCGCCGCGCGCACCGCCGTTGCGGTCCTGAACCGGGACGGTGACCGGTACCTGGAGGCATGCTTCACGGCCCTTGCGGCCCAGGAGGCGCCCGGCGGCCGGGATCTGGTGCTCGTCGACAACGGATCGACGGACACTTCCTCGGAACGTGTCGGCGCCGCCTTCCCCGAGGTTCGCATCATCCGTCACGGGCGCAACCTTGGCTACGCGGCCGGCTACAACCGGGCTCTTGAGATGCTCGACAACAAGTATGTGGTCCTCCTCAACAACGACACCCGGGTGCGGCCCGGCTGGCTGGCGGCCCTGGTGGGCGCCGCCGAGGCGGATCCGGACGTGGCCGCCGTCACGGCCAAGCTCGTCTTCGCCGACCGGCCCCGCGTCATCCAGAGCACTGGGACACTCCTCCTGAGCGACGGTGGCGGCGGGGACCGGGGGTTTGGCGAGGAGGACCGCGGTCAATACGACGTCCGCGAGGAGGTTTTCGCGTTCAACGGCGCCAGTGCGCTCCTGCGGCGAGCCGCACTCGACGACGTCGGTGGTTTTGACGACCACTTCTTCGCCTACTACGAGGACACCGATCTCAGCTGGCGGATGCGCCTCCACGGCTGGCGGATCATCTACGAGCCGGCCGCCGTCGTGGAGCACGTGCATGCGGGGACGTCGGGCGAATGGTCGGAATCATTCCTGTTCCACGCCGACCGGAACCGGATCTTGATGATGCTGAAGAACGGTTCTCCGCGGTTCGTGTCAGCCGCTCTGCGCAAGGCCGGGAGCCGGGCTGCTGCCGGACCCGCCGGCGCCGGGAAGGCTTCGCGGAGCGGCCGCCACTACGGACGCCTGCTGGGCTCGCTGGCCGCCAATCTCCCCGCCGTCGTGTTCAACCGGGGCCGCAGCCGAGGCGGTATGACGGTTGCCGACGCCGAGATCGAACGTTGGATCTACCCCCGCGAGAAGTGGGACGCCGGCTCCGCATAGGCCTTTTCTCCCCCTACTTCGGGTTCACCGTAGGGGGAGGGGAGAAGTACCTGGCGGTCGCTGCCGAGGCGCTTCGGGACGCCTACCCGGAGCACGCGATCGAGATCGTGAGCCCGGTGCCTGTCGATGCAGGGCGCTATCGGGCGCTGCTCAACGTGAA
>JAYUBK010000063.1:0-7791 GCA_043740835.1 Chloroflexota bacterium
TCCCTCGTCGGAAAGCTGGTCAGGAGCGTAGGTATCGACACGGTCGTGCACACCCAGACGACGATCGACTCGTTCGACCGCGACAGCCGCCGGGCGCACGAGACGAACGTCATCGGCACGATGAACCTGCTCGCCGGGTGCGCAGGGGACGACTCGCCGGTGCGGCGACTGGTCCTCAAGTCGTCAGCGCACGTTTATGGAGCTCGTCACGACCTTCCCGGCCTCCTGAAGGAGGAGCGGAGGCTCGATTCCGCGTCACAGCATCCGTTCGTTCGCGACATGATCGAGACGGAATCCAACTTCGTCGACTTCGCCATTCGTAACCCGAACGCATCGGCCGTCGTGCTGCGCTTCACCAACTCCCTCAACTCCGACGAGCCGGCTCCCCTGGCACGCTACTTCGACCTCCCCCTGGTCCCCACCGTCCTCGGCTACGACCCTCTACTCCAGCTCATCCACCGGGAGGATGTCATCGAAGCCCTCGTGCGCGCGACGCTTGGCGAGGGCTCCGGCGCCTATAACATCGCCGGCCCAAACCCGCTGCCGGTCTCGGCGCTCCTGGCCGGCGTCGGCAAGGTCGGCGCCCCGCTTTTGCCTCCCGCCGGTCTGCACATGGTGGCCGGAGCGCTCGCCGCCGCCGGCCTGACGTTCCTGAGCCCTCAGCTTGTCGACCTCCTCCGCTGGGGCCGGACGCTTAACATTCGCAGAGCAGAGCGCGACCTCGGCTTCCGGGCCGCGCGCGACACGATGGAGGCGCTCGACGACTACGTGCAGCAGCGCCGTGTCATCGGGTACCTACCCGGCCAGGGCCACTATCTCTACGAGCGCGAGCTCGAGGACTACATCCACAGCCGCAGGCAGCGCGGCAAGCCGAGCGCAGCGGCGCGCCTCAAGGTCGCTGCCGAAGCCGCTAGTGAACCGCTCCCCCGCCCCCGTCGATGATGATCGTCTGGCCGTTGACGTAGCTGGAGGCGTCCGAGGCCAGGAAGGCGACCACTGCGGCGACCTCGGGTGGCTGCCCGATGCGCCCCAGCGCTGTTGTCGAAACGACGCGATCGTGAATCTCGGGGGTGCTCCACAGGAGCTCGGCGAACTTGGTCTGGATGACCGCCGGCGCCACCGCGTTGACCCTTATCTTGGGTCCCAGCTCGAGCGCGAGTTGCTTCGTCAGGTGGATGACACCAGCCTTGGTGACGTTGTACGCTCCGAGGCCGTTGCCGACGCGGACTCCCCCGACGCTGGCGATGTTGACGATCGAGCCGCCGGTTTTGGCCATGGAGCCGGTGACGACGAACTGGGTGAGAGCGAATAGGCCCCGCAGGTTGACCTCGAAAGTCTTGTCCCAGGCGGCCAGGTCCATGTCCATGAGCGAGCCGAAGTAGGGGTTCGTCGCGGCGTTGTTGACGAGGATGTCGATCTGGCCGAACTTCTCGAGGGTCAAATCGGTCAGCCTCTTGAGATCCTCCGTCCGCCCCGCATGAGCGGCGATGGCGTGGGCCTTCCCAGGACTTAGTGCGTTGATCTTCTCCGCCTCGATCTCGAGGTCGGCTTGCTTTCGACTTGAAAGCACCACCGTCGCACCCCGCTTTGCCATTTCCTCGGCGATGGCGCTCCCGATCCCCCGGCTGGCCCCCGTGATGACTGCTACGCGGCCTTCCAAATCGTGTTCAGACATGGCTGGTAGGATAGACAAGCCGAATGGAGATCGTCTCGGGGAAAGCCGCTGACGAGATTCTCGAGCGAATCTTCCAGCCCGCCACCAAGCCAACTGCGCGGGATCAGGCCGAGGACACTCTCCGGCACCCCAAGAAGCTGGTCTACGCCGCGATGTCGAACCGCAACTTCTACTGGCGTCACCACGTCCAGAAGTTCATCCTCGACTCGGGGATGGTGCCGGTCAGCCCTTTCATGATGTTCGACTACTACCTCCTGCACACAGTGCCGAAGCAGACAGTGCGGGAGGCGATGAACAACCTTCTCGCACGCTGTGACGAGGTCTGGGTCTTTGGCCGGCTTTCGCTCGGCGTGAAGGTGCAGACCGGTATCGCCAAGCGGATGAACAAGCCCGTCCGCTACTTCGACATCTCGGAGCTTCCGGTGGCCGTGATGCCGATCTCGGAGGAGACGGCCGAGGAAGAGCGCCGGGACTGACGTGGGGGAACACTTCGACGTCCTGATCGTCGGCGCCGGGATCTCGGGGATCGGGGGGGCATATCACCTCACTCAGCAGTGTCCCGGGAAGACCTTCGTGATCCTTGAGGCCCTGGAGAGCTTCGGCGGGACATGGCTCACGCATCGCTACCCGGGCGCGCGCTCGGACAGCGATCTCTTCACCTTCGGTTACCGGTTCAAGCCCTGGGAAGGGCCGCCGCTGGCCACCCGTGCAGAGATCCTCGCGTACCTGGGTGAGGTCATCGACGACAACTACCTCGCGGAACACATCCGCTACCGCCACCGCATCACGTCGGCGACCTGGTCCAGCGACGAAAAGGTGTGGACCATCACCGCCATCAGAGAGGACAGCGGCGAGGAGGTCACGGCCACCGCCGGGTTCCTCTGGATGTGCCAGGGCTACTACCGCCAGTCAGAGGGCTACACGCCCGAGTGGGAGGGCATGGACACCTTCAATGGCACGATCGTCCACCCGCAAACCTGGCCCTCCGACCTCGACTACAAGGGGAAGAGGGTCGTCCTCATAGGTTCTGGTGCCACGGCCGCTACGTTGACCCCGGCGATTGCCGGCGACTGCGCTCACTTCACGGTGCTGCAGAGGTCACCGACCTACTACATACCGGGACGCAACAAAGACGACCTCGCCGACAGGCTTCGCGAGCTGGAGGTCGACCCGGCCTGGATCCACGAGATCGTGCGCCGCCAGGTCCTGAAGAACCAGGGCGACTTCACAAGGCGTTCCTTTGAAGAGCCGGAGGTCGTGAAGGCAGAGCTTCTCGCGATGGTCGGCCTCTTCCTTCCACCCGAAGTGGTCAAGAAGCATTTCACACCCACCTACCGGCCGTGGCGCCAACGCATCGCATTCATCCCGGACGGCGATCTCTTCAGTGCGATCGCCCAAGGGAAAGCCTCCGTGGTCACCGATCACATCGAGCGCTTCACCCCCGAGGGCATACTCCTGAAGTCCGGAGCCGTCCTCGAGGCGGACATCGTGATCACTGCCACGGGCTTCAACCTGAATGTTCTCGGGGATATCAACTTCAGCATCGATGGCGAGCCCCTCGACTACGCCAACACTGTCACCTACCGCGGCATGATGTTCACCGGCGTACCCAACCTTGCCCTGGTTTTCGGGTACTTCCGAGCCAGCTGGACTCTTCGTGCGGACCTCGTGAGCGACTTTGTCTGTCGCCTCCTCAACCACATGGAGGCAAGAGGAGCGACTGTGGTCGTGGCCGCGCTGCGGCCGGAGGACGGGGACATGCCACTCCTGCCCTGGAGTGATCCAGAGGACTTCAACCCCGGCTACATGATGCGGGGCGTCCACCTGATGCCAAAGCGCGGCGTGAAGCCTGAATGGCAGCACTCTCAGGACTACTGGAAAGAGAAGGACGAGCTACCGCGGATCGACCTCGACGACGCCGCGTTCGTCTATGGCTAGGCCGCCAACTCGTCGATCCGCGTAATCCACGCGTCCGGGTTCTTGAGCTCGGGGGCGCTCGGGAGCGTCTCCGGGCTCTCCCACGCCCGGTTCAGGTACTCCATCCCGCGAGCGTCATAGACGTGGCGGCAGAAGCGCTCGCCGACAATGTACTGCTGTAGTTTCATCTCGAGACCCGTCAGCTTCCAGAACGCCCGCTCGAAGACTGTCTTCTGCCCCCTGCGCTGCTCGTACGCGTCCTCGAGGCGTTCGAATTCGGGCAGCTCCTCTTTGCCGACCAGGTCCATCACCAAATTGGAGTAGCCCTCGACAAGCGACATCGTGGACTGAACGCGCTCGATGATCCGCCACTGGCGGCCGGCGCCAAGTGTGATGCTCAGCAGCCGGTCGAAGGAGCTCGCCCTCTTGTCGAGTGCCGAGCCGAGCAGCTGTTGGAGCATGCCGTTCATGTGGTCACGCAACCAGGGGTGGGCGGCGAACTGCCAGGCATGTGTCATCTCGTGCAGGATCAGCCAGCGCCGAAGGGCCTCGCCGTGAAGATCGGCCTCGTCCTCCCATTCCTGGATGTTCGGCTCGACAAGGTAGAGGCCCGGCATTGCGTTGGGCTCGCTCACGAGGAGCTGGGGGTCGTACTGACCGAGCACGCGCTTGGACAGGAATCCGAGGATCAGCCCGACGTAGCGATCCATCAAAGCGCGACCGGTCTCGATGAGGCGGCTGTTCGGGAGCCGGGTCTGAAGTTCGAGCACCGGCTCCATGGCGGTCCGGAGGATGCCAACGTTGAGGTCAACCCAGCCATGCCTGTCGAGGGCCTCGAAGCGAGGCAGTGTGACTCCCTTCGGCAACCCGCCTACCGCCCTCAGCAACGGCGCTTCCACCTCCGACGCCAGGCGGTTGTAGTCGGCAGCCAGCAGGCGCAGCCGGGCCGGGCTGGCGGTCGCTTCCAGAGACAGCCCGGCCTTTGCGCGCGCCGCCACCTCCTCCCAGACGAGAAGGCGTGCCTCACCCGGTCGGGGACGAACGGCGTCGGCGATTGCAAAGGCGACCGCGCCCACGACGACGCCGGTTGCGATTCCGCGGACTGCCTTGCGGGTGCTGGGTGAAGCCATGGTGGAGAAGGCTACGCCCCGCGGCGCATCAGGTCGGAGCGTCGCGGAGCGTGGATGGCCAGAGCGGAAAAAGCGAGCCTAGACGTCGAGTAGCGTGACGTCGAGGTCCTTCAGCGCTTCCGGCGCCTTGAGGCCGGCAACCTGGAGCTGCTTGAGTAGCGCGAGGATGTATCGCACCCCGGCCAGGTTCACCCCGTGCTTGCGCGTCAAGGTCTGGATGGACTGGAGCTTCATCAGATCGCGCTGCGAATAGCGGCGGCGGTTGGTCGCGGTCCGCTTTGGTTTGATCATGTTGAGGTGCTCGTACATCATCAGCGTCCGAGGGTGGGTGGCCAGAATCTCCGAAGCTACGCTGAGGGTGTAGATCGGCTTGTCCAGGTGGATGCTCGTGTCGCGAGGAGAGGCCATGACCGCAGCTGAGACGTCTTCTTTTCGCTTCATTTTCCTTCCTAAGCTGGCACGCCGCCGGTCATCCCAAAGTAACCTTCGGTTACAGCCGCCCTATATGTCTGGAGTCTGCGGCGAGTTCGACCGTCCCGCAAGTGTTTTTTGTTAAAGAACGGCGACAAAGCAAGGGTCGCTTTTCTGAAACCAGACAGGGTGGGTTATTTGAGCAGCTCACTGTAACGCCTGAGGGCAGTGCCAGCTAGCTCGAAAAGGTCAACGGCGGAGTTACCCCGCCCTACTTGTTGGGGGGTGCCGGCGGGCCGGACGGAGTGGGTGAAGGCGTGGTGGGAGGTGGCACGTAGGTGTTGCCGTATCCGTAGCCGCTGATCTGGTAGCCGTAGGCGTTCGGGGCCACGACCGGCCCGGGCGTCGAGGGGCTGGTGCCTGGTAGGAACCAGTGCGGCTTGCCGTTCACCGTGAAGTGTTCCAGACCGGCAGGCTCGGCGAACCACTCGCTTCCCGGCACCTTGAGCACACTGTCCAGCGAGTACTGCATGAACTCGTGCATCAGCGGGGCTGCTACGAAGAAGCCGTCGGCGGGCTGCGTGTAGACGCCCATGCTCGTCGAATCCGCGTTGCCGATCCACACTGCCATCGCCAGCGAGGGCGTGTAGGCCACTGTCCAGCCATCCGTGAAGTTGTCGGTGGTTCCGGTCTTCGCCGCGATTCGCCGATTCGGCAGTGTCAGCGCCGTGCCGCGGCCGAAGATCTGGGCGCGGTTGTCGTCGTCCGACATGATCTGCTCCATGATGTAGGCGACCTTCGGGTCGAGTACCTGCTTCGCCCCAACGCCGGGATCGTTTCTCTGCAGGACGCCGGCGCCCTGCGCGTCGATCTCCCCGATGCCGGTGATGTTGCGGAGAACGCCCTGGGTCGCGAGCACCGAGGCGCCGGTCGCCATCTGGAGCGGCGTCTCCGGGAAGCCGCCCAACGTCAGAGAGAGCCCGAACGCATTGAGGGGGTCGTCCTTGGTATAGATCTGCTGGCCCGGGTTCTTGGGATCGGGATGCGGGACATACGGTGGCGCGCCCATGTTGCGAGCCATCTGGGCGACGTTCTGGACGCCGACGCCCAGCTCGACGCGGACGGCCGGGATGTTGAGCGAGTTGGCCATCGCCTGCTCGAGCGGCAGGATCCCGTGCAGGTGGTGGTCATAGTTCTGCGGCTCATAGGGCTTCTCGGTCGTGTTGGGGTCCTTGACCGTCACCGGCATGTCCGGGATCGGCGTGACACTCGTGTACTTCCCGCTGGCGATGGCGGCGGTGTAGTTGAAGATCTTGAAAGATGACCCGGGGTTGCGCGGAGGCCACACCGCGAGGTTGTACTGGCCTCCACTGGCGTGCGGATCGGCGCTGCCGACCATTGCCCGGACCTCCCCGGTCCGCGGATCGATCGCGACCAGCGCGCCGGTCGAAACGTGGAGACCCTTAGCCGTCTGCGTGGCGACATTGGCCGCGATGAGGGCCTGCGCCTTCTGCTGCATGTCCCAGTTGAGGGTTGTGCGGACGACGAAGCCGTCCGAATAGGGGGCGTCCGCTCCGTACAGTGCCTTCAGCTGGTCTACGACGTAGCTCACGAATCCCGGTGCGTAGATCACGTTGGCGTCCCGGAACATGTGATTGGGCTCGCTGATGTCCTCGCCGAAGGCCGCGTCGGCCTCGACCTGGGTGATGTTGTGGGTGCGGACCATCGCCGCAAGCACGTCGTGCTGGCGATTGCGCGCCCCCTTCCAGTTGATGAGCGGGTTGTTATAGGAGGGGTTCTGGGGAATACCGGCAAGCATCGAGGCCTGCGCCAGATCGAGCTTGTCCGTCGGCGTCTTGAAGTAGGTGAGGGCGGCCGCATCAGCGCCATAGGCGTTGTTTCCGTAGAAGGCCGTGTTCAGGTACATCTCGAGGATCTGGTTCTTGTTGAAGGCCTGCTCGACCTGGAGCGCGAGAACCGCCTCTTTGGCCTTGCGGTCGAGTGAGGATTTGTTGCCGAGGAGCCGCAGCTTGACCAACTGCTGGGTGATCGTGGAAGCGCCCTGCACGGCCTTGTGCTCGTGGTAGTCAACCCAGGCCGCGCGGACGATCGAAGTCACGTCGATGCCCGGTTCGGTATAGAACTTCGCGTCCTCGATGGCGATCGTGGCCGCGGGCAGCAGCTTGCCCATCGCGGGCAGCTTCTGCTCGTAGTGACGGAAGCCCTCCCTGTGGATATCGGCCAGCTGGATGGTGTTCGCGGCGTCGGTGATGATCGAGTCCTGCGGTAGTACGGCGAGCGCGATCGTGCGGGCGTCGGGCAGCTGGGAGGCGTATTTGACGAAGAAGGCCGAGGCGCCCAGGAAGGAGCCCGTGGCAACTGCGAGGATCAGCACGAGGCTGAAGAGGCTCGCCGGCACGCTGTTCCGCGAGGTCAGCTGCCCGCGTTTGACCGCGCCCGGCCGGCGGCCGGCGGCGGAGGCGCGCCAACGGCGCCCATCGTCCCATTGCGTCCAGTTCCGGCGTTCGCTGGGCGGGGAACCGGCTTCCAACTGAAGGCGAACGGCCCTGTAGACGCCTCTGGCGGCACTCGCTAGGGCGGCACCGAACGCCACGAACGAATTCTCACGATCGTTCGCGCTGACGTTCTTCGCGCCGC
>JAYUBK010000064.1:0-2331 GCA_043740835.1 Chloroflexota bacterium
TGCTTGACGGCCTGCCGGATGCCGCCGGAGCTCGACCAGCAGGCGGGGGATCCGACTGCGGAGCGGCTCCTCGACCCAATCAAAGGCTACAACGCGCTCATTGACCTCCCAGAACAATCCCGACTTGAGGCTGAGCATTCGGGTGAGGGCGGCCTCGACAAACTCCGAAGGCGCCATGCGAAGACCGCCCACGAGTTGCCCCTCCAGGTCGCCGTGCTCTCCGGTCATGCTCCACAAGGTCAGCTTCACGACCGCCTTGAACACACCGTTGAGCGCAATGGGCCGGTCGCTCTGGCAGAGTTCGGCCAGTTCTTGAAGGAGCAACCGGGCCAGCCGGCGGGTGGTCTCGGGCTCTCGGACTGCCGCTTCGATGGCGAGGTCAGCCACATCCTCTGCGGCCGCACCCAGGATCGCCGGCATGCCCGCCTCCTCGAAATCCCGGCCGTAACGCAGGAGATGGAGGCCCACCTCGACAGACAGGTCAGGTCGCCATTCGAGCGCGCGGATCGCCAGCCGGCGGTACTCATTCATGGTTGCGCTGGCAAAGCCCGCAGCGTCCTTTGCCTTGGCCGCGCGCAGGTAGGTGTTAAAAAAGCGCACGCAGAGCTCGGCGGTCTCGTGATCGCCCGCCCTGATGGCCGAGATTCCAAGGTCGCGCGTCGCCACCGCCACGGCATGGGCCATCTCCTTGCGGTAGACGGGAGTGAGGCTGACGAGATCCACAAAACTGCTGAGGACCACGTACTCGACCCAGGTCCGCGAGCGGGTGACCTCTGTCAGGACCTGGTCCGACGCTCCTGGCAGTTCGGTGTGGCCTACCTCAAACCACCCGCGCTCAAAGCGGGCTTTGGCTCCCATGTAGTCATCGACCAGGAATTGGCGGAGCACGTCGATGCCGAGCAGCGAAACCGGGACATCACCGAGTTGGACAGAGCCTAGCGTGATGTCGGTGATCTGCGCGATGGCCGTGAGCAGGTCGACGCGGGCGGTCACCGGGTCGCGGCCACGGGCTTGCACGAGGACTCTGGAGGCGCGGCGGCGGATGGCGTTGACGAGTGTTTCCGCGCGCATCACCTCGAAGATGTAGCCGACGTAGGGGAGGAGGATCGCGTAGTTGATCAGGGCCAGCGTCAGCGCCGCCCAATATCCGAAAAAGGGCACCTGATTGCTTCGCACCTCGGAGCGAACCAGGAAGGTCACCAGGATCGAGATGAGGGACAGGCCCAGCACTCCCGCGTTGCGGGGATCGCTGGTAAACATCCCGATGATTCGCGGCGAGTACCGCCCAGCGGTCATCTGGATGCCCATGACCACGACTACGAGCACGATCGAAATGGTCACGCCCTCGGCTCCACCGATAAGCGCGAGCGTCCCTGCCGCAGCCAACGGATCGGGTGTCAGAAGATCGCCAAGCGCGTGGCCGTGCATGAGGTCGAGCAGACCAAGCCCAAAGACCAGCATTCCGCTCACTGCGACCAGCGCCACCCCGGGGAGCGCGAAGGTCAGTGCGCGGGAGATCTGTCGTTTCAAGTGCTGAACTCAGTCATCTGGCTGTGCTCATGTAACGAGCGATTGAAGCACACCCTGCACCCGATGGCCCGCTCCTCAGCAGCCGATGAGATGTTCAAATGGTTCGTGGATGAGGCAGCCGATCAACGCCGCCAGCATCAGGGAGCTCCTCGTCACCCATGACCCGCTTGCCGCCTGGCCCGCCGCCGGGCCTGGCACAGATGGATATGAGCTGGTGGCGGACCTGGCCGCGAACAGCCTTGGCAACATGCTCGGTCTCGGACACGCGTGGACGGTGGTTACCGACGTGATCGACCTCCAGTACCCCGGCTTCTACCGCGCCGTGCGTGCTGGCGATCCCGAGCTCCAGCGCCGTATCGCCCTCGTGGCTCGCGAGATCTGGGATCGGCACGGCAACCTCTACCCGCGACCCCCAAGCATTCGCCGGCTTCCCTCCGGACCTCCTCCGGAACCGCCGCCCGCCGCGATCCTGCTCGCGGAGCCCGAAATCCTCGAGGACTGGCTTCGGGTGATGGAGGTCAGGCTCGAGGGCGAGACTTCCCTGCCGCCGGCCGAGCGTAAGAGTGCGGCGGCGATGCAATCGATGCTTCCACGGTTCGTCGATGCCTACTTCGACGGCGCGCACCAGGAGCGGGAGGATGCGCGCCTCGCCTTTTCCCGATTTCAGTTGTGCTGCCACCAGCTCTCAGGGTTCGCCGGACTCCAGCATGCGGGCCTTCAGGGGACTGATCCGGCCCGCGCACTGCGCCATGGGCTGGTCGCCGAATCACTCCTGGACATGAGACTTGACTGGCGGGACGA
>JAYUBK010000065.1:0-22723 GCA_043740835.1 Chloroflexota bacterium
ACGCGACTGGGCAGGATGCCCTGCGGTCTCAGGAGCATCATCACGACCAGGATCAACCCAAGGATCAGGAAGTTGAGACGTCCCACGAAGTCCTCGAGGCCCGGCCAGCCGTTGGCGGGGTTCGACTTGGTCAGGAAGTCGAGTCCGACATTCTTGGCGACGGACACCGCGTTGCGGGGCAGGTCGATGAGGATCTTGAACTCGACGAAGTAGACCGCCAGCGCCCCGAGAATGACGCCCGGGATGTTACCCATGCCGCCCAGGACGACCATTACGAGCACTGTGACCGAGACGGTGAAATCGAAATTATCGGGGCTGACGAGCGAGAGTTTGGCTCCGTAGTACGCCCCGCCGAAACCGCTGAACGCGGCTCCGATCGAGAACGCGAGGAGCTTGATGTTGCGAGTGTTGACTCCCATGGCCGATGCTGCGACCTCGTCCTCGCGCACCGCCATCCAGGCTCGGCCCAGGCGCGATTTGCGCAGGTTGTTGACGAGGATCACGCAGCCGATGATCAAGATGACCATCAGCACGTAATAGGCCGATGGATCGCTGAGGCTGAATGAACACTGCAGAGGCCCCGTGTGGACGGCGAGGTCGTCGCCTCCCGACCAGGGCCCGTCGAGGCAGATCGGGATGTTCGGCTGGTCGATGCCACCGATGGCATTGATGCCGCCGGTCCAGCCACCGGGATCGTTGCGGAAGATGCGCGGAACGATCTCGCCGAATCCGAGCGTGACGATGGCCAGGTAGTCACCCCTGAGCCGCAGGGTTGGCGCTCCGAGCATGGCGCCCGCGCCGGCCGCCACGAACATGGCGATGAATAGGACCAGCCAGAAGGGCAGGTGGACGGCGTGGTGGTACGGGCTCGAGCGCAGCTGTGCCGAGGCGAGGAGCGCATAGGTGTAGGCGCCGATCGCGAAGAACGCCGCGTAACCGAGGTCGAGCAGGCCGGCGAAGCCGACGACCACGTTGAGGCCGATCGCCAGCAGGATCCAGACGCCTGCGTCGGCGACGAGACCGAGCAGGGTCGACGTCCCGGTCGCGAAGCCTGCCAGCGGTGGGAACACGAGCGCTCCCAGGAGCAGAAGGCCGTAAACGACCATGTTCGGGTCGCGAGACCAGGTGCGCAGTCGGCGGCGCATCTTCTGTCGATCCCGGAGGGTGGCGATCACTTCTCGGGGACGCGCATGCCGAGCAGGCCGGTGGGGCGGAAGACCAGGACCATGATGAGGATCGAGAAGATCACCACGTCAGTCCAGCTGCCCGAGATGTAGCGCTCGGTCATGGCTCGGATGATTCCGATCAACAAGCCGCCGAGTGCCGCCCCCTCGATGTTTCCGATGCCTCCGAAGACCGCGGCAGTGAACGCCACCAGGCCCGCGCTGAAGCCCAGGTCGAACCGCACCGTGTTGATGAAAAGGCCGTAGATCACGCCGCCCGCGGCCGCCAGGGCCGCGCCGATGAAGAACGTGGCGGCGATCGTGCGGTTGATATCGATGCCCATCAGGTAGGACGCGTCTCGGTCCTGCGCCGTGGCCCGCATCGCCTTGCCGAGCTTCGTCCTTCCGATGAAGAGCGAGAGGACGATCACCAGGATGAGGGCGGCGATCACCACGAACAGGTCCTTGAATCCGAACTCGAGAGGCCCGACCTTGTACAGGTTCTGGGGGAGGAGGTCAGGAAAGCGAAGGCTCACCGGCCCCTTCCAGAGGTACATGGCACCCTCGACGATGAAGGACATCCCGATCGCGGTGATGAGCGGCGCGAGTCGGGGGGCGTTGCGAAGGGGTCGGTACGCGATCCGCTCGATGGCGACGTTGATTCCGCCGATGATGGCCATCACGACCACCGTCACCAGGACCAGCAGCACGGCCACGGTGGCTGTGAAGTCGGTTCCGTGCTTCAACCCAACGGTTGCCAGGAGCGGGATGGCGATGAACGCGCCCAGCGTGAAGATGTCGCCGTGCGCGAAGTTGATCAACTCGATGATGCCGTAGACCATCGTGTAGCCCAGCGCGATGAGCGCGTAAATTGCGCCGCTGGTGACCCCGATGACCAGCGTCGCCAGAAGGGATCGGGGGCTCAGGATCGCCTGGTAGACGACGTAGAGAATGCCGGCGAGGCCGAGCAGCGTGAAGAGTGCGGTCCCGAGGTCACCCGCGAAGGTGTTGCGAAGGCGAATCATGGCGTCAGGCACTTGGCGGGTCCCCAATATGAAAGGAGGGAGCCCATTTCGGGCCCCCTCCAATCGTTGACGTCTGAGCTAGGCGCCGAAGTTGAACTGCTTGACCCACTCGAAGCACATATTTGCGTTCGAGCCGCCGGCCTTGCCGCAGGTGAGGTCGCCGACCTTGACGCGGTCCGCGGTCTCCTGCTTGACGCCGTAGACGGAGATGATCTTCGCAGAGGTGTCGCCGTTCTTGTCGAAGGTGGTGGTGCCGAGAACGCCGGCATAACCGCTGGTCTTGGCGACCTCGTCACGGACGGCCGCACGGAAGTCGTTGATCTTCGTGGGATCCTTGCCGGCCTTCAGCGCACGGCCGATGGCCTGGATCTCGATGTTGGTTGCGTCGAAGGCGGACATCGTGTAGGAGCCGTACGCGTTCGGGTCCGTGAACGCCTTCTTGAAGTCGCTGATGATCGTCGCTGCCGACGAGATCTGGGTGGCCTCGGCGCCTGCAGTGGTGGCCGACACGTTGGCCGAGCTGTCGCCGGAGTCGTCGATGCACTGGCTGGTCTCGATGCCGTCGCCGCCGAGGTACGGCCAGCTGGCGATCCCGAGTGCCTTCATCTCAGCGCGAGGCTGGCAGGACTTCTGGTCGTCGGTACCGCCGACGTAGATGGCGGTGGCCCCGCCGTCCTTGAACTTGTTCAGGTAGTTCTTCCAGGTCGTGGTCGTCTTCGGGTCGAAGCTGTCGCGGATGGTCTTGCCACCATCCTTCTTGAACTGGGCCTCGAAGGCGTCGGCGATGCCGACACCGAAGACGGTCTTCTCATCAAGGACGCCGATGGTCTTGATGCTGAGGGTGTTGTACGCATAGTCGGCCATCGCGGGACCCTGCAGGTCGTCGGTGGCAACGACGCGGAAATAGTTGTTGGGCTGGCCCTTGCGCAGGTCCTGCGGATGGTACGAGCAGGTCGAAAGGTCCTTGGTGAGGCAGGGGTTGGTGTTGGACGGGCTGATCATCGTGAAACCCGCCGGGTTGGTCACCGGGATCTCCGCCTTGGCGACGGCCGAGTTGAAGGGCCCGACCATCGCGACCACGCTCTTGGTGTTGATCAGATCGGTGACGTTCTGGACGCCCTTGTCGGCGTTATAGGCGCCTCCGACGGCGTCGTCGCGGTTCTCGACCGTGAGGGTCCAACCCTCGACCGAGCCGCCCGCCTTCTGGATGGCGAACTTGACGCCATTGAGCGTCGGGATGCCGGACGACGAGGCGGCGCCGGACTCGGGGAGGTCGACGCCGATCGAGATCGTCCCCTTGGCTCCGCCCGTGGTGGTGCCGCCACCGCTGCCGCCGCAGGCCATGACGACGACGCCAAAGGCTGCGACCGCGGCCACGCGGCCGAATCGGTCTGTACGCATGCTTCTCCTCCTGAATTCCCGAGAGACTGCCTTCCGGGCCTGAACTATCCAATGGAATGGACCGTGCGCCGAACTGGGGCATCGGCCCTCCGAGCGACAAGGTATAGCCGATGGCACCCGGGCTGTCAATTTGGGTAGGCCGGTATACTTCAGTTCCCGGGCCCTCAGCTGGTCTTTTCGGCGTGTATTCGGAGCAAGCATTTGAAGACGGAATTCGGCGAGCACCTAAAGCCCCGCTCGCAGTACGTGGACGACGCGGTCCAGTTCGCGATCGCCGGTCGCTGGGAAGAGGCGGTCGAGCTCAACAAGTTCATCATCGACAAGTTCGGTGGCGAAGAGGATTCGCACAACCGGCTTGGCAAGGCGATGAGCGAGCTCGGCAAGTTCAAGGAGGCCAAGAAGTCCTACGAGGCGACGATCGCCCTCAACCCGATGAATCCCATCGCCCAGAAGAATCTGGCGCGACTTGAGGTCCTTTCAAACACCAAGGGTGATTTCAAGATCGGCCTCACCAAGGTCGACCTCAACCTCTTCGTCGAGGAGATGGGAAAGACGATCGGCACCACGCTGACCGGCGTCGACGATCCCCAGATCGCCCACAAGGTTTCGGCGGGAGACATCGCCGAGCTTCGCGTTTCCGGCGACCAGATCGTCGCCGAGACCGTCCGCGGAGTTCGTCTCGGCACCATCGAGTCGCGCCTCGCGCGGCGCCTAATCAAGTTCATCCAGGGTGGCAACCGCTACATGGCGGCGATCACCTCGATCGATAACCAGACGGTCAAGCTGATGATCCGGGAGACGTTTCAGGACCCGAAGTTCACCGGCAAGCCCAGCTTCCCTGTCCGGCGCAAGCGCGAGGTCGAGTTCCGACCCTACGCAAAGACGAGCCTCTTAGCCCGCAACATCGATGCCTACGACGACAGCGACGAGCCCGAGGTCGTCGAGGAGACGGCCGAGGAGTCGGACGACGATGTCGACGTGGCGGCCGTGGAGGAGGACACCGAGGCGCTCGACTTCTCCGACGACGACGACAGCGACGACGACGAGCGTCCCGAGGACCAGCAGTGACCGCCCCCGGAGAGCCCTTTCACCCCTTCTGATTGGCTCGCCGCGCCGGCCGGTCTGCGCGACTTGGGGCCGGATGAGGCCGAGGGGATGCGCGCCGGCCAGGAGGCGATCCTGGCCGAGCTGCGGGCCTGGGGCTACCGCTTCGTTGTCACCCCCACGCTCGAATCGGTCGATGTTCTCGCACTCGGGTTGGGGCCAGACCAACTCCGCCGTCTCTTCAAGTTCGCCGACGCCGACGGCAACCTTCTCGCCGTCGTCGGAGAGAAGACGGTCCCCGTCGCCCGACTCGCCTCCGGCCAGCTGAGAAGCACGCCGCTCCCCCTTCGTCTCTGCTACGCCGCATCAGTCCTCTCCAACGAGGGCGGCCGCTTCGCCAACCGCCGGGAGACGCATCAGGTCGGTGCCGAGCTGATCGGAGCCGGCGGACCCGTCGCCGACGCGGAGGTGATCGCGCTCGCCGTGCGCTGCCTTGGCGCCGGTGGCCTGCGTCGCTACCAGGTCGACGTCGGGCATTCGGAGTTCTTCCAGGGTCTCCTGGCAGGGCTCAGGCTCCCCGCCGAGACCGAAGCCGGGGTGCGGCAGGCGCTCGCCGGAAGGGACTTCGTGGCTCTCGAAACGCTCCTCGAGAAGACGCCGCTCAAGAGCGCGGAGCGCGAACTGCTGCTTCGTTTCCCAGCCCTCCGCGGCGGCGTGGAGATCCTGCAGGCGGCTGGGACCCTCGTCTCCAACAGGCGCTCTGAAAAGGCGCTGGCCGATCTCGCCCGGGTTGCCGAGCTGCTAAAGGCCCACGGCCTGGGCGGCTCGGTGAACCTCGACCTGGGGTCGATCCGGGACTTCGATTACTACACCGGTGTCACTTTCGAGGCATACGGGCCGGACCTCGGCCGCCCGCTCGCATCGGGTGGCCGCTACGACGGGCTGCTCAGGAGATTCGGACGACCGGCGGCCGCGACCGGGTTCGTCATCCACCTCGACCTTGTCGGCGAGGCCATCGGGAGGGAGGGGGGCAGGCCGCCCCTGCCGCGCCTCGACGCCGCCGTGGCGTGGTCGGGAAGGGGACTTACGGACGCCCTCCGCCTTGGCTCCTCCCTCCGCCTTTTCGGGATGCGCGCAGTCGTCGACACCGAGGCGCGCGCGCTGCCCGCGGCCAAGGCCTGGGCCGGCCAGGTCGGCGCGGCGCACCTCGTCCACTGCGGTGGCGGCGCGCAGGTGGCCCTGACCGGGCCTGATGGCAGGGTGCGCCGGCTGCCGCCAGAGCAGGTCGTCGCCAGGATGGCGGGTGTGCGCCCATGACCGTCTCCATCGCGCTGCCCACGGGGTCGCTGTTGGAAGGAAGTCTCGAACTGTTGGCCCGCGCCGGCGTCGTCAGCCTCACCCAGAGGGAGGTCGGACGCAGGCTCCTGCTCGAAAAGGCAAGCGTGCGCGTCGTCCTCGTCAAGCCGGTCGACGTCACCGCCTATGTGGACTTCGGCGCGGCCGACCTCGGCATCGTGGGGAAGGACCAGCTATGGGAGAACCGAGGCGATCACTACGAGCTCGTCGACCTGCGTTTCGGGGGCTGCAAGCTTGTCATGGCCGTGCCGGAGGACTCCACGCTGGGCGCTCCCGACACCTGGCCACCGGTCCTGCGGGTCGCAACGAAGTACCCACTCTCGACGGCCGCTTACTTCGCCCGGGGGGGCCATGCAGCGGAGGTGATCAAGCTCAACGGCTCAGTTGAGTTGGCGCCCCTGGTCGGCCTCGCCGAC
Source organism: Chloroflexota bacterium (assembly GCA_043740835.1). GTDB lineage: Bacteria > Chloroflexota > Dormibacteria > Dormibacterales > Dormibacteraceae > JAYUBK01. The sequence continues at coordinate 6,406 of JAYUBK010000065.1, forward strand.
GCCATCGTCGATCTCACTGCGACAGGCACGACCCTGCGCGAAAACCGCCTCCGGATCGTCGCCGAGGTGGGGGAGTCGACAGCCCGCCTGATCGCCAACCAGGCCAGCCTCAAAACTCGCAGTGGGGCCGTCCAGGCCCTGGTGACGAAGATCCGCGCCGCGGTGGACAGGTCCCATGGCGCTTAAACGCTTCGACCTCGGCTCCTGGCTTGACAGCCCCTTGAGCCGCGGTCGTCTCGATCTTGGCGGCAACGAGGAGCAGCGCGGCGCCGTACGCGAGATCTGCGACCGCGTTCGAAGGGAGGGCGACGAGGCCTTGCACGAATATGGCGAGCGATTCGACGGCTGGGCCGGCGGAGCTCTTCGCATCCCGCAGGAAGAACTCGCTTCGGCGCTTCGCCGGCTACCCGCTGCGAGCCGCTCGGCGCTCGAGCTGGCCGCCCGCAGGATCCGGGAGTTCCACGAGACGCAGGCATACGACCCGGTGGTCGGACTGCCCGGCCTGAAGCTGCTGACCCGACCAGTTCGCCGGGCCGGAATCTACGTTCCCGGGGGCCGTGCGGCGTACCCGTCGACTGTGCTGATGGGCGTCATCCCGGCCAGGGTCGCGGGCGTCGAAGAGGTCATCGTCTGCACTCCGCCCAGCACCGACGGCTCGGTGCCGGCTGCAATCCTCGCCGCGGCGGCTGTTGCCGGCGTGGACGAGGTCTATCGCGTCGGCGGCGCCCAGGCCATCGCCGCCATGGCCTACGGCACCGCGAGCATTCCCCGCGTCGACGTCGTGGCGGGCCCGGGCAACATTTACGTCACCCTGGCCAAGCGCGAGGTGTTCGGCAGCGTCGGCATCGACGCCATCGCCGGCCCGACGGAGATCCTCGTCGTCGCCGACGGCGGTGCGCGCCCTGACTACATCGCCGCCGATCTCGCCTCCCAGCTCGAGCACGACCCGCTGGCGTGGGCGGTCCTCGTCACCGATTCGGCCGCCCTGGCGGATCGGGTCGCCGAGGAGTTCGCCGACCTCGTCAAGGATCTCGATCGCTCCCGGGTCATCGAGGCCGCTCATTGCTGTGTGATCGTCGTCAGCGACCTCGACCAGGCCATGCAGGTCGCCAACGACTTCGCGCCCGAGCACCTCGAGCTTATCGCCGAGGACGCCGCTCCCCTTGCCGCGCAGGTCGAGAATGCGGGCGCCGTCTTCATCGGGCCATATGCGACTGTCGCGCTCGGCGATTACGTCGCCGGGCCCAATCACACGCTGCCGACGGCGGGCGCCGCTCGTTTCAGCTCGCCTCTGGGGGTCTATACCTTCTTGAAGAGGACCAGTGTCGCCAGCCTCACTCGTGGCGATCTCGAGATGCTGCGCGAGGCGACGGTGACCCTTGCCAACCTTGAGGGCCTGACGGCCCACGCCCATGCCGTGGAGGTACGACTTGAGTAGGGAAGCCACCGTCACCCGCAACAGCAGGGAGACCCAACTCGAATGCACGGTGCGACTTGACGCCGGCGAGAGCATCGAGGTCGTCACCGGCCTGCCCTTCCTGGACCACATGCTCGAGCAGGTCGCCCGCTACGGCTGGTTCGATCTCTCCTTCAAGGGTCACGGAGACATTCACGTCGACACGCATCACCTCGTCGAGGACGCCGGCATCGTCATTGGGCAGGCGCTCTCCGGGGCGCTCGCCGATCGCTCCGGCATCACGCGCTTTGCGGCCGCCTACGCGCCTCTTGACGAGGCGCTGGCCCGCGTCGTCGTGGATCTTGGGAAGCGCCCCTTCCTCTCCTACAACCTGCCCCTGAAGGGTCGCATCGGAACCCTCGAGAGCGAGGTCTTGGAGGAGTTCTGGCGGGCGTTCTCGATCCACATCGGCGCCACGATGCACGTTGACTGCATTCGCGGCCGCAACCGTCACCACATCGCCGAGTCGGCGTTCAAGGCGCTGGGTCTCGCGCTTCGAGAGGCCATGGCCCTGGGCGGGCGGGGCGTGCCCTCTTCGAAAGGCCTGCTCGGATGATCGCGATCGTCGACTACGGTGTCGGCAATCTGCGCAGCGTGGAGCGGGCGCTGCTGGAAGCCGGCGCGAATCCGCGGATCACGTCGGACAAGGCGGAGCTGGCGCGCGCCAACGGGCTTGTGATGCCCGGGGTCGGGGCATTTGCCCCCGCGCTCGAGCGGCTGCTTGCGGGGAACCTCGGTCGCGAGATCATCGACCTCGCCCGCAAGGGCGTTCCGCTGCTCGGGGTCTGCCTCGGCTACCAGCTGCTGTTCGAGGAATCGAACGAACACGGTCGCCACGAGGGGTTGGGCCTGCTCCCGGGCAAGGTCGCCGAGGTCCCCAACGCGAGCCGCGTGCCGGTGATCGGGTGGTGTCGGGTGCGCCAGTCCGATTGGTCACCACTGTGGCAGGGCATCGAGGACCGGTCCTACTTCTATTTCGTCCACTCCTACACGCCCACCGGCTCCGAGGCGGCGATCGGCAGCGCCGACCACACGCCGAGCGCTGCGTCCGCCCGCTTGAACGTCATGGGCACGCAGTTCCATCCCGAGAAGAGCGGCCCTGACGGTCTTCGGCTCTACGCCAACTTCCTGGGGGTCTGCGGTGCCGGCTAAGCGGATCATCCCCTGCCTCGACGTGACTGGCGGCCGCGTGGTCAAAGGCGTCCGTTTCGTCGAGTTGCGCGATGCCGGGGATCCGGCCGAGATGGCTGCGGCCTACGATCGGGCCGGCGCCGACGAGATCGTTTTCCTGGATATAACGGCGTCGTCGGACGGCCGTGGGATCCTGCTCGACGCCGTCGCGCGGACGGCCGACCAGGTGTTCATCCCGCTCACGGTGGGTGGCGGTGTGCGGACCACCGACGACATGCAGGAGCTGTTGAGCCACGGGGCGGACAAGGTGGCAGTCAACAGCGCCGCGATCGCCGACCCCGAGCTGCTCACGCGCGGCGCCGAGATCTTCGGCGCCCAGTGCATGGTCCTCGCCATCGACGCGCGACGGCGCGGAGACGGTCCGGACTGGGAGGTTTACAGCCACGGGGGTCGCCGTCCGACGGGTTTGGACGCCGTCGAGTGGGCCGCCGAGGGCGAGCGGCGGGGGGCGGGGGAGATCCTCCTCACCTCGATGGACAAGGACGGCACGCGAGATGGCTATGACCTCGAGCTTACCGCCGCGGTCAGTCGTGCGGTCCGGCTCTCTGTCATCGCGTCGGGCGGTGCCGGGACCGTGGAACACCTCCACGAAGCGCTCACCACGGGGGGGGCCGAGGCCGCGCTGGCGGCCACGATCTTTCACTTCGGCGAGATCCCGATCCCGGACGCCAAGCGGCGGCTCCGCGAGCTCGGCCTGGAGATGAGGCTGTGAGCGAACAGGCTCCCGACTTCTCCAAGGGACTGGTGCCGGCGATCGTCCAGGACGCCACCAGCGGCCAGGTCCTGATGCTCGCCTACATGGACGCGCAGGCCTGGGAGCGGACTGTCAGCACGGGTCGGGCCTGGTTCCACTCGCGTACGCGGGGGCTTTGGGAGAAGGGCGCGACTTCGGGCAACACGATGGAAGTCGTCGAGAGACGGCTCGACTGTGACAGCGACACGGTGCTACTCCGCGTCAAGGCCTCCGGACCCGCCTGCCACACCGGGGCAACAAGCTGTTTCTACCAAGAATTGCTGCCGGGGGAGATGCAGGAGGAACGGCTTCCGGGAGAGATGCAGGAAGAACTGCCCATCGCATAGTTATGCGGCATTCCTGTATCTTCATGCATTCATGGCAATAGCGCGCAAGATCAGGGCGGCTATCGCGGGGGCGAATGGATACGCGGGCATGACGCTCGTGCACCTGCTCGCCCGTCATCCCGGCGTCGAGCTCGTTCAGCTTACTTCGCGGTCCTACGCGGGACAGCCGTATTCGGCTGTCTTCCCACTCCACGGACTTGAAGGCACCTTCATCGACGAACCGAGGGCCGGGGAGGTCGACGTCGTCTTCAGCTGCCTCCCTCACAACGTCGGCGCGGCCAAAGCGGCCGACTGGCTGCTCGGGGGCGCGCGCGTCATCGACATGAGCGCCGACTTCCGGCTCTCTGACGCCGGCGCCTACCCGCGCTGGTACAAGCAGGAACACCCCGCGCCGGCCCTGCTCCAAAGGCGCATCTTCGGGCTTCCTGAACTCCATTCCGGCGAGCTTCCCGGCGCCGAGCTGGTGGCGGTTCCCGGATGCTACTCAACATGCTCGATCCTGGCTCTGGCCCCCGCGGTGGCGTCGGGCCTCGTCGGCGGCGACATCGTCGTAGACGCCAAATCGGGCGTCAGCGGCGCCGGTCGCTCGGTTTCCATGGGGGTTCACTTCTCGGAGGTCGACGAGACCGTCCATGCGTATGCCATCGACGGCCATCGCCACCTTCCCGAGTTGGTTCAGGAGTTGGGCGCGCTGGTGGAGGCGGGGAAGGCGCCCCGGATCACCTTCGTCCCGCACCTGGTGCCCATGGTCCGCGGAATTCTCGCCACCTGCTACTTCGACCTCACCGGCAGTGTCGAGGAGTTGCGCGATGTCTACACCGAGTTCTACGCGGACCAGCCCTTCACTCGAGTCATCCCGAAATCACCTGACACCAAGCTGGCGGCGCACACCAACCTCTGCCTCATCAATGTCTCGGCGCAGGGCGGCAAGGCGGTGGTTACGGCAGCCCTCGACAACCTTGTCAAGGGAGCTTCCGGCCAGGGGGTCGAATGTTTCAACATCGCCTTCGGCCTCGATCGGACCGTCGGTCTGGAGCTCAGCCTGCAATGGCCGTGACCTTCGCCCGCGGCTGGCGTGCGGGCGCCGCGGCCTGCGGTATCAAAGCCTTCACCGCCGGCGCCGCGGCGATGCCGAGCGGGCAACGCGACGATCTCTGTGTCGTCTATTCGGACCTGCCCTGCGATGCGGCGGGTGTGTTCACCACGAACCGGGTGAAGTCGGCCTCGGTCGTAATCGACCAGTTGCACCTGAAACAAAACCGCGTCAGAGCCTTCGTGGTCAACTCGGGAAACGCCAACGCCTGCACTGGGGCCCAGGGGTATAAGGACGCTCTCCGGATGGCAAAGATGACGGCGGACAAGCTGGATCTGGACCCGCCGCAGGTGATTGTGAGTTCGACAGGGGTCATCGGCCGCTTCCTCCCGATGGACGCCATCAAGGTTGGCATCGGCGAAGCCTGTTCCGCTCTCAGCGAGGACGGGGGTGAAAAGGCGGCCCGGGCGATCATGACAACCGATACGGTGCCCAAGACCGCCTCCGCGATCGTCGAGATCGCCGGCTTCGGCGTGCGCGTCGGCGGCATGACAAAGGGTTCCGGGATGATTCATCCGAACTTGGCGACGATGCTTGCCTATGTGACGACGGACGCTGCGGTCGAACCGGGGCTGCTGTCGAGCATGGTGCGGCGAATCGCCGACCGCAGCTTCAACCAGGTGACGGTGGACGGCGATAGTTCGACCAACGACTCCTTTCTCGTCTTCGCGAACGGAGCGGCCGGCAACCCGGCGATAACCGCGGGCTCGGACGAAGCCGCTCAGCTCGAGGCGGCGATCACGGAGGTCGCTCGTGAGCTCAGCCGCTCGATAGCCCGCGACGGCGAGGGTGCCACCAAGCTCATCACGGTCAGCATCAATGGCGCCGTTCACGACGCCGATGCGCGGCTGCTCGCCCGTGCGGTCGCGTCCTCCAGCCTCGTCAAGACGGCGATCCACGGCGGGGATCCCAACTGGGGCCGCATCGTCTGCGCGCTTGGCTACAGTGGAGCCGACCTGGCCATCGACCGCCTGACGCTGAACATCGGCGGACTGACGGTGTTCACGGCGGGTGCCGGCGTCAATGTCGACCTGGACACTGTCCGCCTGGCTTTCGAGAAGCCCGAGATCGAGATCGCAGCCGAGATCGGCCTCGGGGATGGGACGGCCGAGGCCTGGGGCTGCGACCTGAGCGAGGAGTACGTGCGCATCAACGCCGACTACACGACATGAGGAAAGTCAAATGACCATCGACGCCGCCGAAAGAGCCCGGGTGCTTGTCGAGGCGCTGCCCTACATCAAGCGGTTTCACGGCCAGAAGATCGTCATCAAACTCGGCGGCAGCGCCATGGAGAAGAAGGAGGAGACGCTCCTCGACATCGTGCTTCTCCGCTACGTCGGTCTTTACCCGGTCCTCGTCCATGGCGGCGGACCGGAGATCACCGCCATGAGTGAGCGACTCGGCATCAAGGCCGCGTTCAAAGATGGCCTCCGCATCACCGACGAGGCGACGATCGAGGTCGTGAAGATGGTCCTGACCGGCAAGATCAACCCCGACCTCGTCGCCACGATCAACCGCCTCGGCGGCCAGGCTGTCGGCATGAGCGGTGAGGACGGTCCGAGCATCATCGCCGAGGCCGACGACCCCTCCCTCGGCTATGTGGGCAAGGTGACCCAGGTCAACCCCGAGCCCATCGAGGCCCTGATCGGGCGCGGCTACATCCCGGTCATCGCATCCATCGGCCTCGGTTACGACGGCCACGCCTACAACATCAACGCCGACACGGTCGCCGCGGAGATCGCCGTCGGCCTCGGTGCCTCCAAGCTGATCCTCCTCACGGACGTCCCCGGCGTCCAGGGCGCCGACGGCCAGGTCATCAGCGAGCTCAAAGCGCCTGAGGCGATGGCTCTCATCGATTCGGGACACGCTTCGGGCGGGATGATCCCAAAGCTCAAGGCGTGCCTGCGCGCGCTCGACGGCGTGCCCTTCGCCCACATCATCGACGGCAGGACACCGCACGCAGTCCTGCTCGAACTATTCACAGAAGCCGGCATCGGCACGATGGTCACCTCATGACCACTTCACAGACCAACCAGCCAGGGGTCGTAGGGGAACTCCCCTACACCGGCGCGAGTGCGCCGGCGGGGCGAGAAATCGCGAGGCCCGCGATTTCGGAGGGGCGGCCAATTCTTGCCGCACGACCATCGGGAAAACTCGCTTGATCCTGTCAAAGGGGGCCTGCAGCCCCCCGGCCCCCGCCGCACGCCCCGGCAATGCGCTCGGCAATTGCACGCTCGGGGGGTGGAAGGGGGAGGCCCCCTTCACCCGCGCGAGTGCGCGGGCGGGGCGAAAAATCGCGAGGACCGCGATTTCGGAGGGGCTTCAGCCCCACCACAAAACCAAGCCAGTCTCCGCGAGGGTCGGCCATTCCCAATCGCGAGACCGCGATTTCGGAGGGGCTTCAGCCCCACAAAGGAAAGAGCGCCTTCAACCACCATCTGACAGGCAATCCGGGTGGTGCAAACTATCTCGAACATGGCCAAGACAATGGAAAAACCAAACTCGGCGAAAGCCTCCGCCACGAAGTGGGTCTACCTCTTCAAGGAAGGCTCGAAGGATATGAAGGACCTGCTCGGCGGCAAGGGCGCGGGCGTCGCCGAGATGACGCGGGCCGGAATGCCCGTCCCTCCCGGCTTCACCATCACGACCGAAACCTGCCGGCAGTACTACGCCGGCGGCAAGAAATTCCCCGGGGGCCTTTGGGAGCAGGTCCTCGAAGCCCTCAAGGACGTCGAGAAGCAGACCGGGAAAGGGTTCGGCGACCCGAAGAACCCTCTCCTGGTCAGCGTCCGTTCGGGCGCCAAGTTTTCGATGCCCGGGATGATGGACACAGTGCTGAACCTGGGCCTAAACCAGGACACGCTCAACGGACTGACGCGGCTTACCGGCGACGAGCGTTTTGCCCTCGACTCGTATCGCCGCTTCGTCCAGATGTACGGGAAGATCGTCAAAGGGATCGATGGCGAGATCTTCGAGGAGGCGCTCAGCGAAGCCAAGAAGTTGGCCGGCGTCAAGACCGACCCCGAACTCTCTCCCGAGCAGCTCCGCCAGGTCGTCGACGGCTTCAAGGGCGAGTACCGGCAGCAGACCGGAGAGGACTTCCCGGCCGACCCCCTGGTCCAGCTGCGAGGCGCCATTGAGGCGGTGTTCAGCTCCTGGAACACCGACCGCGCCATCGCCTACCGGCGCTCTGAGAAGATCCCCGATGACCTCGGTACGGGGGTGAATGTCCAGACCATGGTCTTCGGCAACATGGGTGGCGATTCGGGCACGGGAGTCGCCTTCACGCGCAATCCGATCTCCGGCGGGCGCGAGCTCTACGGCGACTACCTCGGCAACGCCCAGGGCGAAGACGTCGTGGCCGGCATCCGCGACACCGAGCCCATCGCGGCGCTCAAGAAGAAGATGCCCACGGTTTACCGGGAGTTCGAGGATTACGCCGCGAAGCTCGAGGCGCACTACAAGGACGCCCAGGACCTCGAGTTCACCATCGAGAACGGCAAGCTATACATGCTCCAGACCCGCAGTGCCAAGCGCACCGGCGAAGCTGCCGTCAAGATCGCCGTGGCGATGGTCAAGGAGGGCGTCATCTCCAGGGAGGAGGCCGTCGCCCGCGTCGAGCCGCGCCAGATCGAGCAATTGCTGCATCCGCGCGTCGACCCCAACGCCAAGGCCGACGTGATCGGCAAGGGCGTCCCCGCATCCCCTGGTGCCGCCACGGGCCAGGCCGTCTTCGACCCTGACACCGCCGAGGAGTGGGGGAAGGAGGGCAGGGCGGTGATCCTCGTCCGCGTTGAGACGAACCCGTCCGACGTGCACGGCATGATCGCCGCCAAAGGCATCCTCACCTCGACTGGCGGCACTGCCAGCCACGCGGCCCTGGTGGCGCGCGGCATGGGGAGGCCGTGCATAGTCGGGGCCAACGAGGTCGACGTCGACATCCGCGCCCGTGAGTTTACGAGCAGTGGTGTGACCATCAAGCAGGGCGACGAGATCACCATCGACGGCACCACCGGGAATGTGTTCAGAGGCCGGGTCGCCACCATCGAGCCCAAGCCTTCGGCGGACTTCAAGACGCTTCTCGGCTGGGCAGACGGGATCCGCCGACTCGAGGTCTGGGCGAACGGGGACTATCCGCACGACGCCGAGAAGGCACGCGAGAACGGCGCCCAGGGCATCGGCCTGTGCCGCACCGAGCACATGTTCATGGAGGAGGAGCGGCTCCCGATCGTCCAGGCGATGATCCTCGCCGAAACGACGGAGGAGCGCGAGAAGCAGCTCGCCAAGCTGCTGCCCCTCCAGCGCGGCGACTTCAACGGGATCCTCAACGCGATGAAAGGTCTGCCCGTGGTCATCCGCCTGATCGACCCGCCGCTGCACGAATTTCTGCCCAACCGGGAGGAGCTCGTCCGCCTCACGACCGAGCTGCGAATCACCAAGAAGAGTCCCAGGAAGCTGGCGGAGGCCGAGAAGCTGCTCAGCCGTGTAGAGCAGCTTTCCGAGGCCAACCCCATGCTGGGCCTGCGCGGCGTGCGCCTCTCGATCCTCTATCCCGAGATCACGCGGATGCAGGTCCGCGCGATCATCGAGGCTGCCTGCGACCTCAAGAAGAAGGGCGTCGACGCCCGACCCGAGATCATGATTCCGCTCGTCAGCCACATCAACGAGCTCCGCTCGGTGAAGGCCGAGCTAGAAGAGGTCGCCCGCAAGGTCCAGGACGAGAAAGGGATCAAGGTCCACTACAAGTTCGGGACCATGATCGAGATTCCCCGCGCTGCGTTGACCGCCGGCGAGATCGCGGAGGATGCCGAGTTCTTCTCCTTTGGCACCAACGACCTCACCCAGACCACGTTCGGGTTCAGCCGTGACGACGCCGAGGGCAAGTTCATCGGCCGCTACCTGGAGGAGAAGATCCTGCCGCGAAACCCCTTCGAAACGATCGATTCAGGCGGTGTGGCGCGCCTCATGGGCATCGCGGTGACGGAAGGCCGCAAGACCCGGCCCGGCCTTGAGATCGGCATCTGCGGGGAGCATGGCGGCGACCCGGAGTCGATCAAGATCTGCCACGATCTCGGCCTCGATTACGTCTCATGCAGTCCCTATCGAGTCCCGGTGGCGCGCCTGGCGGCCGCACAGGCCGTCATGGCTGAGGGCACGACCACCAAATAGGAAAACAGGCCTAAATTTCGCGGAAGTGCCCGCCGTCGCAGACGAGGACGTCCCGCAACAGATCAAGAACAGGGTGGACCTGGTGGACCTCGTGCGCGAGCACGTCAGGCTCCGCCAGGTCGGCGGACAGTTCACGGGCCTGTGCCCCTTCCACAACGAGAAGACGCCAAGCTTCCGGGTCACCCCCCAACAGCAGACGTGGCACTGCTTCGGATGTGACCGCGGCGGGGATGCCTTCACGTTCGTCGAGCTGATCGAGAAGACCGACTTCAAAGGAGCCCTTCAGCTCCTCGCAGACCGGGCTGGGATCGAGCTGACGAAGGAGAGCCCGGCTGCGCGCGAGCGCACCCAGCAGAAGCGCAAGATCATCGAGCTCAATGCCTTCGCGGCACGCTATTACGACTACGTCCTCCACTCGACCGAGGCCGGCCTGGCGGGCCGCGAGCTGCTCGCGAAGCGGGGCGTCAGCGAGGAAACGGCGCGCCGCTTCGGCCTCGGCTTTGCGCCCGCCGGCGGCAGGTCGCTCTCCCACTACCTCAAAACCAGGGAGAAGCCGGTGGCCGACGCCATCCTGGCGCGGCTCGTCAACAATTCAGGCCAGGACTTCTTTCGCAACCGCCTCATCGTCCCCATCCGCGATGAGCGAGGTCAGGCCGTCGCGTTCGTGGGTCGGACCGTCGTCGACGACCCGCGCAAGTACGTCAACTCACCGGAGACACCCGCCTACTCGAAGGGCCGTGTCCTCTTCGCGCTCGACCTTGCCAAGGATGAGATCGGCAAGCGCAAGCATGCGGTGCTCGTCGAGGGCCAGTTCGATGTCATCGTCGCCCACCAGTTCGGCGTCACCAACGCGATAGCGAGTTCCGGCACCGCTTTGACCGAGGACCAGGTTCGCCTCCTCAAGCGCTTCACCGATGAGCTGGTGCTCGCGTTCGACGGAGACGACGCCGGCCGCGCGGCCGCCTTCCGGGCCATCGAGCAGGCCTCGGTGGCGGGGCTTCGGAGCCGGGTCGCCAGCCTGGGTGGTGCGAAGGACCCCGACGAGTTCCTGCGCGGGGGGGGAGACTGGACCAGGGCGGCGCGCGAGGCGGCACCCGAGTGGGAGTTCTGGATCCGTGAGGTGACGCGCCAGCTCAACCCGACGCGTCCGCGCGACCTCGAAATCGCTCTCGAGCGTGTATATGACGTGCTTGGCAAGATCTCTGACCCGGCGGTGCGGGAGGCTTATCGCCTGAAGTCCGCAGAGTGGCTTGGCATCGAGCCGCAACTGATGACGCGGCCGCTTTCCCGCCAGGCCGGCCGGGCTTCGGAACGCCGTAACGGCAACCAGCCGCCGCCCCGGCAGCCCGAGGACGGTTTGGCACGCCGGTCGGCGGGGAAGAAAGCGACCGTCGGCCAACATCTGCTTTCTCTCCTCGCGGCGCGACCGGAGGCCCTTGACAGGGTCCGGTCCCGCGTGCGGCCGGATGACTTCGCCGAGGAGGACCGCAGCCTCTTCGCGAAGCTCGTCGAGACGCTTTCACGTGGTGGGTCCGACGCGCTCCGGGCCGAATTGGGGACCTTCGAGGACACCGAACAGGAGCTGATCAGGCGCGCCTGGGCCAGTCCGCCACCGCGCACCGACGACGAGGTGATCGACGAGATGGCATGGAGACTCCGCCTGGAATCGCTAAAGTCTCTTGTCCGCTCCGTGCAGCGGGCCATCGGCGAGGCCGAGCAGCGGGGGGACAGGGATCAGGTTGCGATCCTCGTCGCGGAATACCACAGGGCCGTGCAGGCCGTAGAGGCCTTAAAGGTCAGCAAGGGGAATTAGAAGCTTGGCGAAGACCCAGGAACGCGCGGAGACAAAGCTCGAGGACGAGTTGATCCAACTGGCCGAGGCCCTGATCGTAAAGGGCAAGGAGCAGGGATACCTGACCCCGGACGACGTCGCCGGAGCGTTCCCCGAGTTGGAGGCCGAGCCGGAGCAGGTCTTCAAGGTCGTCCAGGCCTTCAAGGAGATCGGTATCGAGGTCACCGACTCCGAGAAGGACTTCGAGGACAAGGAGATCGACGACGAGCTCCTCATCGACATCGAGATGATGGACTCGGTCTCCCTCGATGACCCGGTGCGGATGTATCTCAAGGAGATCGGCCGGGTCAGCCTCCTCACCGCCGCCGACGAGGTCACCCTTGCGAAAGCAATCGAGGAGGGATCCTACGAGGCCAAGCAGCGCCTCACCGAGGCCAACCTGCGGCTGGTGGTGTCAATCGCGAAGAAGTACATCGGCCGTGGTATGAGCTTTCTGGACCTGATCCAGGAAGGCAACATGGGCCTCATCCGGGCGGTCGAGAAGTTCGACTACCACAAGGGATACAAGTTCTCGACCTACGCCACCTGGTGGATCAGGCAGGCGATCACGCGCGCCATCGCCGACCAGGCCCGCACCATCCGGATCCCTGTCCACATGGTCGAGACGATCAACAAGTTGGTGCGAGTTTCCCGCCGCCTCCTCCAGGAGCTCGGCCGGGAGCCCGCCGACGACGAGATCGCGGAGGAGATGGGGATCACGCCCGAGCGGGTCCGGGAGATCATCAAGGTCTCGCAGGACCCGGTCTCCCTGGAGACGCCGATCGGCGAGGAGGAGGACTCCCACCTGGGCGACTTCGTCGAGGATAAGGAGGCCACGTCACCGTCGGACGCAGCCTCTCTGACGATGCTTCGCAACGAGGTCGAGGACATCCTCGACACCCTCACCCCACGCGAGCGTCGGGTGCTGCAACTCCGGTTCGGCCTCATCGACGGCCACCAGCGCACGCTTGAGGAGGTCGGCAAGCGTTTTGGCGTCACCCGCGAGCGCATTCGCCAGATCGAGGCCAAGGCGCTCCGCAAGCTGCGCCACCCGAGCCGATCCAAAAAGCTTCGCGACTATCTCGAGTAGAGGCTCTCAAGGCGCAGCCGTCGTGGTGGCGTACGCGTATCCCTCATAAACGAAAACGGTGCGCAGGCCCGGCACCGAGCTGTCGGCCAGGACAAAGTCGCTGATTCCTCCGATCGGAGTCGATCCTTCGATCGTCACCAGCGGCCGGTCCGAGTACCAGAGAAGGTCTGGCCAGACGGGCGTGTCAAGCATCAGGCGCTTGTCGTTGATAAGCACTCCCAGAGGCCGCGGAGTGCCGCCGTGCGCCGCCCTGGCTACCGTGACGATGGCGGGACTGTCGGGACTGTAGAGCGCAATGTCGCGGTAGAGGCTTGCGCCGGCGAAGAAACCCACCGTCAGTACGGCGACCACGGCCGCCCCTCTTTGCCGCTTCCTGAGCGCTAAGAACACCAAACCCACCAGTGCCAGAGCGGCAAGGTAGCCATAGGCCCAAGAACGCGGGTAAGTGATGAACTGGTGGGGAATCAGGAGAGCCCCCAGGATTCCCGCCGCCGCGACGAGAGCTAGCTCGAAGCGACCACCCACGGCCGCGCGCCAGAGAACCGACGCAGTCACTATCGCGAGCGCCGGGTAGACCGGGAGGATGTACCAGACGAGCTTGGTCTGGACACCGGTGTAAAGCAGCAACACGACGAGGACTGTCGCCAGCAGCACGGACGAGACATCCCGGTGCCGGTACCACCGGTACGCGTGAGCCGGGACGGCGAAGAGGGCCAGATACGCCCAGGGGAAGAACTGGTTGCGGATATACGCGAAATAGGTCAGCACGCTGCCCTCGTGGCCTTCGATGGGTTGGGTCGTACGCCGGAGAAGGTGGTAGCCGACGTAGTCGTCCAGAAAGGCCCTGCCCCCACTGGCGAGGGCGAGGACGTGCCAGGGGAGGGCGATCGTGAGCGTCAAGGCAGCCGCCAGCCAGACGGTGCGCCCCCGGCACGCCGCGCCGAGCTTGCGATCCGCTGCCAGGGCGACGACAAGGATCAGGGGCCCGGTCAGGCCGGCCGCACCCTTGGTCATGATCCCGAGCCCGGCCGCGGCGCCGGCGATGAACCAGGAGCGTTCATCGCCCTCCCGGACGCGGAGATAGGCCCAGACCTGGAGATAGATGAAGAGAGTCAGGAGCATGTCGGTGGTCGCGAAGCGGGCGGCCGCCACGAACTGGTAGCAGCCCACGAGGACCAGTGCCGAAAGCAGCGCCGCCTGCCACTCCAGATAGCGCCGCGCGATGACGTAGGTGAGGCTGACGAGACAGGCGCCGGCAACCAGCGAAGGCATGCGGGCCGCCACGTCACTGGCGCCGAAGATCTGGAAAAGGACGGCTTGGATCCACATCAGGAGGGGCGGCTTCTGATACCAGGGCGCGTAGTTGAAGTGGAGGACGATCCAGCTCCTGTCGCGGGTCATCTCGCGCGCGATCTCGGCGTAGATGGCTTCGTCGAAATCCGCCAGGGTGCGCGCTCCCAGGTTCCAGCCGAGGAGTATCGCGGAGCCGCCGGCGAGCCCCACCGGGATGATCCACTCCCTCCGTTCGTTTTCAGTTGTCTGGATTGTGGTCAAGAGTCCTTAGGCTAAAGAGAGGATGGGGGTCATCACAATCGCACGCGAGTTCGGAGCCGGCGGGGAGCAGGTCGGCCGCCTCGTCGCCGACCGACTCGGTTGGGACTTCCTCGATCGCCGCCTCGTGGCCGAGGTCTCCCGCAAGCTCGCCCTCAATGAGGACTTCGTCGATAAGCACGACGAGCGGCGGGCGGGCTTTCTCGACCGCCTGCTCCAGCAGCTCGCCGGCGTCGACTTCTCTTCGCCCCAGGACCCGACGATCTGGACGCCGCCCTTCCAGGACCCGGCCTTCGATCCCGGCCGCGCCGTCCTCCAGCTGACGCAGGAGGCGATCAGAAGCGCCGCGGCGTCTGGCAACTGCGTGATCGTCGGTCGCGGTGCCACGTTCATCCTCCGCGAGCACCCGGGCGTTCTCAGCGCCTTCCTGCGGGCCAGGGTCGAGTCCCGGACGCGCCTTGTGATGGAGCTGTTCAACCTCACCGCGGACGCCGCGGCCAAGCGGATCCGGGAGACCGACGCGAACCGCTCGGCCTACATCCGCGAGATCTATAACCATGACTGGTCGCATCCCGCCCACTACGACATGGTCCTTGACACGGGCACCATCGGCTTCACGGGCGCCGCCGAGGCGATTGTCGCCGTTGCCTCCGCTAACCTCATGGGACCGTGATCCTCAATTCGCGCACCTCCGGCGTCGACGGCTCCAGCGAAGGCGGCCGCATCAACACCGAAAACCAGGTCAACACACTCGCGCTTTTCGGCACGGCTCTCATGGACGAACTCCGGGCGCGCGGCCACAGGGGCAAGGTGGTGGTCCGGCCTGCCGTGCGAGATGGAAGGTGGGTCCTCGTGGCGACCTTCAGCGAGCCCCCGCCCTCATTCGTGCCCAGGCTCTGGCACGGCCGCGACGTTCTCGTCGAGCGCGAGGCGCCTCCGCCCGATGCCTGAGTTCACACCCCAGTCGCGCATCGTCGACGTCGTCCGGGGACACCCGGAAGGCAGGGAGATCCTCTACCGCCATGGGCTCAATCTCGGCGAAGGCTTCGTGGACATCCTCTCCCAGTACGAGACGCTGCACGAGGCCGCGCGGGAGGGCCGCCTCCGAGCCGTCCCCGAGCTGGTCCGCGAGCTCAACAGGGCAGGCGTCTCTTAATCGTCCACTCAACGCAAGTCCGTATTAGAATCAGGTCAACCCGCGTCCTTCCCACCAATCGTCGGAGTACACGTCATGGAAAAGCCGAAATTGGGACCGGAGCCTTCTCGTTGTGCCTGTGGGCGCAACCGCACTGAGGCGCAGATCTACGTGCACCAGGCCGAAGTCGCCCTTTACGTCTATCACCGCTGCGAATGCGGCGCCGAATGGACCGAACGGCGCCCGATCGTGGACCGCACCGAGGCCATCAGCAGCGACGAGGTCCTCGAGGTCCACAGGCGGCTCGAGAATTTCGAAGGCTCGTTCAAAGAGCTGATGGAAAAACCGACGGAGAACCCCGCGGCCGAGAAGTAGGCCGGCGTTCGTCCTCTTTCGGCGTTCGGCGGCGGGGTCGCTCGCACCGCTCGTCGGCGGTTCCGAAGACGCCTCGGCCTTGCGCGTAAAATGCGGTCTTCTGCCGCTCCGGAGTAGCTCAACGGTAGAGCAGGGGACTGTTAATCCCAAGGTTCACGGTTCGAATCCGTGCTCCGGAGCCAAATCTAGGGGTCGAGCATTGGGCGGACCACAACATCTAGTGGGTTCGCGTTGGCCACTCCCCCTGGTAGCTCCAATTTGACTGCAATCTGACTGCAACGCCGAAGCGCCACGGTTGACCTGACGTTTCCTACCTGATTCGCCTCCCGGCCGCACACCTCGAGCTA
>JAYUBK010000066.1:0-2309 GCA_043740835.1 Chloroflexota bacterium
AGCCTGCTGGCGCTCCAGGGCCCGATCGCCCAGTCGGTGCTGCCGGCCGGCGGAATCGACCTGGACGCCGTTCCTTACTTCGGGTTTGGCGAGGGTGAGATCGACGGGGCGCCCGTAATCCTCTCCCGAACCGGCTACACGGGCGAGGATGGCTTCGAAATCTTCGTCGACTCCGAGGAGGCACCCGCGGTCTGGCGCGCGATCCTGGCAGCGGGAGCCGAGGCGGGCGTGTTGCCGGCCGGCCTGGGAGCCCGCGACGCCTGCCGCATGGAGGCGGCCCTCCGTCTCTACGGCAGTGACATGGATGAGAACACCAACCCCCTCGACGCCGGTCTTGGCTGGGTCGTCAGACTTGGCAAGGGCGAGTTCATCGGCTCGTCAGCTCTCCAGGAAATCAGGGCCGCGGGTCCGAAGCGGGAGATGATCGGCCTCTACGGCATCGAGAGGACGATCCCCCGCCACGATGCCGCGGTGAGCCTCGATGGACGGGTCGTAGGTAAGGTCACGAGTGGTACGTTCTCATTCTTCCTCAACCGCGGCATCGGAATGGCGTCGGTCGAGAAGGGCACGGTGACTCCGGGAAGCCGAGCCGAGATCGACATCCGTGGCCAGGCGGGCGCGGTGGAAGCGGCGGCACTCCCCCTGTACAGGGGTTCGGTGCACTCGCCGGCCAAGGCCTCGTAGGTTCTCTTGGGCCGGCAGGTTCCGTTGGGCCGGTAGGTTCTTTCACTAAGGAGGAAGTTCGAGTTGGCCGAGCGTCGCTATACGAAGAGCCACGAGTGGATCGCCATCGAGGGCAACGTCGCCACGGTCGGGATAACCGACTTCGCACAGGCCCAGCTCGGCGATGTTGTCTTCCTGGAGCTGCCAAAGATCGGCAATGAGGTCGGCGCCGGCGCAGCCTTCGGCGTGATCGAGTCGGTGAAGGCCGCCAACGATCTTTTTTCGCCTGCCACGGGCAAGATCGTCGAGGTCAACGAGCGCCTCAGCCGAAATCCGGAGCTCGTCAACAGCGACCCCTACGGAGAGGGCTGGATCATGAAGGTCGAGCTTGCCGGCGGGGAACCCGGCGAGCTCCTCGACGAAGGCGCCTACAAGGCTTTCGCCGAGTCCGAAACCCACTAGGTGAGGCAGCCGCACTGGTGCCTTACCTAGTCCACTCGCCCGAGGACAGGGCGGAGATGCTCGCTGCCCTCGGTGCCGACACGATGGAGCCGCTCCTCAGCGACATCCCGGCGCGTCTTCGGCTCCAGAAGCTCGACCTTGCCGAAGGGCTCAGCGAGGCAGAGACGATGGGGGTCCTGCGCCGGCTGGCCTCCCGGAACACGACCTTCGAGGACCGGCTGACCTTCCGTGGCGGCGGCGTCTACAGGCGCTTCATCCCCGCCGCGGTCCCTGCCGTGACTTCGAAGAGCGAGTTCTACTCCGCCTACACCCCCTACCAGCCCGAGGCGAGCCAGGGCTGGCTCCAGGCGATTTTCGAGTTCCAGACGCTGATCGCCGAGCTGACGGCGATGGACGCCGCCAACGCCTCTCTTTACGACGGAGCGACCGCGGTCGCCGAGGCGGCGATGATGGCCGTCGTCCAGACCGGGCGCCATAAAGTCCTCATCGCCGGTTACCTCCATCCGGAGTACGAGGAAGTCCTCCGCGGCTACGCGGCGGGCCGCCGGTTTCAGGTCTCCAGACTCGACGCCCCCGGCGGTATCGTCGATCTCAAGCGCCTCGAGGAGGCGCTCGACGACTCCGTGGCCGCAGTCGTCTTCCAGCAGCCGAACTTCCTCGGTCTCGTCGAGGACGCTCAGGGCCTGTCCGCGGTCGCGCACCGCAAGGGCTCGCTCGTCGTCGCCTGTGTCGACCCGGTAAGCCTCGCCATCCTCGCCCCGCCCGGCGAATACGGCGCCGACATCGCCGTCGGCGAGGGCCAGCAGCTGGGCCTCACGCCCAGCTTCGGAGGGCCGCACGTCGGTTTTATGGCCTGCCGAACGGAGCTGGTCCGGCGCCTCCCGGGCCGGCTCGTCGGGCAGGGCCACGACCACGAGGGCCGCCGCGGCTTCGTGCTCACCCTGCAGGCCCGAGAGCAGCACATCCGCCGCGAGAAGGCGACCAGCAATATCTGCACGAACCAGGGGCTCTTTGCCTTGCGGACCGCCGTCTATCTGGCGGCGCTCGGGCCTCAAGGGTTGAAAGAGACCGCGAATCTGTGCTTGCAGAAGGCGCACTATCTCGCGGATGAACTGGGCAAGATTCCGGGCGTGTCGTTGCGATTCAAGCACCCGTTCTTCAAGGAGTTCACGGTGCAGGTGCCG